>NZ_CAMUNF010000001.1:0-356742 GCF_947090205.1 Dialister micraerophilus
TAAAGTTCAAACAAGTAGATAAACGTTATAAGCTCGCATTGTTGCGAGCTTTTTTTTATTAACAAATACCGGGGTAAAGAAATATATTCTTACCCCGGTATTTGTTATATAATCACATTCTTATTATGCATTTTTTGCAATTTCTACAAGTTTTGTAAATCCTGCCGGATCGCTGATAGCTAATTCACTCATCATTTTACGATTAACTTCTACGCCTGCTCTTGTCAAACCTGAAATCAATGTACTGTAATTAATACCGTTTTGACGAGCTGCTGCATTGATACGAACAATCCAAAGTTTACGAAATTCTCTCTTCTTTGCTCTACGATCTCTTCTTGCATAGTAAAGAGCTTTCATAACTAATTCATTGGCTTTTCTGAATTGTGCATGACGTGCACCTCTGTATCCTTTAGCCAACTTCAAAATTTTCTTATGTCTAGCGTGACTTGTAATTCCGCTTTTTACTCTTGCCATTCTCGAATTCCTCCTTTTTCAATTAAAAGTTCTTAGGCAATAATTTCGCTATACGTTTGTAATCAGCCTTCGAAATTAATGCTGCTTTTCTATAATTTCTCTTTCTCTTTGGAGATTTCTTTTCAAGAATATGGCTACGGAAAGCCTTATTTCTCTTAATTTGACCTGATCCTGTAACTTTAAAACGTTTAGCCGCGGAACGGCAGGTTTTCATCTTTGGCATATCATTATTCTCCTTTTTTTAAGCTTTAGGTGCAATTACCATCGTCATATTACGACCTTCAAGTTTAGGTGATTTTTCACAAATTATTTTATCACCTAATTCTTTAATTACACGTTCAAGCACATTACTCCCAAGCTCGGGATGCGTCATTTCTCTACCTCTGAACATAATTGTTACTTTAACCTTATTTCCATCGGATAAAAAACGTTGCGCACTTTTTAACTTAACATAAAAATCGTGATCTTCAATATTGGGACGAAGTTTTACTTCTTTTACTTGAAAAACTTTTTGTTTTTTCTTTTCTTCTTTTTCACGCTTTTGCTGTTCATAACGATATTTACCGTAATTCATAATACGACATACCGGTGGCCTTCCATTAGGAGCAACTTCAACTAAATCAAGTCCTCTATCGTCAGCTTCAGCTAAAGCATCACCAATATTCATTATTCCTAATTGCTCATTTTCATCAGTAACAACTCGTACTTCACGAGCACGAATTTGTTCATTGATGTTAAGTTCCTTTGCTATTGTTTTCACCTCCATTTAGAATATACATTCTATTGCAAGTAAAAAACGGACGAAACAAATCGCCCGCTTTAAATTCCTTTCAATACCTTAGTAACTTTTCGTCTTGTAAGGTGAGAAGCGGATGACTTCTGCTTGCAATAACATATAAATACTAACATTTACATATAACTTTTGTCAAGCTTTACATTATTTTCTTTCCTTCATCTTATTTAATATAAGCTCAATAAATTTATTTATATCTACAGTTCCTTCATCACCTTTTTCTCTACTTCTTACTGATATATTTCCTGAATTTGATTCTTTTTCTCCTACAACAACCATGTAAGGAATTTTTTCCATTTGTGCTTTTCTTATTTTATATCCCAAGGTATCATTACCTTTATCTATTTCTACACGTATACCTTGTTCAAACATCTTTTTATATACTTCTTGAGCATAATTATGATAATTTTCTGAAACCGGAATAATTTTAACTTGAACAGGCGCACACCAAGTTGGGAAAGCACCTGCGTAATGTTCGATTAATATACCTATAAAACGTTCTAATGAACCATATCCTGCACGATGAATCATAACTGCACGATGTTTTTCACCATCTTCTCCTACGTAAGTTACATCAAAACGTTCAGGTAATTGCATATCCATTTGAATTGTTCCACATTGCCATGTACGTCCTAATGAATCTTCTATATGGAAATCCAATTTCGGACCGTAAAACGCTCCATCCCCCTCATTTATTCTGTATGAAACGTTTGTACTCTCAATTGCATTTCTTAATGCATTTGTAGCAATTTCCCAAAGTTCATCTGAACCCATAGAATCTTCAGGTCTTGTAGATAACTCAATATGATATTTAAGTCCGAAAACATCATATAGTTCTTTAAACATATTTACTACGGAAATAACTTCACTTTCCATATCTTTAGGTGTCATAAATATATGTGCATCATCTTGAGTAAAATTTCTTACACGGAATAAACCATGTAAAGCACCATGTAATTCATGACGATGAACTAAACCGAATTCACCCACACGTTTAGGTAAATCACGATAACTTCTTTGTTGTGTTTTAAAATATAATATTCCACCGGGACAATTCATAGGCTTAACTGCATAGTCTTCGTTATCTATTTTTGTAAAATACATGTTTTCTCTATAGTGATCCCAATGACCTGATTGAAGCCAAAGATTTTTAGATAAAATAATAGGTGTAACTATTTCTTCGTATCCATATTTTCTAAACAATTCACGTTCATAATCAATAAGCAAATTCCTTATAACCATTCCCTTTGGATGAAAGAATGGAAATCCCGGACCTTCTTCGTGAAAACTGAACAAATCTAATTGTTTGCCCAATTTACGATGGTCACGCTTTTCAGCTTCACTACGAACAAATAGGAAATGTTCCAGATCTTCTTTATTAAAAAATGCTGTACCGTAAATACGTTGAAGCATAACATTATTTTCGTCACCACGCCAATAAGCACCTGCAACACTTAAGAGCTTAAAAGCTTTAATTTTACCTGTATTATCTACATGACCACCTCGACATAAATCATCATAATCACCTTGTGTATAGATAGAAAGTTCTGTATCTTCAGGCATATCATTAATTAATAAGATTTTGTAATCTTGCTCTTTATTTTTAAAGAAATCCAAAGCTTCTTTTCTTGAAACCACTTTTTTATCAAGATGTAAATTCTGCTTAATTATCTTTGACATTTCTTTTTCAATGGCAGGAAAATCTTCCTGTTTAAATACGTGTTCAGATTCTATATCATAATAAAATCCGGTAGATATTGCAGGTCCTATAGCAAATTTTGTTCCCGGATATAAATGCTGTATGGCTTGTGCCATAACATGCGCAGCAGTGTGTCTTAATGCAGCCAAACCTTCAGGATCATTTTTTGTGCAAAACTCAATTTTTGTGCCGTCTTTTATTAAATTTCTTAAATCTGTAACATTACCGTCAACTTTTGCAACAAGTGCTTCTTTAGCTAAGCTTCGTGAAATTTTTTTTGCAACTTCAAACAGAGTTATCGGTTCTTCAAAACTTAATTTACTCCCGTCTTTCAATTCAATAGTAATCATAATTACACTCCTTTAAAAATAAAAAACTTTCGTCCTCAAGGGACGAAAGTTAAATTCCGCGGTTCCACCCAATTAAAGCAAATGCTTCTCTCCTAAGCAAATAACGATGCAAACCGGAAAATTCTACTTAATTTCAAATTTTCTGTTCAAGAGCGGTATCGTCTACAAAAAAATTATCTGTTTCCACCAACCACAGACTCTCTAATAATTTCATTTGTAACGCATTTCTCTTTCATTACATTTAACAATAATATAAAACTTTACTATTGTATTGTCAAGTTAAATTATTTATCGTCAGAAGTCTCTTCCATTCTTTTCAAAATTTTTACATATCCGTCAGCACCATATTTCAAACATTTTTTCACACGTGAAATAGTTGCTGTGCTTACCCCGGTACTTTCTTCTATTTTATCGTATTTTGCACCTTCTTTTAATAGTCTTGCAACTTCTAACCGTTGCGACATATCTTTCAATTCACTTATAGTGCATAAATCTTCAAAAAATTCATAACATTCTTCTCTTGATTCAAGCATAAGTATAGCATCAAAAAGTTTGTCTGTAATAGGATTTACTAAACGCTGATTTACTCCCATAGCATCCTCCTTTATTTAAATATCTCTTTAATTGATTATATCATTAAATAAAAATATATCAAAACTATATCAAAATCTAATATAAAAACTATTGACACATTTGAAAATAAATAGTAATATAAGCTAACTTTACAACAACTGAATATTTCATCAAGAGTAGCTGAGGGAATGGCCCTATGAAGCTACGGCAACCATTCATATTGAAACGGTGCCAATTCCATCGGATTTCCCGAAAGATGAACATTAAACAACTTTCATCATTCCGTTGAAAGTTTTTTTATTAAATTTATAAGGAGAACGCATGATAGAACTGAAAAATGTTTATAAAACTTATGATAATAAAACTAATGCTTTAAACGATATAAATATAAAAATAAAAGAAGGTGAAATATTTGGAATTATCGGCCAATCAGGTGCCGGTAAATCCACCTTAATACGTTGCATAAACATGCTTGAAACTCCTACATCGGGAGAAGTTATCATAAACGGTAAAGATATTACTAAATTATCAGAAAAAGAATTACGTAATGAAAGAAAAAAAATCGGAATGATTTTTCAACACTTCAACCTTCTTTCAAATCGTACCGTATATAAGAATATCGCTTTCCCTTTAGAATTATCAAATACACCTAAAGAAGAGCAAGAAAAACGCATAAATTCAATGCTTGAATTAGTAGGTTTGACCAATCATAAAAATAAATATCCTTCACAACTTTCAGGAGGACAAAAACAACGTGTAGGAATAGCAAGAGCATTAATAACTCAACCTTCTATTCTCTTATCGGATGAAGCTACAAGTGCACTTGATCCTGAAACTGTAAAATCAATTTTAAATTTATTAAAAGAAATAAACAAAAAACTAGGAATAACAATAATTTTAATAACTCATCAAATGGAAGTTATTAAAAAAATAGCAAATCATGTGGCTGTAATAGAAAACGGAAAAATTATAGAAGAAGGTTCTGTAATAAATCTTTTCAGCAATCCAAAAACTGAAACACTGAAAAAATTTATAGGTTCAACAAATTTAAACTTACCTGAAGATTCAGAATTTTATAGCATGATAAAAACAAAACATTCTGAAGGCGATAAAATGGTACTCTCATTGTCATTTAAAGGTGCTGTCACAAATGAACCTATTATTGAGCATTTAATTCGTTTTTATAATTTAAATGTCAGTATATTATATGCTAATATCGATTACATTCAAGAAACACCGTTTGGAACATTAATTATTTTACTTGACGGCGCTGAAAATAATGTAGAAAACTCATTTAAATATTTGAAAACACTTCCTATAGAAAGTGAGGTCTTAGGGTATGTCTCCAATAATAATTAATCTTTTATTTAAATCATTGGCAGAAACTTTATACATGTTGTTTGTTTCCTCTCTTTTATCTGCAGTTATTGGCATACCTTTAGGTATATTGCTTGTAGTTACTGAAAAAGGAAAAATTCTTTCATGTTCATTTTGCAATAAACCGTTATCGTTTATAGTAAATATAATTCGTTCAATACCTTTTATAATTCTTATGGTAGCAATTATCCCTATAACTCGAATGATTGCAGGAACATCAATCGGAACGAATGCAGCAATAATTCCATTAACAATTGCATCTATACCTTATACTGCAAGATTAATAGAGACTTCAGTGCGTGAAATTCCTGTAGGATTGATTGAAGCAGCAAAATCTATGGGCGCTTCACCTTTACAAATTATAAAAAAAGTAATTATTCCTGAAGCATTACCCTCAATGATCGAAAATATAACGGTTGTTATAGTAACTCTTATAGGAACCAGTGCAATGGCAGGCACAATTGGCGGCGGCGGTCTTGGAGATCTTGCTATACGTTACGGATATCAACGTTTTCAAGCAGACGTTATGATTGTCACAATAATAGTGTTAATCGTGATAGTTCAACTTGTTCAATTCGCAGGAAACTACTTATCACGTAAAACAAATAAAAAATAATGGAGGTTATTTTATGAAGAAGAAGTTTTTATTAGGAGGCATTGCAATATTATCTGCAGCCATTTTATTATCAGGATGTTGTTCAGATAAAGGATGTGGTTCCGCATCCTCAACTAAAAATGAAATTACAGTAGGTGCAACTGCCGGTCCACATGCGCAAGTAGTAGAAGCAGCAGCAAAAGAAGCGGAAAAACATGGTCTGACTGTACATGTAAAAGAATTTTCAGATTATATTACTCCGGATCAGGCCTTAGCAGATGGCGACATAGATATCGCTGTATATCAACATAAGCCCTTTCTTGAAAATTTTAACAAACAGCATAATACTGATTTAGTTAATATAGGAGATGCTATTTTGATGAGAATGGGTATTTATAGCAACAATTACAAGAATGTAAATGATATACCTAATAATGCAACTGTTTCAATTCCAAATGACCCTACCAATGAAGGTAGAGGATTACAATTACTTGAACAAGCAGGTTTAATTAAATTAAAAGAAGGCGTTGGAATAAAAGCTACTCCTGCTGATATAGTTTCTAATCCTAAAAATTTGAACTTTAAAGAAATAGAAGCAGCGCAATTACCAAGAAGCTTAGATGATGTTGATGCTTCAGTTATTACAATGAATTTTGTACAAAGTGCCGGAATATCTCCACAAGAAAAAGGTATTTTCTTTGAAGATAAAGACAATCCCCTTGCAGTAATGATAATTGCTACACGTGCAAAAGATAAAGATAATGAAAACTACAAAACATTTGTATCTGCATATCAATCCGACGCAGTAAAACAATTTATAAAAGAAACATTCAAAGGTACAATAGAAGCTGCATGGAATTAATAAAAAGCATTTTCCTCAAATCATTAACGATTTAGGAAAATGCTTTTTTAATTAAATAAGGCGTCTTTTGCAAGAGAATCCGCCAAATCATTATATTTAACACCCGTATGACTTTCAACTTTATGAAATCTTATATCTATTTTATCTTTTATAGTTTCATAAAATAATTTAAGTTTTTTAGTTAATATTTTATTTGTTTTCCATTCACCCGTACACCATTTTTCTATACCTGTATAATCATAATATAAATTAAGCACTTTACCCTTTCTTTCTAAACATAAATTTATTGCATACATTGCCCCATAAACTTCTCCTGCAACATTTCGCATCATTGCTTCTTCTTTGTTGATGATTTTTTTTGAATATTTTTCAATTTTTCCATTTTCAATTAAAACCACTCCGAAAGAAAAACATTCCGGTTTTGAAGGTATATAAGAACCGTCTACATATGCAATTATATTATTTTCATTACTTTCTTCTTTTATAGAATTATTTTCAAACAAAAATTCTTCAGCATCTTTTTTATTATAAAAACCTTTATACACAGCATTGGGATAACCTATAACTTGTTGTTTACATATTTCCCAATCTGAAAATATACCTACATTTCTTCCTACTTTAACTGCATAAAATAATTTCTTTTTATTTGCCATTTATATATCCTTTCAAATTTGTGCTATTATATTCTTATCAAAGTATAATTTTAGAGGTGAAAATGAATCTTATAAGCAAATTTCCTGCCCTTGAAGTAAGGGACTATAGGTTATATTGGTCAAGTCAATGGGTTGCTTTAATCGGATTTTGGATGCAACTTACGGCACAACAATGGCTTGTTTATGAAATTACAAATTCCGCATTTTTACTTGGTGTACTCGGAGCGGTACAATTTTTACCAAGTTTTATTTTTTCACTTTTCATAGGTTTCTGGATTGACAGACATGACAAGAAAAAAATTTTAACCGTTACACAATGTATGTATATCATCCAATCTGTTTGCTTAGGGATACTTATTTTAAGCGGACATGCAAATTATTATTGGATTTTATTCTTTGCATTCGTTGTAGGAACAATAGATTCAATAGACATGCCTACAAGATTGTCTTTTCTTCCTGATATTGTCGGAAAAGATGCTCTTCACAGTGCAATAAGTTTAAACTCCACAAATTTCAATTTAACAAGAATGATTGGCCCTTTATTAGCAGCTTTTCTTATAAATTTCTTTCCTTATGATATCATTTTTTTCTTAAATGCGCTTTCAATAATACCCGTACTCATTGCATATAAAAAAATGAAAGCACAATCTTCTATAAGCAATTCAATTACAAAAAATGCAACACAAGAAATAAAAAAGGGCATAACACATGCAAAATCAAAACCTATAATTTTATGCAATTTAATAGCTTTGGCTATAGTAAGCGGATTAATCTTAAACTTCGGTTCATACGGGCCGTTACTTGCAGATAGAGTCTTACATGCAGGTGTAAACGGATTCGGATTTATTCTTTTCGGTTTCGGTACCGGATCAATGATTGGAGGATTAATATCCGCTGCTGCAAAAACGCAATTAAGCCAAAAATGGGTTTTTATAAATGCTATTCTTTGCGGACTTGAACTGTCGGCGGTAAGTTATATAAGTAATTTCTTTATATCAATAACAATTTTTATTTTTATGGGATTCAGTGTAACACTTTTCCTTGTTAATTGTAATACTGCTATTCAAATTGCATCTAATAAAAATTACTTGGGCAGAATTATGAGTTTATATACATTTGTTTATCTGGGAAGTGCCCCTTTCGGCAGTTTATTTGTAAGTTCAATGTTAGAAAGCTTCGGAACATCTTTAGGATTATTTTTAACAGGTTTAATTGATGCTGTATTTATAACATTTTTAGTCTTCTTTTATAAAAAACAAATTTCAAATGGAATAAACATAAAATGTAAATAATTCCAAATTTTAAACTGCACTCCTAAAATTATAACTGATTTTAAAAGTGCAGTTTTTTTATGTTATTTATTAATTTTTAAAATTTTATTTATTATATTCGTTGTTGAACAGTTTTCTACAAAAGGAATTACAATAACTTCTTTTGCATAATTTCTCCCTACAATTTCATCTTTTTTATAATCTCCGCCTTTTACCAAAACATCTGGTTTTAATAAGGAAATCAAATTTAGCGGAGTGTCTTCATCAAATACTACTATGGCATCAATATAAGGTAATTCATTAAGTATGTATACTCTATCTTCAATGTTTTGTATAGGACGTTTTTTACCTTTCAATCTGCTAACGGATTTGTCAGAATTTACACCGACTATAAATCGTGTACCTAATTGTGCGGCTTTTTTTAAATAAGTCACATGTCCTCTATGCAATAAATCAAAGCATCCATTTGTAAATACTATTTTTTCACCTTCATTTTTCCACTTTTTTATTAATTTTATAAATTCATCCATTTCATTTTGATTGAAAACACTTTTAAAGTTTTTAAAATCTCCACAATAATTTTCTAATTCGGATTTTTTAACTTGATATGTACCTACGTGTGAAATAGCAATACTTGCAGCTATATTCGCTGCCTCCAGTATTTCCGACATTTCAACTCCACATGCAATTGCAGTTGCAATTACACTGATTACTGTATCTCCAGCACCCGAAACATCAAATACATCTTTTGCAAATGCAGGACAATGAATAATTTTATTTTCCCCTATGCAAGTTATACCTTTTTCGGAACGCGTTACTATTAAATAGTCCAAGTTTAACTTTTTACGAATTCTTGCCCCTGCTTCAACAATACTTTCATCTTTATTTTCTATTAAATATCCACAATATTTTGAAAGCTCTTTTACATTTGGAGTCAAGGCAAATGCATTTGAATATTTTTCCCACTCGATTCCTTTTGGATCTATTAAAACAGGAATATTTCTTTTATTACACAATGAAATTATATTACATGTTAATTCATTTGATACTACACCTTTACCGTAATCAGATATAATTACCGAATTCAAATTTTCACATAAACTTTCAAGCCATAATAAGATACTATCAGATTCTGCTTCTGAAATTTTCAATTTTTCTTCATTATCCAAACGCATAATTTGTTGACTGTTATTTAAAAACCTTGTTTTTACAGTTGTATAATGATTTTTTCTTGCAAAAACTGCATCTCTATTTATGTTTTTATCATCAAGAAGATTTAAAACTTCATCTTTAGTTTTATCCTGACCCAACATTCCGGATAAATACACATTACAACCTAAAGCTTTTACATTTGCAGCAGTATTTGCAGCGCCGCCTAATATATTTTCCGAGGATTCAAATATTGATATAGGTACAGGTGCTTCTTCAGATATGCGATTTACACGCCCCCTGACATATCGATCCATCATTATGTCACCTACAACAGCTATATTAATCCGACTTGTTACATCAAGCCATGAAAATTTTTTCATTTAATAAAACCTCATTTATTGATAAATTAACATTACTTTTATATAGTTATTTTTACATAAAAACACATAAACAGCAAATATTTCTAAAATAAAAAAAATACGTGAAATAAAAATTCACGTATTTTTACATTATCTCAAACCATATATATCCATTGCATTTTGATATGTTATTTCTATTATTTTTTCTATTGAAATATTACGTAAAGCAGCAATTTCTTTTGCAATATAGTACAAATTCAACGAAGTATTTCTTTGTCCTGTAAATGGAGGTGGAGTCATGTATGGACTATCCGTTTCTATAAGCATTCTTTCAAGTGGAATAATTCTTGCAATTTCTTTTATTCGTTTACTATTTTTATAAGCTACAGGACCTGCAAATGAAATATAAAAATCCGATTTTATCATTTCATTTGCAAATTCAATACTTCCGCTAAATGAATGCATTATTCCCCTCAAATTATGCTTTTTCATTTTTTTTATAATTGAAAATATGTCTCCATGAGCTTTTCTATCATGAATAATAACCGGTAAATCTGTTTCTTGAGCAATATTTATTTGATTCATAAAATATTCTTTTTGAATTTCTCTATCATTATTTTTATCGTAATAGTCAAGTCCTATTTCACCTATAGCAACAACTTCACTATTTGCCTTTACCAAATCGAATATTTTTTTTAAATCACATTTCTTATCAATTTCAGCAAAATATGGATGTATACCTATAGCAGCATATAAATTTTTAAATTTTTTGGACAATTCGATTGATTGTAAAGATGTTTCATAATTTTCTGATGGACAAACTATTTTATATTCCAGTTTTTCCAACAATTTCAACAATTCATCTCTATCTTTATCAAATGCTTTATCGTACATATGCGCATGGGTATCAAAAAAAATCATTTTACTTTGCTTCCTGCCGGCATGTTAACAAATGGAACTTCTAATTTACCGTCTTTACTTGCAGCTAAAATCATACCTTTAGATTCTATTCCCATTAATTTTATAGGTTTTAAATTTGATACCAAAATCACACATTTACCTATTAAATCTTCCGGTTTATAAAATGCCGCAATTCCACTCACTACACTTCTTTCTTCATTTCCTAAAGAAACTTTTAAATGAATAAGTTTTGATGATTTTTTTACTTTTTCAGCTTCTAAAATTTCAGCTACAACCAATTCTACTTTGGAAAAATCATCTATTGTTATTTGATTGTGATTATTTTTAACTTCTTCAGTTTCAGTTTTACTTTCTTCTTCAATACGCGGAAAAATCGGTAACCCTTTATTTATTTTTGTATTTTCTTCAAATTTTCCCCAAGTAACATCTGATAATTGTACAGATTTAAAATCTTTTAACCCTAATTGATTCCACATTTTTTCAGCTGCTATAGGAATTACTGGGGAAACAAATATAGATACAACTCTAAGTCCTTCGCACAAATGATATAATACTGCATCCAATAAATCTTTTTTGCTTTCATCTTTTGCCAATGTCCACGGCATAGTTATATCTATATATTTATTTAACGAACGAACATATGTCCATACTGATTTAAGAGCATCATTAATTTTCCAATTATTCATTCCGTATTTATAATTTTCTAAAACATTTATCAAATCTTTTTCAATATTTAATGACGCATCTTCAATTACTTTATCTCCGGTTATATCACCTTTATAAACAATTCCGTTTCTATATTTTTCTACCATTGACAATGTTCTGTATAAAAGATTCCCTAAATCATTTGAAAGATCTGAATTTATTCTGTTTATAAGTCTATCTCTACCGAAATTACCATCACTTCCAAGTTGAATATCATTCATTAAATAGTAACGTATTGCATCCGAACCGAATTCATGTATCAAAGGAATAGGATCTACCACATTACCTTTTGATTTAGACATTTTTTCACCTTCAACCACAAGCCAACCGTGTCCGTAAACTTGTTTCGGTATTTCAATATCCAAACTCATAAGCATAATCGGCCAAATAATAGTATGAAATCTTACTATTTCTTTTCCTACCAAATGTACATCTGCAGGCCAGTATTTTTTAAATTTTTCTTTATCATCTTCTATACCTACAGCTGTTAAATAATTTGTAAGCGCATCAAACCATACATAAACTACATGCTTAGGATCAAAAGGTACAGGAATTCCCCATGAAAAGCTTGTACGTGATACACATAAATCTTCCAAACCGTTTTTTACGAATTGAATCATTTCATTTTTTCTTGATTCAGGTTCTATAAAATGTGGATTTTCTTCAATAAATTTCAACCATCTATCAGCATATTTTGACATTTTAAAGAAATATGCTTCTTCACTTACCCGTTTACATTCACGTTTACAATCTGCACATAAATTTCCTTCAAGTAATTTGCTTTCAGGCCAAAATGTTTCACAGGGTACACAATACCAACCTTCATATTTACCTTTATAAATATCACCCTTGTCATAAGCTTTCTGAAATAATTTTTGTACAACTTTAATATGTCTTTCCTCAGTTGTACGTATAAAATCATCATTGCTTATATTAAGTTCTTTCCATAATTGTTGGAATCCCTTAACAATTTTATCAACGTACTCAATTGGAGTTACCCCTGCTTCTGTAGCTTTTTGTTCAATTTTCTGACCGTGTTCATCAGATCCGCACAAAAAGAAAACATCTTTTCCATCCAATCTTTTAAATCTTGCTACAGTATCTGCGACTGTTGTGCAATATGTATGTCCGATATGTAATTTCGCACTTGGATAATAAATTGGCGTTGTAATATAAAAAGCTTGTTTTTCAGACATAAAATTCTCCCCTTATATTATTTAAATCCTAACAACCATTTCAAGTATATCAATCATTTTTCTTACTTATCAAATATTGATATACTTCCCTTCGAGATAAATTAAATTCTACAGCTATTTTGCGTGAAACATCTTTTAAAGGTTCACTTTCAACTAAAGAAAGTGCAACTTTTTTCCAATCTTTTTCCACTTCTTCTTTTTTTATTTCTGTATCTTTAAAACCCTCCACCAATATAACGTATTCTCCTCTTGCCGATTCTTCATCCAATTTTTTGCGTAATTCACTTAAGGTATTTCGCTCAAATGTTTCAAATTTTTTAGTAAGTTCTCTAGCCAATACCGCATAACGATTGCCTAATTCGCTTAATAAAATATCCAAAGTTTCTTTCAATCTATGTGGTGCTTCATAAAAAATAAGTGTCATAGATAAATTTGAAATATCTTTTAATATTTTTTTCTTTTTGGTATTTGTTTTCGGCAAGAATCCTATAAAAACAAATTGTCTGCTATCCAATCCTGATGCAATCAATGCTGTTAAAGCTGCATTTGCTCCCGGCAAAGGTATTATAGAAATATTTTCTGTCAATGCTTTTTTTACTAAATCATAACCGGGATCTGAAATTACAGGCATACCTGCATCACTACATTGTGCTATCGATTTACCGATTCTTAATTGCTCTATTAAATATTCTCCCGCCACATGCTTATTATGTTCATGATAAGCAATAATGCGTTTATGGATATTAAAATGATTAAGCAAAAGTTTGGTATGTCTTGTATCTTCCGCAGCTATAATATCCACATTTGCCAAAATATCTATTGCACGTTGAGTTATATCCGATAAATTTCCTATCGGAGTCGGTACAAGATATAATGTACCTTTATTCACTTCATTCATTTTATTCCTTTCCATAAATCGAAAGCACTTCTTCCGTATATGCTCCATCATCATAATGTAAAAAGAGTGGCGGTTCAACAGTGACTTCTACATTTCCACCGTACTTCCACTCCACTAAAACTCTTACAGCATTATGTTTTTTTCGTGCATAAATAAATCGCATTCGCTTAGCTTCCATTTTATACTTTCTACCATATGTTATCAAGTCACATAATCTGTCAGCTCTGTGAACCATAGTCAACCTTCCACCGTATTTAAGTAAATATTGAGCTGTTTTAAATACATCTTCAATTGTAGCATTAATTTCATAACAAGCAGTTGCAACAGCTTCTTTATTACTTATTTTTCCGGTTTTTATATCTCTATATGGTGGATTTGCAACTACAGATGTAAAACTTCCGGTCGGATAATATTCTTTAATCTTTTTATAATCACATTCCAAAACTTTAATTATGTCATTCTTTTTATTACCGCTGACATTTCTTTTCGCAATATCTGCCATAATAGGATTTATTTCAAATGCAGCAATATCTTTTGCACCTAATGCCGATAAAAGTAATGGTATAATTCCGGTTCCTGTTCCTAAATCTGCTATTTTATCTTTATTTTTTATTGAAACATAATGTGCCAATAACACCGAATCGATAGAAAAACAAAATCCGTCAGTACGTTGAATAATCTTCATACCGTCACGAATCAAATCATCCAATCGTTCATTTTCTTTTAAAATCCAGTTACTCATTTTCAGCTTCTTCAACCTCACTCCAGGGTAAAATTTTCACTTGATTGCTTTCGAATTGTATTTTAACAGTATGTTTTTGTGAATTCACATAAACAACTTGACCCGAACCTTCTTCTGTAATTACCTTCATTCCGACAAAAAAATTCGGATTATCATATCTTTTTTTCATTTTACAACAAGTCTTGCGTCTTTCAGGATCATTTTTATATTGATCATTTTCATATCTTAAGCAACACATTAATCTACCGCATACACCTGAAATTTTTGAAGGATTAAGAGAGAGACCTTGTATTTTCGCCATTTTTATGGAAACAGGAGCAAACTCACCTAAAAAATTAGCACAACAAAGCGGACGTCCACAGGGACCTATTCCATTTACTTGTTTTGCTTCATCACGAACACCGACTTGTCTTAATTCAATTCTTGCATGAAATACTGCAGCAAGTTCTTTAACCAATTCTCTAAAATCTATTCTCCCGTCTGCTGTAAAGAAGAATACTATTTTATTCCTGTCAAATGTATATTCAACTCTTAATAAGCGCATAGGAAAATTAAATTTTTTGATTTTAGTTAAACAAATATCAAAAGCCGATTCTTCTCTTTCTTTATTTCTTTTTAACTGTATTTCATCTTTAACGGTTGCTTTTCTGATAACAGATTTAAGCGGTAAATTTTCATCTGAAATACTTATACTTGTCGGTTTCAAAACAACGTGTCCGTATTCCATGCCTCTGGATGTTTCTACTATAACACCGTCATTTAAATGTAAATCCAGACTGTTGTCATTAAAATAATAAATTTTTCCGGCACGCTTAAATCTTACCCCTATTACACCTTCCATCCTATATCGCCTTTCTGTATATGTTCGAATTCAACAAGTATCATATCCCAAATCAATTTCACTGATATATATCTCTTACACGCCTTCAAAGATTTGTCTAATATTTTTATTGCTTTACAAACTTTTTCATATGTCCATTTTTGTACAATTATTTTTTCGATATCTTTAAAATTAACACATCTTATAAAATCAGTTTTACCTGTTGATGCAATAACCATTAAATCTTGCCCAATCAAAGATAGACATTTCAAATACCGAATGAATTCAACTCGATCTTTAAATTCTTTTTCGGTCAATTTGTAAAATGCTGTTTTATTTTCAGAAAAAATTTCCCAAAATTTCAAAGCCTCTTCAAATCCGACAGAATTGTTATTAGATGAAAAAGACAATGTCATTCCGGGATTGCCTTCAGTCAATCTAAAAGATTCTTCAACACTTAAATTTAAAGGTAAAGTAAATTTATCATGGAAATCATTTATTAATTGTATATATTCTTCCTTATTCAAAGGGAAAAACGGAAATAATTCCGCTCTTGAAATAATAGTAGGAAGCAACGAATTTAACTCATGAGTAATCAAAATAAAATATACATTATTCAATGGTTCTTCCAAAGTTTTGAGTAATGCATTTGCAACAGGAGGCATCATACTTTGAGCTTCATCAATAATACATACATGAACTTGATTATCAAATGAATTCATTTCTTCAAAAAAAATACGAAACTGTTCAAACTTTAATTCTAATCCTAAAGGTCTTATATACCATAATAATTTATCTGATGTTGTCAAAATTTGATATCTTGAAACATCTTCAGAAAACCACATTTCAGTTTCTTTTTGATATTTATCATTCTTACGAGTTAAAACAGCTGCCAAATCGATAGCGGCCGTTGTCTTGCCTAAACCTTCATCTCCATAAAAAATAATCGTATGACTCAATGTATCATCTGATACCATACGCTTAAGTGATTTTTGTATCTTTGATTGTCCATATATTCTAGGAAGAAAATTCAAAATATATACCTCTTAACTAATATACAACATCATATTGATATTTTATCATAAAAGCACTTATATATATATTTTTTAAAATAAAATTTATTAAATTTATCAAATATAATTAAAATAAAATCCGGAAAATCCGGATTTTATAAAATATCTAATATTTTTAATACTGAATCAACACAAACGCAATTTTCATTTTTTAAAATATTCTCCAAACTTGAAAATTTATATGTGCCGGTTATTCCGATAAAAGATACTCCGATTTTTTTTGCAGCAAGAAAATCAGCTATTGAATCTCCTACTATTATATAGTTATCATTTTCACCCAATAAAATATCTCCATTTAAATAATTTAAATAATTTTCCTTTTTCCTTCCAAACATAGCACAATAATAAATAAATGGATCGGGTTTATCAGGTATTTTACATTTAAAAAGTTTCGAAACATCTTCAGCATCTGATACAGTTGCTATATATTCTTCATCAAATTCTTCCAACCAATTATTTTGCTTAAAAGGAATTTCTGTTTCTATAAGTTTTCTTCCTGTTGCTATAGCAATTTTATATCCTTTTTGTTTTATTTGCTGAAACATTGCCTTTATTTTTGATGCAGGTGCAAGCGATTTGTCAAATTTTATAAATCCTTCTTTTCTACCGTTATATGGAAATTTACCGAATTCACTTATAAATAAATTTGTACCTAGATAAATATTTAAAAATGTTTCTTTGTGCATATTCCAAAAATTGCTTTGTAATTGTAACCATTTAACATTTTCTAAATATTTTCCGAACTCAAACAATAAAAAATCAAATATCTCTATTCCGTTTGCATCATTTTTTAAAATATTTTGCCAAAAACTCAATATTTCTTCGGAACCAGGTATTGAAAGTCCCATTAAAACAAGACCTGCTTTTTTTATATCTTTTTCGGTACTTATACAAACATTTAATTTTTCCCCGGTTTTTAAAAAATATTCTCTTGCCATTAATCCTATGGTTGTAGACAAATAAGCATGCACCATATCCCACTCTGAATTTATACCTTTGCTCTTAAGAAAATGAATTAATTTATCATTTCCCCACAAATAGTATCTAGTTGAAGAAATATTTCCTCTATTAGTATTTTTTATATTACATAAATCTGCTTCTGTCGGTAATCCCAAATATATTGAATCGTATAACCATTCTTGAATTGTCAGTGCAGCTACGTCAAAATAATTTTCTTCACTGAACAAAACTCCGTCAATATCAAATATAACTTTTTTCATATTTATCTCCTGATTTGCATTATAACTATATATACAATACCAAATATATTTAACATTTGACAAATTTAAAAGAATGCACTCTTTCAAGTGCATTCTTCATTATATCTTTTTTAATGTATTGGACGGGCAGACATCACTTAAAAAACAATTTTTACAATCAGGATTTCTTGCGTGACAAAATTTTCTTCCGTGCCAAATCAACCAATGATGGCATGCAGACCACTTTTCTTTCGGAACTGTCTTTTGCAATTCCAACTCAACATCTAACGGTTTTTTGCCTTTAGCAAGATTAAGTCTATTTGATACACGAAAAACATGAGTATCTACAGCTATTGCAGGATATCCCCAAGCAACACTTCTTACAACATTTGCCGTTTTTCTACCTACACCCGGTAATTTTATTAAATCTTCAAATGAATGCGGAACTTCTCCATTGTATTCTTTCAGAAGTACATTACACATCCCTAAAAGATGTTTTGCTTTAGATTTGTATAAACCGCAATCACGGATTTCTTTTTCCAATTCGGATTGTGATAATTTTACCATTTTTTCAGGAGTATCTAATTTCGGAAAAATTCTTTTCGTTATAATATTCACACGTTTATCTGTACACTGTGCAGATAAAATAACTGCCACCAACAAAGTAAACGGACTTGTGTATTCAAGTGCGGTATTATATTCGCCGTAATATTTTTCCAATCTTTGCAATTGTATTTCTTTAACAGATTTATTTATTTTCATTACTTGCCTGACATCAAAAGATAATCATGTGCTGACAAAGCAGCGGCGGCACCTTCTCCGGCCGCTATAATAACTTGCTTATATTTATTATTTGTAACGTCCCCTGCTGCAAATAATCCTGGTATATTTGTAGCGGAATTTTTATCTGTAACAATTTCTCCTAAATTATTTCTGATTAAATTTTCAGGTACAAATCCTACATTAGGAATACCTCCGGCTTCAACAAAAATACCTTCAATTTCCAAACTTTGCAATTGTCCGTTTTCTTTATTTTTTATTATGACTGAATTTACTTTTTTATCTCCTTTTATTTCTTCAGGAGTATACCCTAGCATTACCTGAATATTTTTATATTCACTCATTCTCTTAACTAAAATTTCTTGAGCTCTTATACGACTTCTGACCAACAAATACACTTTAGGTGAAATAGTTGCCAATTCTATTGCTGCTTGAACCGCACTGTCACCGCCACCTACAATTGCAACCGTTTTATTACGATAAAACGGACCGTCACAAGTTGCACAGTAACTTACGCCTCTTCCTGTAAATTGTGCTTCTCCCGGAATATCTAAAAGTCTACTGCGTTTCCCGGAAGTTATTATACATGTTTTCCCTTCAATTACAGTTTCATCATCCAAATATGTAATAAAGTTTTCTTTTTTTTCTATTTTTAAAACTTGTGCTGTTATAAATTCTATTGAATAATTTTTTACATGAGATTCCATTTTTTCTGAAAGTTCAAAACCTGAAATTGATGAAAATCCTAAATAATTTTCTATATCATTTGTCAAAAGCATCTGTCCGCCGATATCTGTAGTTATAATCGCAACAGATAACTCTTTTCTTACTGCATACATTGCCGCATTCAAACCTGCAGGCCCGCCACCAATAACAACTACATCAAAAATTTTCATATTCCCACCCCTATTAAATCGAATTTTATCGTTGTGATAATTATATACCAGTATTTATCTTTATGCAAGAAAAACTCCTTATTACGAATAAGGAGTTTTTCACTGTTTATTTGGCTATTACAATATTAATTATTCTTTTAGGAACAACAATAAATTTCAATATCTTTTTGTCTGTTAAACATTTTTTAACATCTTCAGATTCCTGGCATTTTTTTATAATTTCTTCTTTTGTATCATTTATATTCACTTTTATTGTTGCACGTAAACGTCCATTTATTTGAACAGGCATTTCAACTTCATTTTCAATCAATGCCGA
The DNA here is from genome assembly GCF_947090205.1 of Dialister micraerophilus. Taxonomy (NCBI): domain Bacteria; kingdom Bacillati; phylum Bacillota; class Negativicutes; order Veillonellales; family Veillonellaceae; genus Dialister; species Dialister micraerophilus. The sequence continues at coordinate 19,705 of NZ_CAMUNF010000001.1, forward strand.
ATTATCAACCTCAGGCCATAACGCAGAATGAACGCTGGACTCATTTTGATGTATATGTTGCCATAATTCTTCAGTTATATGTGGAACAAAAGGTGCAAGCAATATAAGAAGATTGCGCAAACATTCATTAACAACAGATTCGCTTACTGTGGATTCAGTTTCACTGAAATGATACATGTCATTAACTAATTCCATAATTGAACTGATTGCCGTATTAAAGCTGAATTTACCGTTTAAATCTGAAGTTACTTTAGCAATAGAACGATGTAAACGTCTTCTCAAAGCTTTTTCGTTTTCATTAAGTTCTTCACGTGATTCGGTTTTTAAGTTAATAAATCTATCTACAATAATCCACACACGCTTCAAGAAACGATAAGCACCTTCAACTCCCTTATCGCTCCATTCCAAATCTTTTTCCGGTGGCGCTGCAAACAGAATAAATAAACGTGCTGTATCCGCACCATACTTAGATACAATTTCTTCAGGACTTACTACATTTCCTACGGATTTACTCATTTTTCCGCCATCTTTAAGAACCATACCTTGACAAAGCAAATTTTTAAATGGTTCGGAATCTCTTACAAGGCCTTCGTCGTATAAAACCTTCATAAAAAATCTTGAATAAAGTAAATGTAATATAGCATGTTCTATTCCGCCTATATACTGATCTACTTGCATCCAATAATCGGATTTTTCTTTTTCGAATGGAATATTTTCATTTTTCGAATCTGTATAACGTAAGAAATACCAAGAAGAGTCTATAAATGTATCCATTGTATCTGTTTCTCTTAATGCATCTTTTCCACATTTAGGACATTTACAATTAAGGAATTCTTTATTAGTTTCAAGAGGAGACAGAGTTCCTGAAATAAAATCAACATCTTCCGGTAATTTAACAGGTAAATCTTTTTCCGGTACCGGTACATTTCCGCAATCTTTACAACAAATTATAGGTATCGGACATCCCCAATAACGTTGACGTGAAATCAACCAATCCCTCAATCTATAATTTATTTTTTTATTTCCTATATTCATCTTTTCAAGCTTATTAGTTATAGCTTCTCTGGCTTCCTTAGAATTCATACCCGAAAATTCTTCTGAATTTACAAGTATTCCATCGTCAACATAAGCTTGAGTCATATTTTCTAAGGACAATGATTTTTCATCATTTTGTATAACAATCTTGAAAGGAAGATTATATTTTTTTGCAAATTCCCAGTCACGCTGATCGGAAGACGGAACTGCCATTACTGCACCGGTTCCATATTCAAACAATACATAATTGGCTATCCAAATCGGAATTCTTTCTCCGGTAAGCGGATGTATTGCAAATTTACCTGTGAACATTCCCAATTTCGGTGCATCTTCCGCAGTTCTTTCTATATCATTTATATTTTTTACAGTATAAATAAATTTATTCAATTCATCTAAATTATCACTATCTTGAATAAGTTTTTTTACTAACGGATGTTCAGGCGCCATAACCAAGTAACTTACACCATATACAGTATCAACTCTTGTGGTGTAAACACGAATTCTGTCATTGCTTCCTTCGACATTAAAATTAAACTCGGTACCTTCGGATTTACCTATCCAATTTTTTTGCATTGATTTTACTCGCTCCGGCCAACCTTCGAGTAAATCTAAATCTTTAAGCAAACGTTCAGCATAATCAGTTATTTTGAAAAACCACTGAGAAAGATTTTTCTTTTCTACTATACTCTTGCATCTCCAACACTTTCCGTTTTCTACTTGCTCATTGGCAAGAACTGTATGACATCCGTTACACCAATTTACTTTAGCTTCTTTTTTATAAGCAAGTCCTCTTTTATAAAAAACTTCAAATAATTTTTGAGTGTGCTTATAGTAATCTTCCTTACATGTTAAAACATCTATATCCCAATCATATGAAAGTCCCAATTCCGTTTGTTGTCTTATCATGTTTTTGATATTTGAATATGTCCACTTTGACGGTGCAATACCGTTTTTAATCGCTGCATTTTCAGCCGGCATTCCAAAAGCGTCATATCCCATAGGATGTAATACATTAAACCCTTGCATTTTCTTAAAACGCGCAATAACGTCACCTATAGAATAATTTCTTACATGACCCATATGCAAATTTCCTGAAGGATAAGGAAACATTTCCAATACATAATATTTCGGTTTGTTTTCATCTATTTCAACTTTGAAAGACTTTGTATCATACCAATATTTTTGCCATTTTCTTTCAATCTCACGAGGTATATATTTTTCTTCCATTTTATTGCCCTCCATTGTAAAACTTTACATCCCAATGATATTCCTTTAAGTATAGGTTAGCAGATAAAATTAGTCAAATTCAATTTACATGTCACCTATCTTTGATTCTATTCTTTTTTCTTATTTTTTCCAATATGCTTCCATTTGAATTATTCCATATATCATATTCGGAATAATTATTTATCCATTTATTCTCCAAGTATGAATAAATATCACTGGATTCAAATCCGTATCTCCAAAATGCCAGCCCTCCAAGTTTGTATTTTTTTGCTAATTTAATTTTTTCTCCTAATGACCTTTTTTCTTCCATCCATATTTGTGCCGGCAAACCGTTTGTTTTATATATACCTTTATACTGTTTTTCTTTTTCTTGCCAAATTAAACGTACATTGTGTTTCATAATGAATTCTCTATTATTTTTTATCGTTAAAACCGAAGAAGTTGCACTTCCGTCATATCCTATCCAAGCTCGTGTATAAAATGGAATACCTAAGATTAATTTTTCTGCAGGAACTTCATTTAATAATTCCGGTATTTTCCGATTCAACCAATTATATGATGAAACAGATCCGGCATATTTACTTCCTGCAGGAGTTTCATCGTATCCCATAATTATTTGATAATCGGTAAATTCCGATAAAGCTTTTCTGTCATAGCACATACTCCAAAAATCACTTAGCGGTTCAATTACGGTTATATCAATTGATAATTTTTTGTTTCTGGCATGGATTTTACTTGATAATTCTTTTATAAAATTTGTAAATAGATTTTTATCTTCTTTATACATATTTTCAAAATCAATGTTATATCCGTCAAATCTGTATACTTCAGAATATGCCGCCATACGATTGGTAATTTCATCTATATTTTTTGAATTCTTTACAAAATCACGAGTTTTGTCCGGATCAAAATTATTATGTATCAACGGCATTACTTCCATACCTGAATCTTGAATATTTTTCAAATATGATAAAAATTCATTACTGAATACATTGTTAAAAACATTTATACTTCCCAATGTAGGAGATATTATTCTTATGCCTGCATTTTCCGTAAAAAATGCAGAATTTTGGTTGAATTCACTATCAGGATCCCATATAATCAACGGTTTTAAATTGGATTTTTCCTTTTTTAAATTAATTTGTTTATCTTTTTGTATTTTAAATGTTTTTCTTTTTAAATTGATTTCACCTTTCAAGCCTGCTTGTTTCGAGAAAAAATCGAAATCAACTAATTTTTTATTGTCTTTTATAATAATCGGTATTTCTACTTTTTCTTCTTTATTTCCAACTTTTACAATTGCAAATGTTTTATTTTTTTCTTCTTGAATTTTCCATCTACCGCCATTTTCAAGCAATTCAGGTGTAACATAAACAGTATCTTCATCTTTATAGGCGTAAAATCCTTTTAAATTTTTCCCTTCCAAATGCAATTTATCAATTGCATTTGCATTAATGAAAACAGTAAGAATCAAACTTGATAAAATTAAAATCGTATATTTTTTTATTTTCATGTTTCTCCTACCCGAAATTAAAAAATTAAATAAATAAAGTACACTTATTTTTGTAGTATATCATAGGTTTTTTATAAATAAAATTATGTAATTTATTCTTTTTTATTGCAGCTGCTATTTTATTTTGATAATATAATTTGGTAATTAAATTTAATATTTAACATATAATCAGATTTATTAAATGAAATAACTTAAAGGAGATATAATGCATCAATACCTTACATTTATAGGAAATTTTCCTATTCGTTTTTATGGTATATTTTTCTCGTTCGGCATTATAGCCGGATGTATAATTGCATATTTTTTATTAAAAAAAGAAGGACACGGTTGGGAAAAAATTTTATTTGATTTTGGACTTGTAATTTCTTTTTCCGGAATTATAGGTGGCAGATTGTGGGATGTATTTTTCTTCGATTGGCAATACTATCATAACCATCTTTTGGAAATACCTTTTATATGGCAAGGAGGCATGGCAATACAAGGTGGATTATTGTTTTCTGCAATTGCCGCATACTTTTTCTTAAAAAAACATGGTATTCCAATACTTCCTTTTGCAGATACTATATCCCCCGCAATTATTTTAGGACAAGCGATAGGTCGCATTGCCAATTTTATGAATGGAGATGCATTTGGACATCCAACCGGAAGTTCTTTCGGTTTGTTATATCCTAAAACAACATTGGCTTATAAAACATTCGGCAGTCAACCTTTATGGCCTGCAGAAGTTTGGGAATGTCAAGGTGATTTAATAATTTTTGTTTTACTTATTTGGTTCTCATGTTCAAAACGTCCTAAAGGTACTGTTTTTTGCCTTTATTTAATGCTTTATTCCATATTACGCTTTTTCTTGGAATATTTACGTGGAGATTATGCAATATTGGCATTCGGATTAAAAAGTGCGCAAATAACTTCAGTAATTGTATTTATTTTAACTTCTGTTTTTTTCATATATTTCAGTACCAAAAACAAAACTAATACTTAGAATACTGAGAAATAATAAATGCTCTGAATTCTTTTAATTCAGAGCATTTATTTATTTATTATTAATGATTTTTAAAAAATCATTTTCATTTATTATTTTTATTCCTTTTTCCCTTGCTTTTTCCAATTTGCTTCCTGCATTCTCTCCGACTATGACAAGTGTTGTAGTTTTTGTTACTGTTGATTGTAAATTGCCGCCTAATGCTTTTATTATTTCTCCGGCTTCTCTTCTTCCTATATTACTCAGTTTACCTGTTAATACTACATTATGACCTTTAAATGCATTACCTTCAGATTTTCGCTCATTTAGTTTCATTAATATTCCATGATTTTTCAATCTTTCTATTATTTTTTTGTTTTTCTCATTTTTAAAATATTTATAAATATGTTCGGCCGTAATATTTCCAATACCTGAAACGGATTTTATAGAATCTACACTTGCATTCATTAACACATCAATATCTTTAAATTTTTCTGATATTAATTCGGAACCTTTTTCGCCTAAATGTCTTATACCTAATGCAAATAAAAATTTTGACAATCCTCTATTTTTACTGTTTTCTATTGATATCAATAAATTTTTAGCACTTTTTTCTCCCATTCGCTCGATTTGTATAATATCATCTTTTTTCAATTCATAAAAATCTGCAATATTTTCAATTAAATTGTATGCCAACAAACCATCTATCACTGCAGGTCCCAAACCTTCTATGTTCATGGCATTTCTTGATGCAAAATGTATAAGGTTTTCTCTTATAACCCCACCACAATCAGGATTTATACATCTATATGCAACTTCACCTTCTGTACGATAAATTTTATGTTTACACAAAGGACACTCGGACGGCATAATAAATTTTTTCTCTTTTCCGGTACGTTTATTCTTCAAAACTACAGATATTTCCGGTATAATCTCACCCGATTTATAAATTTTTACAATATCTCCTATTCTTATGTCCTTTTCTTCTATAAAATTCATATTATGTAATGTTGCCCTTTTTACTACAGTTCCTGCTATTTGTACCGGTTTTAAATCTGCAGACGGTGTTAAAACACCTGTCCTTCCCATTGTAACTATAATATTTTCAACAACTGTTTCTTCTTCTTCCGGAGGATATTTATAAGCAATTGCCCATTTAGGATCTTTTGATGTTGCTCCTAATATATTTTGTTGTGCAAAATCGTTTACTTTAACAACCATTCCATCAGTATCATATCCTAAATGATGTCTTTTTTCTTGCCATTCATTAATAATTTCTATAACTTTTTCAATACTGTTTATCTTTTTATAATTAGGATTTACTTTGAAATGAAATTTTTTTAGCAAGTTTAATAAAGATTCTTGATTTTTAATTTCAATACCTTCAGTTTCTCCTACGGAGTATGCAAAGAAATCAAGATTTCTAGATGCCGTAACATTCGGATCCAACTGTCTTATCGACCCGGATGCCGCATTTCTGCAATTTGCAAACGGCATAATACCTGCAGCATCTCGTTTTTCATTTAAACTTACGAAACTCGATCTGGGCATAAATACTTCGCCTCTTATTTCAATATAAGGCGGTGCATTTTCAATGTACAACGGAATTGACTTTATTGTTTTTACATTTGCCGTAACATCTTCACCGACTTTACCGTCACCTCTAGTCAATCCTCGTATTAATTTACCTTCTTCATAAATTAAATTCATTGATAATCCATCAATTTTAAGTTCCGTTATATATTCTATATTATCGGTATTTAAAGTTTCTTTCACACCTTTATCAAATTCTATTAACTCTTTACCGTTAAATGCATTTGACAAACTTAACATAGGTTTTTTAAATTCTACTTTTTTGAAATCTCCGGTAGCTTTTCCACCTACTCTCTGTGTAGGTGAGTCCTGAGTAATAAGCTCAGGATATTTAGATTCAAAATCTACTAATTCACGATACATTTTGTCAAATTCAAAATCACTTATTTCAGGCTTATCCAATACATAATATAAATAACTGTGATATCTTAATTCTTCACGTAATTTTTTAACTTTTGAAATTATTTCATTTGTTATCATTTTATGCCTTCTCAATCGGTGCGAATGCCACCATAACTTGACGAATTTTATTTCCTTTAAATTGCAATTTAAGCATCATATCTTTACCCTTGCCACTTACTTCTACTACTTTTCCATTTCCCCATAATCTATGTTTTACTATATCTCCAACTTTCCAATTATAATTGTTAGAAGAATTTCTTTTAGGAAATTTATTTCTTATACCGGATTCCGACAATGCATATTTACTTTTAATATTATCAATAAATCTGCCATTTGAATTATATTGATAGCATGAATTATTTCTTTTCACTTCTTCTATTAAATCACCGGGAATTTCTTCTAAAAATCTACTTTCTTTAAATGGCTTTAATTGTCCGTACATTGTCCTTATATTCGAACTTGTAATAAATAATTTTTCTTTAGCTCTAGTAATAGCTACATAACACAATCGCCTTTCTTCTTCCAATGCACTTTCGTCCATAAGTGAACGTACTCCCGGAAATATACCTTCATCCATTCCTGCTAAAAAAACAAAGGGAAATTCCAATCCTTTGGCACTGTGAACAGTCATTAACGTTACTTTATCGTTTACAGTTTCATAGTTATCTACATCATTAACAAGTGCAACTTTTTCAAGAAAATCGGAAAGTGTTCCGTCAGGTTTTTCATTTATAAAATCTTTTGCAACAGATAATAATTCTCCTATATTTTCTTCTCTGCTTTGACTTCTCGGATCATTAGATTCATGTAAAGCCGCAATGTATTCTGTTTCTTTTAAGACCATATCAATCAATTCAAATACATCACATTGAATTGATTCATTAACTAATTTAAATATTAATGCACTGAATTTTTGTATTTTTTTCTGGACTGATTCCGATAATGAAGATTCTTCAAGCATAATCAAGGTTTCAAATATTGATATGTTTTTATCTTTTGCAAAATTTAATAACTTTTGTACGGTTACACTACCAATACCCCTTTTAGGAACATTTATTATACGTAATAATGATATATCATCTTTATAATTTGATATTACTTTCAAATATGCCAAAATATCACGAATTTCTGCACGATCATAGAAACGTGTCCCTCCTACCATTGTATATCCTATACCTTTTTTAACAAGGCTTTCTTCAAGAACACGTGATTGTGCATTCATTCTGTACAAAATAGCAAAATTCCCATAGCTGCAATTATTTTTATCATGTTCTTCTTTTATTGTATTTATAATAAAATCCGCTTCTGCATGCTCATCAGATGCTTTATATCTTTGTATTAAATCTCCCTTGTCGTTTTGTGTCCACAAATTTTTTGAAGGCCTGTCTATATTATTCTTTATTACTGAATTTGCTGCGTTTAAAATTGTTTTTGTAGATCTGTAATTTTGCTCAAGTTTAATAATTTCAGCTTGTGGATAATCAGATTTAAAATCAATAATATTTTTTAAATCTGCACCTCTCCAAGAGTAAATACTTTGATCCACATCACCTACTGCACATATATTACAATCTTCACCGGCAATATATTTTGCCATCAAATATTGTGCATGATTTGTATCCTGATATTCATCAATCAAAATATATTTAAACCTTTTTTGCCACTTTTCTCTTATATTTTTTTCATATAGCATTTCAGTTGTTAATTTAAGCAAATCATCAAAGTCTAAAGCATTATTTTGTTTCATATATTTATCATATAATTCATACACATCGGAAATTTTTTCATTATAAAAGTTTCCACTGTTTTCATAACGAAATTTATTTGGTCCAATTAATGAGTTTTTTGCAGCTGATATTTTAAATTGAACTTGATTTACTTGAAACATTTTTTCATCCAAATTCAGTTCTTTTAAAATATTTTTTAATAATTGTTTTGAGTCGTCAGAATCATAAATAGTAAATTTACTTGTATAAATTCCGCCATTTTCAATTTCTCTTCTTAAAAACCTTACACCAAATGAATGAAATGTATACATCCAAATTTTATTCGCTATAACACCAACTAAATTTTGTACTCGTTCCTTCATTTCTTGTGCAGCTTTATTTGTAAAAGTAATTGCTAAAATTTCTTCCGGTTTTATACCGTTATTCAGCATATGCGCTATACGACAAGTTAAAGCTTTTGTTTTTCCAGATCCTGCACCTGCCATAATAAGTACCGGCCCATATAAGTGTTCTACAGCTTTTCTTTGCTGCTCATTCAACGAGTTTAAATATGTATCCATTTTACTCCTTTGTATCTAAAAAATAAGACTCATATATGACTTGATAGTCATTATGAGTCTCACTTTATTTAATTCCTATTCATATACCTTAATAAGAAACGGTGCTACTTGTTTCTTTCTGGACATAACTTTTTCCAATAAAATCGCATTATTTTTTGATTCTTTACCAAATGCTTTTTCAGCAAAAGATTTAGCCCCTTCAGTAAACCATAAATCAGTATTTTCAGTAAGAATGTTTGTAACCATCAAGAAAGATGCAACATAATTTTTTTCAATTTTTCTTGCTTCCAAAATTTTCATTATTTCAGCTTTTTTTGCTTCAATAGGTGCTTCATCCATAACTGAAATTTGTCCTATTGTAAATACTTTATCACCTGCACTAAATTCTTTGGAATCATTATTTGCTAATTTTTCTGGTGGATAATCCGATATATCCGCACCTGCTCTGAGCATTTCCATGCCATATTTTTCATAATCTACACCGGCAATTTTTGCAAGTTCAATAGCTGATTGTTTATCTTCGTCTGTTGTTGTAGGTGAACGGAATAATACGGTATCTGAAATAATAGCAGAAAGCATCATGCCGGCAGCTTCACGAGAAGGCTTTACTCCATGTTGTTTATATAAACCGTAAACAACTGTATTTACGCATCCTACAGGACGAATCAATATAAAAATCGGTTTTAATGTTTCAAAATCTCCAATTCTATGATGATCTATAACTTCAATAATATCTGCGTCTTCAAATCCGTCAATACACTGTTTTGATTCATTATGATCTACTAAAATTAATTTTTTCTTTTCTTCATCAGGACTTTTTCTTGCTACAGATTTTACATATACAGGCGCTTCCACTCCGAAATAATCAAGTGCAAAACGTGATTCTTTATTAATTTCTCCTGCACAAATCGGTACAGCTTCTACACCTAATTGTCTCAACAAGTATGAATAACTTACTGCTGCACCTATACTGTCCGTATCAGGAGACTTGTGCCCGACAACATAAACCTTACTCATTAAACATTCTCCTCTCTACATCAAACGTAAAATTATTATTTATATTTTACTCTATAGTTTTAAATCATTCAATAGAATCAACGACTGTTATATAAAATTAACACTTATTTTTCTCTTGCTTTTTTTTATTTTTCATATATAACCAAATCAATCCGTAAACAATACCTACTACAATTATAATTACAGCCAATCTTAGTTGATGCTCTTTAAAAGTAACTATATCATGTCCTAATACAACTTCCAATAAAACTGACGGAAATTTACCTATCAAGCTTCCTAATAAATGTTCATAAAATGTCATGCTTGATAATGCGGATATTGCAGTAACCAATCCGTTAGGCATATAAGGTATTGCCCGCGCAATCATAACAGCTTTCCATGACTCATAGGAATCTAATTTGGTCAAAGTTTCACTTTTTTGAATAATGGTCTTTGCAATATTTCTAAAAAGCGTTCTCATTATAAAAAAAGAAATCATGACTCCGGTAGTTTCAGCCAACCATGATATAACAGTTCCCCAAAAAATACCGAAAATCAAACCATTTGCCGTTGATAAAAATATAGAAGGCAAAAATCCCACTATATTTATTATTACATCTATAAAGAAACTTACAAAAACCGCCCATATACCAAAACTTTGTAGATATACAACAGTTCCCTGAAGGTTTCCATCTTTGGATAATTTTATAATTGTTGAATAAAAAGTCGGATCGGCAATGTGAATACCGCCAAAAAGTAAACATAATAATATTATTAAAATAAATCGAAATTGTTTTTCCCTTTTCTCTTCATTTTCTCTCATAATTCACGACCTGGTAGTTAAATTTTAAAATAAGTAAAAGGAATGCATATGCATCCCTTTTATTTTACTAATGCAAATCTTGTAATGAATCACGAAATAAATGCATATATTCCAAAGCTTTACCTGCACCTATAGCATTAATATAGGAAGGCTGATTTATTACATAAGTTGAAATACCTGTTATATTACCTATCATATTGCTCAAACCTTTTAATTGTGATAAAGCACCTGACATGATTATACCGTCATTTTTTATATCAGATAGCAAAACAGGTGGCGTCTGCTGTAATACATTTATTATTTGTAAAAACACTTTGTTTAAAATTGAACTTAAAGCTTGGTATATGTCTTTTGAAGTTACAGAAATTCTTACCGGCAATCCTGTATCGAGTGATTGCCCTGATACTTCCGCTGTTCTTTGCGCATGATCTAATTCCCAAGTAACACCAAGTGTTATTTTCAGTGATTCTGCTGATTTTCTACTTATATTAACACGATATTGTTTTCTTATATAAGATATAATGGCTTGATCCATATAAATCCCGCCATATTTTAATGAATCACTTATAACTATTCCGCGTTTGGATAAAACTGATATTTTAACAGATCCTCCGCCGAAATCTATCAGGAAAAACCCTTGACAATCTTTTCGTTTATTTTTTATCCCCATTAAGGTAGCTATAGGTTGATCAATCAAAACAGTTTTTCTTACTCCCATTGCAACCGAAGCTTCAAGAAGTGCACGTTTTTGAACTTTACTTATGCCCGGTGGTACGCATATAAGTAATCTCGGATGGAAAAATAATCCTTTCAAATATGAATAACTCATAATTGAATTCAATAAGTACGTAACTGCTTTATAATCAACTACAACACTATTTCTTACAGGATAAATCAAATTTATACCTTGAGGTGTACGTCCTTCCATCTCTTCGGTTTTAGTTCCATAAGAAAAAAAATCATTTTTATTTTCTTGCTTGGCCACTACAGATGATTCAGAAAAGATAATACCTTTTTCTTTTAAATATACCACCATATTCGATGTCCCTAAATCAACGCCTATATTTTCAGACCCGAATGATCCAAGCCAATCCATAAAAGTATATTTATCTAATTGAAATTTGAATTTATTGCTTAATATTTTTTTCTTATTCGACACGAGAAATTTCAGCCCCTAAGCCTTGTAACTTTTCAACTAAATGATCATATCCTCGATCAATATGATGCAACTCACCTATTTCAGTTTCTCCATGTGCCGCCAAACCTGCAAGTACAAGTGCAGCACCTGCTCTCAAATCTGTTGCGCGAACAAATGCACCATTTAAGAAAGGAACGCCTCTAACCGTTGCGCATCTTCCCTCAACTTGAATAGATGCACCCATACGTCTTAATTCACCTACATGCATAAATCTATTTTCAAAAACAGTTTCGGTAATCTTGCTTTCACCGTTACTTACTGTCATCAATGCCATAAATTGTGCCTGTAAATCTGTAGGAAATCCGGGATAAGGCATAGTTTTAATATCGGTTGAATTTATATTTCCATCACTAATTACACGGACACTATCTATATCTTTTATTACCTTTACACCTGCTTCAGAAAGTTTAGCCAAAAGAGGTTTTAAATGTTCCGTTAAAACATTTTCAATTGTTACATCGCCGCCCGCCATTGCAGCAGCAATCATATACGTTCCGGCTTCTATACGATCCGGAATAACTGTATGCGATATTCCCTTAAGTTCTTTAACACCCTCAATACGTATAACATTTGTTCCTGCACCTTTTATGTTTGCACCCATACTTGATAAAAAAGTAACAAGATCAACTATTTCAGGTTCTTCAGCAGCATTTTCAATAATTGTTCTTCCTTCAGCAAGTACTGCTGCCATAAGTATATTTTCAGTAGCTCCTACACTAGGAAAATCTAAATATATAGTTGTTCCTTTTAACCCTTGAGGTGCATATCCTTCTACAAAGCCGTTTCCTACAGTTATTTTTGCACCTAATGCCTCAAACGCTTTTAAATGCAAATCAATAGGACGACTTCCAATCATACATCCTCCGGGTAAAGCGATTTTTGCATAGCCCATTTTAGAAAGAAGAGGACCCATAATCAAAAAAGATGCACGCATACGGCTCATCAATTCATAAGACGCTTCCGATTTATTAAGACCTGAAGCATCAAATGTAAGGCTGCTACCTTGCTTTTTTACTATTACACCTAAAGATTCCAAAACGCTGCAAATAGTTATTACATCATCTAAATCTGGAACATCAAGCACTGTAGCAGGTGTTGAAGGCAATAACGTCGCCACAATAATAGGCAAAACTGCATTTTTTGCGCTTGATACGCGTACGGATCCATGTAAAGGTTTTCCACCTTTAATCAATAATCTTTCCAAACGAATCACTCCTATATATTTCAAATAATTATTTTATTTAAATTTTACTATTTTAAATCTTAGGTAATCATAGCAAAATTAATATTCAAATTCAACAAAATAAATAAAAACACCGAATATATAAAAATGATTAAATTTATTTTTCAGATTTTTCATCTTTCTCAGAAGATGCAATAACTTGAAGAATGTCATGTCTTGTAATCATACCTACTAATTTATTCGGAGATTCAACAACAGGTACACTTTTTAAATGCTCATCAATCATTAAAGTAGTAACAGTTTCCAAATTAGTGTCAGGAGCAACACAGTGCACATTTGTTGTCATAATTTCAGATGCTTTGGTTGCAAGCAATTTTCTAAATGAACTTGCAAATCTTCCATAGCCCCAATAATAGACTCCTGCCCCTAAAACATCCATATATTGAGGTACATACGGTCTTACCTTTTTATAAAGTAAATCTCCTTCCGATATAATTCCGAGTAATGTATTTTTTTCCCCTACAACAGGTAATGCACTTACAGGATGTTCTACAAATATTTTCACCAAATCATGAATATTTATATCTGCAGAAACTGAAATAATATCTTTAGACATGAAATCTTTTGCTAAATATTGTTTTATTCCCATAAAATCCTCCAAATTGTAAAAATATATCTTATTTAATTGTACATTATTTTTGATTATTATTATAGTTCTTTATAAGTGGTAAGGCTCATTTTTTATAATTTTTATACTTCTGTATATTTGCTCAACTAATATCAATCTTGCCATTTGATGTGTCAACGTCATTTTACTTAAACATAATTTAAATTTAATATTTTTTCTGATAGTCTCTCCATTACCTAAAGGACCTCCTATAAAAAAATGAAATCTACTTTTACCTGAAATCATTTTATTTTCAAACCATGAAGCCAATTCTTCCGATGACATTTCTTTACCCGATGTATCTAATAATATGCAACAATCTGTATCTTTTAAAGATTTTAATAATTTAATACTTTCTTTTTCCATAACCTGCTTCTTAATTTCTTCAGATTTTTTAGAAAATTTTTCTTCTTCATGTTCAATAATATTCATTTTAGCAAACGGTTTCAAACGTTTAAGGTACTCATCAATACCTTCCTTCATCCATTTTTCTTTTATTTTACCTATTGCAGATATTATAATTACCATTTCAAATTCTCCGGAGATTCGCCCAACTCAACAATTGTTCTTTTTAAAACACCGTCAGATTCATATGTAACATTAATTTTTTCACCGGGAGAATACTTACTTAAAATTTCTCTTATTTCTATAATTTTATTAACCGGTTTATCATTTATCTGCATTAAATAATCTCCGATTTCTATACCCGAAGCATCAATCGGTCCATCTCTGTAAACATTTAATACCAACACACCACCGGCGTCACGACTCCAATCATATCCATATCTATTTGCCAAGTCTTCATCAATCAAAGAAGCACCTAAAAAAGAACGTATAACACGACCGTTTTTAATCAATTGTGATGTAATATCTTTAACTTGATTAATAGGTATTGCAAATCCAATTCCTTCAATTCCTTGCTTTATTATTTTTGAGCTGTTAATACCTATAACTTTTCCATCGACTGTTGCTAAAGCACCACCTGAGTTTCCAGGATTTATAGCAGCATCGGTTTGAATCAACTTAAAACGATGTTCCATATTATCCAATGTTCTGTTCAATGCACTTATTACACCCACAGTTATTGTACCTTTAAACTCCAATCCAAGAGGATTACCTATAGCTATAGCAGTTTCACCTACTTGCAACTGTTCCGAATCACCAAATACAGCTGTAGGTAAATCATCTTGAGTGTCAATTTTAATAACTGCCAAATCGGTTATTGCATCTTTACCTATAACTTTACCGTTAATTGTTTTACCGTTGGATAATAAAACATTTACATCATCACTTCCGGAAACAACATGATTATTAGTTACAATATATCCTTTTTCATCAAAAATAACACCTGAACCTGTACTCTGATTAATTTCAAATTTACGATTAAATATATCACGTCCATAAATTTTAGAAGTAATTCCTACAACTGAAGGCCCTACTTTTTTTACAGCTTCAACTATCGGTGTATTTCTTACGGCAGGAAGCTCTATATTTTCATTTTTGTTAAAATCACTTTTAAATTCATTACTATAAGTATTACCGAAGTAAAATCCGCTAATCCATGCAATAATCAATACAATTATAAACAATAATAAATATTTTAATCTTGCTTTTAAAATTTTATTAAGTATTTGATTTTTCATAACCCCTCCAAATCAAAATATTAATTATATATTTATTCTTTTAATATAACATATTTCTTATTATTTAAATATATAATAAAAGGAACATCTTAATTAAGATGTTCCTTCTATCATTATTTCGCATATCCTGTAGCACGAGTTTCTCTTATAGTAACAACTTTTATTTGTCCCGGATATTGTAATTCATTTTCTATTCTTTTTACTATATCGTGAGATAAAATAATAGCTTGATCTTCTGTTATTTTTTCAGGTTTAACTATAACTCTGAGTTCACGTCCTGCTTGAATTGCATAACAATTATCAACCCCAGGATATGACTTGGCTATATCTTCCAATTTGGTTAAACGTTTAATATAATTTTCCAATGTTTCTCTTCTTGCGCCAGGTCTTGCAGCTGAAATAGCATCCGCTGCCGCAACAAGTACAGCTTCGACACAAGTAGCTTCAGTATCACCATGATGAGATGCTATAGCATTAATTACTTTCGGAGGTTCTTTGTATTTTTTTGCAAGAGCTACACCTAATTCTACATGTGTACCTTCCTGTTCTCTGTCAATAGATTTTCCGATATCGTGGAATAACCCTCCACGTCTTGCCATTTCCGCATCTGCACCGACTTCATCCGCTAAAAGACTGGCAAAAAATGCCGTTTCAACCGAGTGTCGTAATACATTTTGTCCATAACTTGTACGGAATTTCAACCTACCGAGCATTTTTATCATTTCCGGATGAACACCACCGATGTTACATTCCAATACAGCTTCTTCACCGGCTTCTTTAATTTCTTTATCTATATCGTTCTTTGTTTTTTCGACAATTTCTTCAATTCTTGCCGGATGAATACGTCCATCCTTAACCAAACTTTCCAATGCTTGTCTTGCAATTTCTCTACGTATAGGATCGAAACATGACAAAATAACCGCTTCAGGAGTATCATCAATTATTAAATCTACACCTGTTAATGTTTCAATAGCACGAATATTTCGTCCTTCCCTACCTATAATACGTCCTTTCATTTCTTCATTCGGTAATGAAACAACCGATACGGTTGTTTCAGATACCGTATCTGCAGCACTTCTTTGAATAACTGTTGCTAAAATTTCCCTGGCCTTTGTTTCAGCCTTCTCTTTAATCTCATCTTCAGCATTCTTTATTCGAACTGCTTTTTCATGTTCCAATTCATCATCAACTCTGGATAAAATCATGTCTCTTGCTTCATCTTTAGATAATAATGAGATTTCTTCCAGCTTTTTCTCTTGTTGTAAATACAAATCATCGACTTTCTCTTTTTGAAGCTTTACCTGTATTTCACGTTTATTAAGAGAAGTTTCTCTTTGTTCCAAATTTCCACTTCTTAAATCTAAGTTGTTTTCTTTTTGGACCAATCGTTGTTCATAACATTTAAGTTCGTCACGACGTTCACGACTTTCAGCTTCCATATCTTCACGAATTTTATGTATTTCTTCTCTTGTTTGAACTAAAGCTTCTTTACGCATTGTTTCCGCATCATGTACTGCAGAAGACAACATTTTCTTTGCATCTTCAGATATTTGTTTAGCTTTTTCTTCAGCAGAGCCTATTTTGGCCTCTGCCAAATGTTTTCTCAATATATATCCTATAATTGCCCCTACAAAAGCAGCAATTACACAACCGATGATAATAATAAGTAATACTTCATCAATATTCAACCAGTTCACCTCTCTATTCATATAATTTCAATATTCATATCATTTACTATAGACAAAACGCCATCTTTAATTCTAAAATTTTTATATTTTATTGTCAAGATAAATAAATACAATATCCAGCATTAATATGCAAAACAGCTTTATTGTATTTAACTAATCGTTTTTGGAACTTCCTCCACCAAGCATTGACCACATAAGCAACGCACCGAATGCTATCCACGACAAAGATTGTGACATAATATTTAAATCAACTAAAATATTTATAACCGTAAGTCCGAAAATAAAAAGCATATTTGCTCTTATATCACTAAACTTATCTCTTTTTAACAGAATATAAGAAAAAAGCAATATTAATAAATGAACAATTATAACTCCGGGAATAAAAACACTTGCAGGTAACATTTGCAAAATAAAATTTCCCAAAATCATAACTGCCATAATAAATACCCATGTATTAGACATACTATTCTCCTTTATATAAATCTCCTTCTTTAGAAGGAATCCAAACATTCATATTTTTATATTTCCACTTGAATTCATAGGATGGAATCCATTTTTTACCAGACATATGCATAGGTATGACTAAATGCTTCACTTTAATTTGATCTAAAAAATATTTAATTCCCCATTCACTTGCTATTTCAAGTCTTGAGTCTACGGGAAAGAATGCAAAATCTACTTCTTTTTCATTTTGAGATATATTTTTTATTTCTTCAAAAAAATTCTCTCTTGCTTTAGTATTATAAAAATTGTTTTCACTTGCCCAATGCCACCAATTAAGATCTCCGGCATGAAATAAACTGCAATTTTTTAATTTTACAAAATATGAACCACCTATATCTGTAGATCCGTACATCTTGATTTTAAATAAATCATTTTCAAAACTGTCAAATACACTCATACTTACAATTTTAGATTTATCTACATTAAACAATTTGCATTCTGAATGTAAAAAATATAATTTTGCTCGGGCAGAATACTTTGCAATTTCAAAATTAAAATGATCTGAATGCTTATGACTTACAAAAAAATACAAATCCTTATTGTTTTCTTTAATCATATTATCCAAAATATTGTTTTTATCTTTATGATAATCAAATACCATTATACATTCCGAAGTTTCTACTATAAATCCGCTATGATACAAATATGTAATAGATATTTTCATCTTAATATCCTCCATGTCGAATATTATAACATATAATAATTTCGATACATATTTAATAATATAATCTAATATATATTTAAATAAAAATACTATAAAATTTTTCAACTATATAATTTTGATATATCATAAAAAAAACTTTGACTATAAATCTGTTTTTATATAAAATAAAAACAGATTTTAAATACATTTTTTTATTAACTAAGGATGTTACAATGCATAGTTCGTCATTATTTCAATCTTCCTCAGCTTTTAAAAATATACAGGAAGCTCTTGATACCGTAACGTCTTATTTTAGTGATTTATTGCGACTGAAATCACCTGATTTATATGCTCATTCAGTGCGTGTTTCAAATTATGCCGGAGCTACGGCAATATATATGAGACTACCTGCAAATGAAATCACATTAATAAGATATGCGGCATTTTTACATAAAATTGGATATTTGGCACTGCCGAATCAAATATTGAACAAAGCACCTTATTTAAGCAGAAGAGAGCTTTCTCTTTATAAAAAATATCCTGAATTAGGTGCAAACATGCTTGAATCGTGTCCGGGTTGTCAGGATCTTCTGCCTTATATACGTTCTCATCATGAACGATGGGACGGTACCGGTTATCCTAAACATTTAAAGAATGTTAATATTCCGCTCGGTGCACGAATAATAGCCGTTGCAAGTTATTTTGATTCAAATATTTATAGCTCGGCGGATTTTAAACAAAAAACAAAAGCTGAAGTTTCACAAATGATATTCAGCGGTTCAGGTATTTTATTTGATCCGGAAGTAATTACAGCTTTTTTAAAAGTTATATTTCATAGTTGTGATATTTCTGTAAAGTAAAACTCCGATAACTTTGTTCAAACCATGTTATCGGAGTTTTATTTTGTAAATAAAATTGGGGTAAAGAAAATATTTTTACTCCAATTTTTATTATATAAACTTGAAACTATATTTTTAAATAATGTTTTTAATTTATAACACCGGAATTAATATATGTAAACAATCCGGAATTACGCCCCCTTCCTATTTCTTCTGCTATACGCATAGTTTGTTTATGACATGTAAATAAAAATATTTGCTGTTTTTTGCCGAGTTCCATTAAAAATTTTAAAGTTTCCTTTTGTCGCTCTTCATCAAATCTTACAAATATATCATCAAGAACGATAGGCAGTGATTCAACTTGTTCTCCAAACGCTAATGCCAAAGCAAGGCGAATAGCCAAATATACTTGATCTCCTGTACCTGATGACCATATTTTTGACTCTTTTATTTGATTTTTATAATCAATAATTTTTATAGATTTTCCTTTATCATCCAATAAAATTGAATATTTACCTCTTGTCATAGAGTTTAAAAATAAATTTGCTTGTTCCATTACTTTAGGTTGCTTACCTGTTTCATATTTTTTTTGTGCAATTTCAAGTATTTTATCTATATAAAAATATGTTATCCATTCTTCCAGCAAATGTAATATCTTAGATTCTATTTCTTTTTTCTCTTGCAATTTGGTTGTCATTGATTCGTCTTCGGCTAACCTAAATATTTCATTTTCAACAGCACCTGCTTGCATTTGCATATTTCCAAGTTTTTCATTGCCTTTTTTAGTTGATTCTTCAAGAAGTTTATACTCTTTCATCCATTTCTCATATTCATCTTTTTCCAAAAAGCCCCATAATTTATTAAATTCTTCTTCACTGCCTGCATATAAACGTAAATCTTGTCTTACCGCATTCCACTCTTTCATAATCTGATCTTGTTTTTCATATGCATTTACTCTTGCAGCAAATTCTTCAGCATTCTCTGCATTTACGAGTTTAAATAAAGATTGCATACTTTCTTGGCATTTATTCCATTTTTCATTTAATTTTTCAAGTTCATTTTTATAGGATAAATGCTGCTTGTTTCTTTCAAAAACGCTTTGCCATTCTAAATTGCATCTTCTGTTTTCTTCATAAATTTGTAAAATTTCAGCCGGACTTACTTCACATGATTTTCCTGTTGCTTTAATAATGACAGCAGCTCGTTCTTTAAATTCAGATAATTTTTGTTCAATTTGTTCTATTTTAACATCAAGTATTTTACCTTTACCTTGTATTGAATAAATTTTCTGCCATTGTTCTTGTAGTTTTGAAAGATCATCAGCTTTACATTCAGGTAAATTATATTTTAAAAGCCATGCTTTCCAATCTTTATGAATTTCTTCATCTAATTCTTTCAGTTCCTTGCCTTCTTCAATCCATTTATTATATTCAAGTTCTTGTTTTTTTATTGTTTCTTTTTTCCATAAATTTGCTTGTCTTTTTAATTGGTTTTTATAAAAATCCGCACGTTTTTCTTGCATCATGTTATGAAATGCAATCATATCTTCTTCAGACTCAGGTATTTTCCCCGGAAATTCACTTCCCAATATTTTTATTTTTTCTTCTACATCCAATAATTCTTTATTAAATTTATCTTGTTTATTCCTCTTTGAATGTGATTTTTTTCTGTTAACAATAAATGCTGCGCCTGAACAAATAATACATATTATTGCAATATATATTGAAAATACTCCTATAAATGATGTATAAAAAGCAGCTAAGCTCAAAATTGCAAACAATAATAATACTGTACCTATCCAAAACCATATTGTAAATTTATGTTCTTTTTCTTCGTTTAATGTTTGTAAATCATCTTTAATAATTTTTTTCCGATCAACAAATGTCTCTATTTTATTTGCTTTATTTTCAAAATTTTTCCAATCTTCTTCCGTAATAATTTCCGTATCTACAGGTTCCAATGGTTCAATTGTTTCCACTTCGGGTTCACGCTGTTTCCAAAAATGTAATTCATTATCTCTTACAATTACGCTCTGTGAAATTCTTCTGCCTTCTTCCCAATCTACGTTCGTATTTATTTTTTCCGGATTTAACATTGTGTCCCATAAAGAAAGATCATATCCTAGATGCATAAATTGAATTTTCCATTCAGATTTTTGATTTTTCAATTCTTCTGCATCATTAATTGTTTGCTGCCATTGTCCAAGATTTATATATAATTTTTCAAGTTTATCTTGAAGATTTACTAATGGAACTATTTCTTCTTTTTTATATGGTTTATACTCAGATAATTTAACTTTCAAAGCTTCTTGTTGTTCATGTATTACTTTCATATCATTCATCAAACGATTCCATTGTTCTTTACCATTTGATGGAAATACTTTTACTTTTTCACTTAAATCTATTTGTTTTTTAAGTGCTTTTACTCTTTTATAATATTCCCAAGCACCAAGTCTTTTTTCAAGTTTTTTACTTTCTTTTTTTTGATATTCCAACTTATTCTTCAGTTCACTTATCTCACCATTTAACAATTCTTGCTTTTTTTGCAAATCTGAAAAATCTTTTTCTTGTAAAGATAATTTGTCCAGTTCTTCTTCAGTTTCATGCAGTTTATTTAAAAGAGAATTTATTTTTCTTTTTCCTTGAGGAGATGATATAAAAATATTTTCCATTTCTTCTTTAACTATTTTTTTTACATTTGATATTTTATCTCCACCTTGCAACATAAAAAATCTGCTTCTTACGGCATTATCACTTAAAAATGTTGCACCTTGCAAATCTTCCAATCCGATTGCAAATATATTTTCATACATTTTTCTGTTTAAACCATGCCACCATAGAAGCGGTAATTCATCTTCGTTTTTTTTCATTTCCGAATCTAAAAACCACTTTTCTTTTTCTGTTCTATATACTCGATATTTATCACCGTTGTCCCTTATAAAAGACATATTTCCAGATTTACCTTGCCATTTTCCACGATTGTAACCGAATATCATATCTCTTATAAATCTAAGTAAAGTTGTTTTTCCGCTTTCATTAGCACCCATAATTACATTGAGTTCATTAACGGCCGGTTTCCATAAAATATCTTTATATATCCCATATTTTTCTAATTGCAGTTCAGTTATTTTCATTTTCTTCCTCCGCAAGCATTTCGACACCTGCAATTTCAGCTCGTTCAAAAGCGCGAATTAATAACTTTTCATCTATTTTATATATTGATTTTTTTAACTTTTCAAATTCAGGTGATTTATTTAACATATCATTTAAAATTTTTATTTTATCTTCTTTATTCGTCATTTTAATTTCATCATAAGCCGATAAATAATTTCCTACTATATCAGGTAAATTTCTACGTTCTTCCAAATCTATAGATATGTTTGTATAATCATCTATTCTCGCAAAATATGAAAATATATGACGAAAACGTTCTTTATCGTTTAGCATGTGCAATATATATTCTTGCCCGTCTTTTGATGAAACTGCTTTATGTAAGATACCTCTTCCCGTAAAAATTAAACGTATTATGTTTGGTCTACCCGTTTGTTCTCTAAGTAATAATCTTCTTTTTGTTATTTCATTTAATAAATCTTCAGTTTGATTGAATTCTGATATATCTATTGTTAAATCTACCCATCTTAAAGCATCAGTTTCAACAAACTTCGGTGTTACAGTGCCAAAAGCTCCTACATCTACTATATAGCACCCTTTTGCGCCTGTTTCCGTTATATCAAGGCCTTGTATATTACCGGGATATATAATGTAAGGTTTTTCAGAAATTATTTTTCTTTTGTGTATATGTCCTAAAGCCCAATAGTCCATTCCACTTTTTTTTAAATCATTTATTGTACAAGGTGCATATACACCTTCAGATTTGCCTACATCTGTATGTAACATTCCGATAGAAAACAAGTTTTTGTTTTTATTTTTAAATTTTAGTGAAAGATTTTCAGTTATATGTTTTGTTTTAAAACTCATTCCGTATATTGCAGCAACATCTTCTCCGTCTTTTTTTAAGATTACAGATTCTACATCATCAGATGAAAATACATGTACAGATTCAGGTAAAGGTATATCTGCTCTCCATGCTTCTTTCGGATCGTGATTTCCGTGAACTACAAACGTATGTATACCCACCTGTGCTGCACGATATAATTCTCTTGCAAATGCCATTTGTGCAGCTAAACTATGATTTTCACTATTATAAATATCTCCTGATATAAGAATAGCGTCTACACGTGATTCAATAGCAACATCTATTATTTTTTCAAAAGATTTGAATGTAGCTTTATTTATGGCAGATGTCCACGGTCCTGACATTTCAGGACATATTCCGGCAAATGGTTCACCTAGATGTAAATCTGCACAATGAAGAAAAGAAAAATGTTTTCTCATACTTCCTCCTACGAAATTGTTTATATTTATATATTATCATACACTTCATATCAATATATTTAATAATTTTTACAAATTTAAAACTGATCCCAAATTTTGAATTTAAAATCCAATTTTGAGATCAGTATACACTTACATAGCATCGTAAATACTTATCACCGCATCGTATTCTTCGTCTGTTGGAGGAAGATACTCAATTTCTCCAAATTCATCTTCATCCATTCTTGCAAGAATCATATCAAGTTCTTCATTACCGTCTTCAGTTTCCGGAATAGCAACTAAAATTGCAAACTTTTTCCCCATGAAAGGTATTACCGTTTCTTGAACATAATCTTTTTCTTCATTGTCAGGTCCTACAATTGTAACAATAACAGATTCTTCTTGTATTTTTTTATCCATCATTTCCCTTTCTCTTGAATTCCAAATGTCTTAAATATCCTTCTAAAATTACTGTAGCCGCTAATTTATCAATGACTTTTTTTCTCTTTTTTCTACTCATGTCTGCAGATATTAATGTTTTCTGTGCCATAACTGTTGTTAATCGTTCATCCCAAAATGCGCATGGTATATTGGGGAATGCACTTTTCAAATCTTTTACAAAATCTTCTGTGAGTTCTGCACGTATACCTTTTGTACCGTTCATATTTAACGGCATTCCCACTACAATTTCTTTTACATCATAGCTGTCAATTATAGTTTTAAGTCTTTCAAAATCTTTTTCACGCGTACTGTGCCTAATAGTTTCCAATCCCTGTGCTGTCCATCCCATCAGGTCACTTATAGCTACACCTATTGTATGCGAACCCACATCTAACGCCATAATACGCATTTTATAAACCTTTATGTTTTACATAATAACGAACCAACTCTTCAACCAGTTCATCTCTTTCTATACCTGAAATAAGTTTACGTGCATCATGTCTGCTTGTTATATATGTAGGTTCTCCCGATACCAAGTATCCTACAAGTTGAACTGCAGGATTATGTCCGGCGTCTTTAAGAGCACTATATACCTCTTTTAAAACCATAGTTGCCTTAACATTTTCCCCTTCTTCAGCACCTTTACTAAAGAGTATTGTTTGATCTGATACTGACATTTGCATCCCTCCTTTACTTAATCATCGATTCAATAATTTTTTCACTTTCTTTAATTGCATCTTCAACTTTTGAAATATCTTTACCGCCGGCTTGAGCCACTGTAGGCTTTCCACCGCCACCGCCATTACATATTTTTGCTACTTGAGAAACAACTTTACCCATGTGAATTCCTGCTTCTACAGCCTCCTTAGATGCCATACCTACAAAATTTACTTTTCCGTTTGATACCGAACTCAAAACAAAGGCACCTTTGGGTAATTTATCTTTAATCATATCTGCTATTTTTCTAAGTTCATTAATATTATCAGCATGTGCCGTAGATGCAAAGAATGATATGCCATTCTTATTTTTTATATCACTCATCAAACTTGATAATTCACCTTTTGCCTGTTCGTTCTTTAATTTAATAATATCATGTTCAGCTTTTTTCAAATCTCCATTGAGTTTATCAATTTTATTTAAAATTTCTTCTTTTTTACATTTTAATAAAACAGCTGAATTTTCTATCAATTTACGATCATTTACCATTGCTTCATATGCTGATATTCCGGTAAGTGCCACAATTCTTCTAAGGCCAGATCCTATACCGCTTTCGCTTATAATTCTAAATGATCCTACTTCGCCTGTAGTATGCGTGTGACTGCCTCCACATAATTCCAAACTGAAATCTCCAATTCTTACCATACGTACAATTTTACCGTATTTTTCACCGAATAAAGCCAAAGCTCCCGCTTTCCTTGCTTCTTCCAAAGGAACTTCTTTTGTAGTTAAAGTAAGCGATTCCAAAATTTTCTCATTTACAAGTTTTTCTACATCATTAATTTGTTTTGCAGTAAGAGGTTCATTCCAAGTAAAATCAAAACGCAAATGGTCCGGTGCCACCAAAGAACCCGCTTGAGTAGCTTGTTTACCTAATACTTGTCTTAATGCAGCATGCAATAAATGTGTACCTGTATGATTTTTTGCCAAAGCAGCTCTACGAACTCTGTCTACTTTAACTTCAACCACATCATTTACCGAAATTTTACCTTCCGTAATGGTTCCTATAAGATATACAATTCCATCAGGTAATTTTTTTGTGTTGTGAACTTCAAAAACACCGGAAGAATTACGCAGAATACCGATATCTCCCATTTGTCCGCCGCCTTCAGCATGGAAAGGGTTATTTTTCAAAATTACAACTAAATCCTCGCCATCAGTAGCAGATACTATTTCTTCGCCATTTTTACCGAGCATCACAATAGTTGTATCTACATCTTCATCTTTTACGGTGAGATTCTTAGCATCCAATTTAGTCGTATCAGGCGTAAGTACTTTTGCAGAAATTTTTACTCTTGCATTTCTTGCTCTTTCTTTCTGCTTATTCATTGATATTATAAAACCTTCTTTATCAATACTCATACCTTCTTCCTTAGCAATTTCATCAGTCAATTCCCAAGGGAATCCATAAGTATCATAGAGTTTAAATACATATTCTCCTGAAAGCTTATTTATATGTTTTTTCTTACTGTCTTCAATCATTTCTGATAAAAGTTCAGTGCCTGCATTTAATGTCGACTGGAAACGTTCTTCTTCTACACTTGCAACTTTCTTTATAAAATCTCTCTTTTCATACAATTCAGGATACTCAGGTTTCATCATATCCACTACTACATCTACCATACGTCCCATAAACTGTTTTTCAATTCCTATTAATTTACCGAAACGTATGGCCCTGCGTAATACTCTGCGCAATACATATCCGCGACCTTCATTTGAAGGAAGTACACCGTCGGAAATCATATTTGTTATTGCTCTTGCATGATCAGATATAACTTTTAAAGCAACGTCATCTGATTCTTTAACACCATATACTGCACCGGACAATTTTGAAGCTTCTGAAATAATAGGGAAAAACAAATCGGATTCAAAATTGTTTTTCTTTTGTTGCATTACTGCAGCTAATCGCTCCAAACCTGCACCTGTATCTATATTCTTCTTTGCAAGCGGTAAATATGTTCCGTCTTTTTGTCTATCAAATTGACTGAACACCAAATTCCAAATTTCAAGGAAACGATCTCCGTCTCCACCCATTTGATTTGCAGGATCTGTTCCGAAAGATTCACCCTGATCGAAAAATATTTCAGAATCAGGACCGCAAGGACCTTCTCCTATTTCCCAAAAATTATCTTCAAGTCTGTAAATATGATTTTCCGCAACTCCCATATTTTTATGCCAATAATTATATGCATCTTGGTCATCCGGGAAAATTGTTACATATAAACGTTCTTTATCCATCTTAAGAACTTCCGTTAAAAATTCCCAAGCCCACTCAATAGCTTCTTTTTTAAAATAATCTCCAAAAGAGAAGTTACCCAACATTTCAAAAAACGTATGATGCCTTGCAGTACGTCCTACATTTTCTATATCACCTGTTCTTATACATTTTTGACTTGTTGTTATTCTATGACATGGTGGTTCAACTTTACCTGTAAAATAAGGTTTCATAGGAGCCATTCCTGCACCTATCAACAGTAAACTAGGATCATCCTTAGGAATCAATGGAAAACTTTTTAAACGTAAATGATTCTTTTTTTCTTCAAAAAAAGAAAGATATGCTTCTCGAATGTCGTTACCTTTCATTATTTTTCCCCCTGTAAGACAGATTATTATCTTATTATTATACTTCATACTTACCGTTTATAACAAGTAAAATCAGCTATATAAATTCACTGAAACTTAATATCAGATTTAACAGTTTCATATTTAATTTTTGAAAATTATAAAAGAAGGTTATTAACCTTCTTTTATAAAACTCTGGACGCGCCTATATATCTGTCATGCCAATATCCGTTTTTCATAGTTGCAATAGCTATACCTTGACTGGTAGTTGCACTTATAAAATCTCCCGAACCGATATAAATTCCTGAATGAGATACACCTTCATCATAAGTATTAAAAAATACCAAATCTCCCGGTCTCAAAGAATTTATATTAATTTTATTACCCCTTTCAAATTGTTCATCTGCAGATCTGGGTAAATCAATACCTTGACGATTAAATACATACTGAATAAAGCCTGAGCAATCAAAACCTTCCGGAGTAATACCTCCAAATCTATATGGAACACCTATATACCGTTTAGCTTCTTCAGTTATATTTTTTACTTTACCTTTTAAAACACCGGCCTCTTTCCACCTTACGATGTGATCATCAATCCCGTATATATTTTCAGTATTATGAAAAACATTCTTATTCGTATGCTTATTTTTTATATTTTTTTTATTCGGTATATGCTTTCCTACAAGAGCAAAATATGTTTCTTCTCCTATTATTCCGTCTACTTTTAATTTTTTTCTTTTCTGAAAAATTCTCACAGCATTTTCAGTATCTTTTCCATATTTTCCGTCAATTTCAATTTTTATACCTTGTTTAACTAATTTTCTTTGAATTAATTTTACAATTTCACCGCTATTACCAATTTTATAAGCAGAATTTCCTATATACCCTGTGCCAAACACAAGTGCTGTAACAAAAACTGCAATAATACATTGTTTTTTCATTTGTGTTTATCTCCTGAATATCAATAATCTTTCTTATAAATAATAGCACATTATTATTTTTTCTTCTATTTTGCAATTAAAAAAATCGCCATCAGGCGACTTTTTTAATATTTGTCAAAATCCAAATTATTTAAAATTTCTTTTAAATTTAACAATTCTTCCTTTGTCAACGTTATACCTTTTGTCATCTTCTCATGATTTTCATCCCATGATCTAATATCAAATTTGGGTTCACGTTCATTCCAACTCGTATAAGTTAACTGCTTTTTCCATCCATTTGAGCCGATTGACAAATCTCCCAACTCTTCTTCTATAGTAATAGTAATTTGTGTTGCCATTAATTTCACCTCAACTTTATGCATTTTTATACTAGCACATATTTAATTAAAAAATCAATGTTAGTTAACATAAATTAATTATTTTCCCTAATCTCTTTTTCAATATTTTTTTGAAATTTTTGCTTGTCTTTTGCTGATAAATAATTTAACAAAACAGAAAATTTAACTACCCCTCCATCTATTCGTTTACCTAAATACAAATCTTTCCAAGAAACAGATACACCTGCAATTTCATTATATGAAAGCTTTTCATATTTAGGTAAAATTTTCCAATTTTCATTAGAAGGCATAATAAATAATACATTTTCACAAAATAATACAATCGGAAGATTTAATATACATATTCTCCATAATGATATTAATACAATAATTAATTCAACATAATAATTATGTTGATAATTATTATATATATAGTTTATACAATAAGCCGAAACAACTGAATAAAACAATGAAGCAACTATCCTTACAGATTTTTTTCTATACATTTGACGAATCACTATACAGGTTTTAAACACTTCATATAAATTTTCCATTTTTATCTTTCAACTCTTTTTTGTGCAATAAAAGGTCGTTTACTTCTTGGTTCATTGAAAATGCTGTCA
Source organism: Dialister micraerophilus (assembly GCF_947090205.1). Classification (NCBI taxonomy): domain Bacteria; kingdom Bacillati; phylum Bacillota; class Negativicutes; order Veillonellales; family Veillonellaceae; genus Dialister; species Dialister micraerophilus. Next base: position 48,881 of record NZ_CAMUNF010000001.1, read on the forward strand.
TAAACAATCCATTTCTTCAAATTTATTTTTTTATTCTTATGTGAATTTATTTCATTGTTATTTAAAATCCGCAAATTCACATAATTTCTTTTTTCTTCTTTAAATTTATCTTTTTCTGCAAAATTATAAATATTTTTTTCTTTTTGTTTTTCTTCTTGTTTTTGTTCTGAAGTTTTATCCCACGATTTTTTTATAATGTTCCTTACTTTTTCATAATCATAATTTTTCCCATAATTTTTAATTTCATATGATTCTTTTTCTTTGTTTTCTGAATTTTTATTTTTTTTAATATATACATTTACAAAAACAAATGCTAACCATATAAAAATTGCTATAACCATTTCAGTCGACATACATTTCACCCTTATAATAAATCATGAGTTGTATCATTTTCAGCAATTGTATTACGCATTTTTGTATCTGCATTAATATTTTTTAAATTATAATAATCCATTACTCCCAAATTACCTTTTCTAAGTGCTTCAGATAATGCACGAGGAACGTCCGCTTGAGATTCTACTACTTTTGCTTGCATTTCTTGTGTATATGCACGCATTTCTTGTTCTTTAGCAACAGCCATCGCACGTCTTTCTTCCGCTCTCGCTTGTGCAATTTGCTTGTCGGCTTCCGCTTGATCTGTTTGTAATTGTGCTCCTATATTTCTTCCTACATCCACATCAGCTATATCAATAGAAAGTATTTCAAATGCTGTTCCGGAATCTAACCCTTTCCCTAAAACGGTCCTTGAAATATGATCCGGATTTTCCAACACATCAGTATGCTTTTCAGATGATCCCACCGTAGTTACTATACCTTCCCCTACACGAGCAATAATTGTAGCTTCACCTGCACCCCCAACCAATCTGTCTATATTTGCACGTACAGTTACTCTTGCACGCACTTTCAATTCAATACCGTTTTTCGCTACTGCAGATATTGTGGGCGTTTCGATAACTTTCGGATTTACACTCATTTGAACAGCTTCCAATACATTTCTACCTGCCAAATCAATTGCAGCCGCTTGTTCAAATGATAATAAAATTTGTGCTCTATGAGCGGCAATTAATGCATCAACAACATTATCAACATTTCCTCCTGCCAAATAATGTGCTTCCAATTGATTTACATTTAAATTCAATCCGGCTTTTGTCCCTTTTATAAGCGGTAAAACAATCATGCGAGGTTGTACACGTCTTAATCTCATTCCTACAAGATCAAACAATGAAATTGAAACTCTTGATGATAATGCTGAAATCCACAACCCCAAAGGTATAAAATTTAAAAATACAACTATAAAAAATACAAAAAATACAAAACCTATTCCGGGTACTAAAAATATTTCCATATATGCCCTCCTTTAAAAATTATCTAATCTTACAACAACTTGGCTGCCATTAATATTTATTACCGTTATTTTTTTATTGACTTCAATAAAATCACCGTCAGATATAGCATCAAATATAACTTTATCAATTTTTACTTTTCCTGTCGGCCTTAAAACAGTAGCGGTTATTCCTTGCTTGCCTATATATTTATTCAAATCCAACGATGATGATTTATATCCTTTGGATGAACTTAAAATTACCTTTTGTGAAAGTTTATCCCATAAAATACTTTTTGACATTCTCTTTAAAAGAATGTATGCAACAATAATCGAAAATGCAAAGCCGGCAAAGACTATATAAAACGCATATAAATTTGCTCCTAAATTTATATATAATCCCATACATATGCACAAAATACCTGCCATTGAAATCGCACCGGTAAAAAAAATTAATAAATCACAAAATAATAAAATTATTCCCGAAAAAAACAGTAATATATCCCACATGTAAAGTAGTTCGCTTCCATGTATAAAAAACAATATACTTCCCGAAATAATTGCAACAATACCGGCACCTGAAAATCCCGCTGTTTTTATCTCAGCAAAAATAGATATAAAAATTACTGAAACAAGTGTTATTTCCATTATAAAATTATTTGTAAAAATATAATCATTACCTGAAAAAGCAAGTATTTTCATGGGAAATAAAATACTTGTTAATAACACTGTAAGTAAAAATATTTGTATTTTATGCATTAACCCTCCAAACATACTTTTTATTACTCTAATTATACTATATTTATAAGTTTCAAACTACAAAGTAATTATAATTAGTACGTTTGATTATATTCTAAAAAAATGACCCCCGAAAATTACATATTAAATCGAAATTCAGAGGTCTGATATAATTAGATTATTTATTTAATGTTTGAACTTTTGTAACCCTTTAATGCACTGATTACTTTAATATTTTTCATATAAGGACGAAGTTTTTCCGGAACGGTAATTGAACCGTCTTCATTTTGATAATTTTCCATTATTGCAGCAACAGTTCTTCCTACAGCAAGTCCGGATCCGTTTAATGTATGTACAAACTCCGGCTTGGCTCCTTTACATCTGCGGAAACGAATATTGGCACGTCTGGCTTGGAAATCCAAACAATTTGAGCAAGACGATATTTCTCTATATTTATTTTGTGCCGGCATCCAAACTTCAACGTCATAAGTTTTTGATGCTGAGAATCCTATATCTCCGGTACATAAACATACTACTCTATATGGTAAATTTAATTCTTGTAAAACTTTTTCAGCTTCATTTGTTAAAGACTCCAATTCATCTTTGCTGTCTTCAGGTTTACAATATTTAACCATTTCAACTTTTTGGAATTGATGTTGACGAATTAATCCACGTGTATCTTTTCCGGCAGATCCTGCTTCTTTTCTAAAACACGGTGTAAGTGCAGTAAAATGCACAGGAAGTATACTTTCATCTAAAATTTCACCTGCAAAATAGTTAGTTAAAGGTACTTCTGCTGTAGGTGTCATATACATTGTTTCCCCTTCAACTTTATACATATCTTCCGCAAATTTCGGAAGTTGTCCTGTACCTTGCATTGAAGATTCATTAATAATATACGGAGGAATAACTTCTGTAAATGTACCTTCTACAGTATGAAGATCCAACATGAAATTATAAACTGCTCGTTCTAATTTAGCTATTGCATCTATATAAAAAGTAAATCTTGCTCCTGAAACTTTCCCTGCACGTTCAAAATCCAGCATCTTAAGTGATTCACCCAATTCATAGTGTGCTTTTATAGGAAAATCAAATTTGCGCGGAACACCCCAACGTCTTATTTCAGGATTTTCACTATCATCTTTACCTACCGGTACCGATTCATCTACAATATTAGGAATATGAAGTAATAGGTTATGTAATTCTTTTTCGATTTTATTTAAATCTATATCTATTGCAGAAATTTGATTACCTACTTTACGCATTTCTGCAATAGCTGCAGATGCATCTTCACCTTTCTTCTTAGCTATTGCAATATTTTTACTTTCTATATTTCTTCTACTTTTTAATTTTTCGGTTTCTTGCAATAATTCACGTCTCTTTCGGTCAAGTTCCAAAACTTTATTTAAATCAAAATTATTATTTCGATTTATCAAATTTTCCTTTACAAGGTCAAAATTTTCTCTTATAAATTTCAAATCAAGCATTTTAATCTCCTTTTGCAAACAAAAAAACCTCGCCTCATTGGGACGAAGTTATCGCGGTGCCACCCATATTCGGAAATTTAATAAATTTCCCTCATTGATTTTATAACGAAATCACTCGTTCGATTCTTCACCGACTGCTCCTGAGCGGATCTCTTTTTTACGGATACAAATTCTCACCAAACATTTGCTCTCTTAAAACTTTCAAAAAGATATTCTCATTCATCGCTTTCAAGGTAATTATAGACTATATATCAATTTTTGTAAAGAAATAAGGTAAATGAATAAAATAATTCATTTACCTTTATTTTATAATTTTTCATACATAGGATATTTCTCACACAATTTTTTTACACGTTTTTTACATTCAGATTGTTTTTCTTCATTTTCAGAATTTTTTAAAGATACAGATATAATATCTGCAATTTCAATAAAATCTTTTTCATTTAACCCCCTTGTAGTAAGTGCTGCGGAACCTAATCGTATTCCACTTGTAACAAAAGGACTTAAAGTTTCAAAAGGAATTGTATTTTTATTGCATGTAATTCCAATTTCATCTAAAATATTTTGTGCTTCTTTACCAGTAATACCAAGCGATGTCAAATCTGCCAAGAGAACATGTGTGTCCGTTCCGCCGGAAACTACTCTTATTCCATTTTTTTGTAATGTGTCAGATAAAGCTTTTTCATTTAATTTTACTTTTTTTGCATAAACTTTAAAATCATCTTGCATTGCTTCACCGAATGCTACCGCCTTAGCTGCTATAACATGCATCAACGGTCCGCCTTGCATCCCCGGAAATACAGCTTTATCTATAAGTTTTGCATATTTTCCCTTACACAATATTACTCCACCTCGAGGCCCTCTAAGAGTTTTATGAGTTGTAGTCGTTACAATATCAGCCCATTTCATAGGATTAGGATATTCATCTCCTGCAACCAAACCTGCGAAATGTGCCATATCCACCATAAATAAAGCATTTACAGATTTTGCAATATATGAAATTCTTTCAAAATCTATTATTCTTGAATATGCACTTGTTCCACCTATGATAAGTTTAGGATTTACATCTTTAGCAGTTTTTTCCAAAGCATCATAATCAATTAATTCGTCATCTTTACGTACTCCATATGGAATAACATTAAAATATTTTCCGGAAATATTAACAGGACTACCATGAGTTAAATGTCCACCGTCATTTAAATTCATTCCCATAATCGTATCCCCGGGATTAAGCATAGCATAATAAACAGCAAAATTTGCTTGTGACCCTGAATGCGGTTGAACGTTTGCATGTTCTGCATTAAATATTGTTTTTACTCTATTAATTGCAAGTTGTTCTACTTTATCTACATATTCACATCCGCCATAATAACGTTTTCCCGGATATCCTTCAGCATATTTATTAGTAAGAATACTTCCTTGTGCCTCCAAAACAGCTTCACTTACAAAATTTTCAGAAGCAATCATTTCCAATTTATCACGTTGGCGTGTTAATTCTTCTTTTATACTGAAAAAAATTTCAGAATCTAATTTTTTTAAATTTTCCATATATAAAAGTATCCTTTCTTAATAAATTGTAATTTATAGTAAATAAGATAGTAACAGTATATCATATCATTAAATTAAAAACTTACTCAAAAATAAAATGACCTCGAAAATTTTACTCGAGATCATTTTATTTTAAATCAGTTATTGTTTGGTATATCTTGCACGTTCTCCACCCACAAGCATAGGTCTTGTTCTTGCACCGCAAACCAATGCTTCACCGATTTTATTATTTTTCAATCTTATCGGAACTGCGACACGTTTTAAATGCATTCCTATCATTGTCAATCCTATGTCCAATCCTCCATGAGCTTTAACACTCATAACTGCAACAGGATCTTCAAACATTTCATATGCATTTGTAGAAAATGCTCCACCGGCATGAAGCCACGGAACTACTGAAACTTCTTCCAAATTATATTTTTCAGCTGTTTTTCTTTCTACAATTAATGAGCGATTTAAGTGTTCACAACACTGAAAAGCAAGCAATAAACCTTTTTCTTCCGCCGCTTTCATCAAAGTTGATACAACTGCGGTGCCTATTTCAAAAGAACTGTCTTTACCGATTCTTCCTCCTCGTATTTCGCTGGATGAACCACCTATAACTATCAAATTACCTTTCTTAAAATTTGATACTTGACAAAGTTCTTCAAAAGCAGCTAAACTTTGTTTTTTTAATTCTTCATACATGATTATGGCTCCTTTCTATTTGTCTGATTTTTTCAAGACGCCTTTCATGTCGACCACCTTCAAACTTTGAATTTATAAATGCGTCTAAAATACTTACTGCCAATCCGGGACCTATTACTCTTGCTCCTAATGCCAATACATTTGCATCATTATGTGCTCTCGTAAAATGCGCTGAAAATTCATCACTGCACAATGCAGCTCTGATTCCATTAATTTTATTTGCTGTAATTGACATTCCTATTCCTGTACCGCAAATCAATACGGCGTAAGTAACTTCCCCTGATAATACAAGTTTACATGCTTTCTCTGCATAATCAGGATAATCACAAGATTCTTGAGAATCAGTTCCACAATCAATATAGGGTATTTTTAATTCTTGTAAATGCTTGATTAATTCATTCTTTAATAAAAATCCCCCATGATCTCCGGCTATGGCAATTTTCATAAATGCATTCACCTCTTTATATTTTTATAAAAAATTAATGTTTCTGACTATATAATACTTCTATTTCTCTACAAAAACAATATGCTGACCTGAAGCTTTTTTCAATCTGTTCATAATTGCCATACCAATTCCTTTATTATCTGTACCTTCTCCAATGATTTGATCAATTTTTTGGGAATTGAAAAACAACAGTCCTTTAAACAAATTTCTTGCCATGCTTTTTTTATCGGAACGTTTACCCCAGCAAAATACTATACTGTTTTTCGGTAACTTTTCTGCTGTTTCTTTACTTACAAAAAATCCATATATTTTATCATTTTCATTTGAAACTTCAAGTATAGATTCTTCAACTTTATTCTCATTTCCTACATAAATTTCCAATGGAGCCGACGGTGCATAATGTCTATATTTCATTCCGGGAGCTTTCGGTTTTTCATTACTCTTTTTTAATGCCGTATCTAAAGAAGTTGGTGCTAATTCCGATAACATTTCTTGAGTAATTGCACCGGGACGATAAATTATTATTTTTCCTTCATTTACCGCAACAATAGTAGATTCCAAACCTATCTTACTGTCACCGTTATCTATTACCGCATTTATTCTACCGTCTAAATCGTTCAAAACGCTTTTTGCATATGTAGGACTCGGTCTAGTCGATATATTTGCACTTGGACCTGCCAACGGAACTTTCGCTGCACGAATTAATGCTCTTGTTGCATTGTTATCTGGACATCTTATAGCTACTGTATCAAGCCCACCTGATGTTTCATAAGGTATAATATCTTTTTTTTCAAATACTATCGTTAAAGGTCCCGGCCAATATAAATCCATTAATTTATGTTCCAAATCATTTATATTTTTTACAAAATTTTTCACTTGAGATTTATCTGCAACATGAACAATTAAAGGGTTATCTGATGGACGACCTTTAGCTTTATAAATTTTTTTTGCTGCTTTTGAACTTAAAGCGTTTCCCCCAAGTCCATACACTGTTTCTGTTGGAAATGCTACAAGTCCGCCTTTTCTTATTATGTATCCTAATTTATTAACCAAATCGGAATAATATTTTTTATTTACATTTATTTTTTTTGTTTTCATTAATTTTCTTTCCGCAAAATTTCACTCTTATTTTGCTTTTAATAAATTCACTCTTATATATTGTATATTCACTTTATATCTTCACTCAAATATGTGTTTAAGTCAACAATATTTAAACAAATAAAAACAGATTCTTTATAAAAAAAGAATCTGTCGAGGTTTTATCAATTTTATTTTCGTATACAATAAACGGCTCTTTCTATATTTCCATAATCTTTAATTATTTCAAAATCGGTAAAATATCCTGTTGATTCAAACATTTCTTTTACAATCAAGCTTTGATGAATTCCTACTTCAACAGCTAAAAATCCGCCTGAATTTAAAAATTTTTCTGCATTTTCCGCTATTTTTCTATAAAAATTTAATCCGTCTTTACCTCCATCTAAAGCAATCAACGGTTCATTTTTAACTTCTTTTTGTAAAAATTTAATATCGTCTGTAGGTATATATGGAGGATTACTGAATATACCGTCAAATTTTTCACCTTTTTTTAAAGCGTTAAAAAAATCTCCCTTTCTTAATTCTATTCTATTTTCCAATGATAAATTTTTTATATTTTTCTTGGAGATTTCAATAGCATCATCAGATATATCAATACCTACACCTTTTGCATTTTTACAATATTTTAAAAAACTGCATATTATTGCTCCGCTTCCGCATCCTATATCAGCCACAAACAGTTCTATATCATTTTTATGAATTTGTATAACTTTTTCTACCCATGTTTCCGTATCCGGTCTTGGAATTAAAACCTTATCATTAACAAAAAATTTAAATCCCATAAAATCTTTTTCGCCTATAAGTGTTGCTACTGAAAAACCATTTATTCTATTTTGAATAAGTTTTTTAAATTCTTTCAATTCATTTTTATTAACTATTTGTTCAAAATCTGTATATAAATATATTCTTGTCTTTTTTAAAACATATGATAAAAGAAGTTCCGCATCCAATCTTGGGGTTTCCAATTTATGCTTTTTAAAGTATTCAGTTGTCCAATTTAGTAATTTTTTTATTGTCCAAATTTCTTTTTCAACCATTACCTTCCCCTTCTTTAATTTTGAGATTTAAATCTGCCTCTATCAATCGATCTATAATCGGTTCCATATATCCGTTCATAAAACTATCCATTTGATAAACTGAAACGCCTATACGATGATCTGTAATTCTTCCTTGCGGATAATTGTATGTACGTATACGTTCAGATCTATCTCCTGACCCTACTTGTTCTTTTCTGTTTTGAGCAGTTTCACTTTTAGTTTTACGTAAAGCTTCATCATAAAGTCTGGCTTTTAAAATTTGCATCGCTTTTTCTCTATTTTGTCTTTGATCTCTTTCATTTTGACAAGTTACTACAATTCCTGTAGGTAAATGTGTTATACGAATTGCCGATGAAGTTTTATTTATATGCTGTCCGCCCGCTCCGGATGCTCTATATACATCTACACGTATATCTTCTTTAGATATTTCTATATCTACATCTTCAGCTTCCGGAAGTACAGCAACTGTTACTGCTGAAGTATGTACTCTGCCTGAACTTTCCGTTTCAGGAATACGCTGCACTCTATGTACTCCGCTTTCAAACTTCAAAATAGAATATGCATTATGACCGTCTATAGTACATATAACTTCACGATATCCGCCAAGATCCGTTTCATTCATGTCTACAATAGAACATCTCCATTTTCGATGTTCTGCAAATTTTAAATACATTTTTAAAAGATCTGCTACAAATAGTGCAGCTTCATCTCCACCTGTTCCAGCACGAATTTCCAAAATTACATTTCTGCTATCATTCGGGTCTTTAGGAATTAAAAGTAAGTGAAGTTGATGTTCTAATTTTTCTATCTCTTTTTCCGCCTCTTTTAAATCTTCTTTTGCCAATTCAAAAAGTTCTTCTTGATTTTTATCATTTAAAATTTCAAGTGCGGCATTTTTGGTTTCAAATACTTTTTTATATTGTCTGTATAAAGTTACAATTTCACCCAATTCTGCATGTTCTTTTGAAAATTTTCTCCATTTTTCTTGATTTTCTATTACAGACGGATCACTCAATTTATCTTCCAGTGTTAAATATCTATTTTCAATTCCTTGTAATTTCTCTGTATTCATACTTTCCCCCATACAATATAATTCTTTTTTAGTATACCAAAAAAACTGCTAAATATACAAAAAACAACAAAATAAAAAACAGGGCTCTTACCCTGCTTCTTATTCTGCTGTTTTTCCATAACGTTTATTGAACTTTTCAATACGTCCACGAGCTTTACCGAAACGTTGCTGTCCTGTGTAGAACGGATGAGATTTACTACTGATATCAATATTAATCAGAGGGTATTCATTACCATCTTCCCATTTCACTGTCTGTGCAGACGTAGCTGTAGAACGAGTCAAAAATGAATAATCAGCACCGGTGTCGCGGAAAACGACTGGATGATAATCCGGATGAATTCCTTTTTTCACTTCTTGCACCTCACTTCTTAACATAGATAATTCTTACTGATTATAACAAAATAAATAATTCATTGCAAGACACTACATATATATTATTTACAAATCAAAATTCTATTTTTTCATAAAATTTTCTATTTCTTTTATAAAACTGTCTTTTGCATGATAACCGATTATTCTTCCCAACTCTTTACCGTTTCTATAAATAACAAATGTAGGAAATCCTTGTACTTTAAACGATTGTGCCAATTCTGGAAGTTCTTCACTATTTAATTTAAAAAATTTCATTCTTCCGCTATACATCTCTTCAAGTTTCTTTAATGTCGGTTCCATAACTTGGCAAGGACGACACCATGCTGCCCAAATGTCCAATACTGTCAATCCTTTTTCTGAAAATACATATGCCTCCAAAGCTTCTTTTGAATGAATGTCTATCATAGCTTCTCCCCTCTTAATCTTTATTAAGTAAAATGCTATAAACATCTCTATGTAAACTTTTATTTTCTTTTATAAAAATTTTTTTACCGAATTCTTTTTCCCACAAATCTATGTACTTTCTCAAATAATTTACAACTTCAACCTGACACTCAATAGTTAAATCAAATGACGAATTTCCTGTTTTTCTCATAAATTCCAAATCTTTATGAATTTTGTTTGAAATTCGCTTTAAAGTGAAAACTTTACCTACTCCGCCACAAACAGAACAATCATCATAATATTTATATAATAAACTATGTACTGTTCGTTCTCTGGTCATTTCTACAAGTCCTAACGATGTCATTCCGCAAATAACCGTTTTTACAAAATCTTTTTTTAATTCTTTTTTTAAATATCCTATCAACTGCTCTCTTCGCTTTAAATCTTTCATATCTATGAAATCTATCATAATGATTCCGCCGATTCCACGAAGTCGAAGTTGTCTTGCTATTTCACAAGCAGCTTCTTTATTTACAAAAAATGCTACATCTTCATGTGACATATTTTTATTAAATGAGCCTGAATTTACATCAATTACAGTAAGAGCCTCAGCATAATCAAAAATAATACTTCCTCCCGACTTCAGCTCAATTTTCCTTTTGTATAACTTTTGAATTTCATCTTCAATATTAAATACTTCAAATAAAGGTTTTTTCTCATTATAAAAAGTTATAGTTTTTGAATATTCGGGAAAATATTCTGATATTAACTTATTCATACGATTGTATGTAGATTTATCATCAATAAGAAGTTTTTTTATATCTTTATCTAAATAATCTCTAATACATCGCATTGATAAATCACTATTCCTGTATAGAAGTCCAGGATTTTTTTCTCTTTTAAATCTTTTTTGCACAACATCAGATTCATAAATAAGTTTTTTTAGCTCTTTCAGAAAAGATTCTACACTTGTTTCAATTGATTCAGTTCGAATAATCGCACCATATCCTTCAGGAAGTATTGTTTTTGTAATATTTCTGAATTTCTCTCTTAAATCTTCATCATGAATTTTTTTTGATACTCCGATATAATTTGTTCCTTTTATAAGAACTGCATATTTCCCTTTGAAAGAAATTTTTTCAGTTACAAGAGGACCTTTTGTATAAGTACTTTCTTTTTTTATTTGAACTAAAAGAGTCTCCCCCTCGGTGGGTAATGTATCACGATTTATAATATCATCATAGCGCAAATAAGCATTTTTACCGCCACCGATATCCAAAAACACTCCGTTTATTGAATTTACTACATTTTTTACTATACCTACGTATATTTCTCCGGCAACTTCTTCTGATGAATTATCTTCAATAATCAAATCATTTAAAATTTCATCTTCTACTACGGCAAGCATAGATTCTTCCGAACTTACACTTAGTAATAAATATTTATTCATATACAATCGCTTTCATTTCTAAATAAAATCAATCAAACATCAACTTTTTACGCCGTAAATATATATTCATCAAAAGTCCCACACAAAGTAAATTCATTACCAATGCGCTTCCTCCATAACTCATAAAAGGAAGAGGAATTCCTGTAACCGGCATAATTCCGAGTGTCATTCCTACATTTATGAAAACTTGAAACAACCACATAGAAAATATTCCACACGCAATTAAACTTCCAAATGAGTCACCGGATGCTTTAGATATAGAAATCGCTCTATATAGCAAAACAAAATATAAAAACAATATAAGTATTGCTCCGATAAATCCTAATTCTTCTCCTATTACTGAAAATATAAAATCCGTATGATTTTCAGGTAAAAAATTTAATTGACTTTGTGTTCCTGCAAATAATCCTTGTCCTATAAATCCTCCGCTTCCTATAGATATTTTTGATTGAATTACATGGTACCCTGATCCGAAAGGATCTACATTAGGATTAAAAAGTACCATAATACGCATTTTTTGATAAGAATGTAACACAAAAAACCATATAAACGGCATAACCAACATTAATCCTAAAAGTGCTCTTTTAACAAGTTTCATTTCAAGACCGCATATAAAAAGCATTCCCATGGTTATAGCGGCAAAAACTAAACTTGTACCTAAATCGGGTTGAATAAAAATTAATAAAGTAGGTGCAAACATAAGTGCAACTACAGGTATCAAGCTTTTCCACGTCTTAAATCCTTCAGGATGTTTTGATAATAATTTTGCCAAAGATATTATCATAAAAAACTTAGCAAATTCTGACGGCTGCAAAGTAATCGGACCTATTTGAATCCAACGCTGTGCACCTAATGCACTTGTTCCGGCAAATTTAACTATCAGTAAAAAAATTAAATTTATAACATATAGCCAATTTGACCATTTATAAAGAATTTTATAATCAAAACGCAAAGTAAAAATAGAAAATATTATTCCTACAATCAAAAATACACCTTGCTTAATGACAAAATCAAATTGCCCGGGCTTATCCGCGATATTGGCATGAGTTGCACTTCCTATTATCAGTAAGCTTATAAATACAAGTCCAAGTACGGTAAAAATCAATGTACTGTCAACTCTACGTAGATACCGTATTAAATACATTAATTACCACCTCCGTCTTCGCCATTTATAGTTTGTTCCTGCATAAATTTTAGATTTATTATAGATTTTAGGTTCACTTTTTAAAAATATTTCTTTTTTTAAATAATTTATATTATCTTTTTCAGCATCATTCAAAATTTTTTCCCATATATCAAAATCTGTAGTTTTCCCATAAACAAGATAATCCGTGATTTTATTTATAGAATTTGAAAAAGCACCCAAATCAACAAATTCCGATAAATTTCCACTTTGATAAGACTTTTCAGCTTTAATCGAATATGGTATTGCAGCTAAAAACAAATCTTGATTTATAGAATTATATAATTCTTTAAACGATATGCCTATTTTATCAATATTTTTCATCCTATTTAATATAAAAAATACAGATGAAGAGGATTTCAATTCAAGTAATAACCGTTCTGCCGAACGCTTACTTGTCCACAAGGGTGCCATTACAACAAAAATTTTATGAGAATATTTTTCTGCTTCTTTTAATTCAAATCCTATTCCCGCAGGACAATCTAATATTACAACGTCATATAATGCAGAAACATCTTCAATTACAGCATCTACAGAACCTGAAAAAAGCTCATTCCATCCCTCTTTTACCGTACCCGGTAAAAAATCTAAATTTTCATTTACTTTAAGTATGGCTTCTTGTGCAAAACACTTACCTTGTGCCAAATCCCAAAAATGATATAAAGATTCACTCTCCAAACCCAACACAATATCCAAACTTCTAAGCCCCATATCTCCGTCTATAAGTAATGTTTTTTTACCTTTTTTTGCAAAACTTATACCTAATGAAGCAGCCAATAAAGTTTTTCCTACTCCACCTTTACCGGATACAACTGATATAACTTCTGCCATTATTAATTCCCTCCGGTATCAATTTTGTAATCTTTTTTCTTATTCTTTGCATAATCACCAATATGAAAATATGCATCCATCATCTTTTTTACAACTGGAGCGGCAGATTGCGATCCAAATCCGCTATGCTCAAAAAATGCAACAACAACAATTTCAGGTTTATCAAAAGGTGCATAAGCTATAAACCATCCGTTGTCAACAACGTTAGTTTCTGCAGTACCGGATTTCCCGGCAATAGGTATCGGATAATTATTAAAAATAAATTCCCCTGTACCTTCTTTAGTCATAACTTTTCGTAAAGCTTCACTTATATAACCTAAATTTGTTTTTGATACCGGAATTGAGCCTAAACTTACCGGTGCAAAAATTTTCATCGGTGTTCCATCAAGATTATCAATTCTACTTACAACATACGGTTTATATCTTACTCCACCGTTGGCAATGGCAGAATAAACCATTGCCATTTGAATAGGAGTTGTCAATGTGTAACTTTGTCCTATAGATGCATCAAAAGTTTCCCCCAAATACCAATCTTGATGAAAAACTTTAAGTTTATATTCCTCACTTGCAACATTGCCTTCCGATTCTCCATCCAAATCAATACCTGTTTTTTTACCGAGACCGAACTCTCCTGCCATTTTAGATAACCTATCAATACCGGTTCTTCTTCCCATTTCATAAAAATATACATTATCCGATTTAGCCATAGCATCATAAAAATCAATCCATCCGAAAGCTTCCCCCTCGGCATTTCTTTTATCTATAATCCAATGTTTACCGTTATCATAAATTTTTTCATCCGGCGTCATAACCTTAGATTCCAATGCAGTTGCAGCAGTAATTACTTTAAAAATAGAACCAGGAGCATACATTGATGAAACAGCTCTATCTTGAAGAGGATGATTTTTATTATTAATAATGTAATTCCATTCAGATGACTTAATACCTCTACTGAACATATTGGGATCATACGTAGGCCAACTTACCATAGCCAATACTGCACCTGTATTAGGATCTACCGCTATAACTGATGCACCTGTAGGGGAAACGCCCATTCCGTTCAATTCTTCAACTTGTGCTTCAACTGCATCTTCGGCAGCTTTTTGGAGTTTTGCGTCTATAGTCAATCTTATATTTTGTCCGGAAACAACCTCTTCACCTGTTATGTAACGAACAGGATGTCCGGCTGCATCTACTTCTACTTTTTTTACTCCGTTTTTGCCCTCCAAATATTGATTATATTTTTGTTCCAAACCTGCTCTTCCTATAATAGCTGAAGATTTATACGGATTACCGTTCTTATCACGATCTTCATTACCGGCCTCACCGACATAACCTAATATTTGAGCACCGGCAGACTTAAAAGGATATATTCTTATAGGTGCAATTTCAATTTCTATTCCTGGAAATTCATCTTTTCTTTCTTCAATTTGTGTGGCAACATCTACACCTACATTATTTACAAGATAGATTGCACCGAAATTGGACTTATAATCTTCAATTCTTTTCTTTAAATCATCGACTGAAACATGTACTAAGTCAGATATTTTTTTCAATTCTTCATCTTTTATTTGAATACCTTGTCTATCTACGGGTATGGTTATACTGTAAGACGATTTGGAACCTGCCAAAACTATACCGTTTCTATCATAAATAACGCCTCTTGCCGCCTGAACCGGTAAATGTCTTATTCTGTTTCCATCCGCTTCACTCTTGTAATAAGATGCATCAATAACTTGCATAAAAAATAAACGCAATCCCAATATGCAAATTAAAATCACTGCAGTATAAATTAAATTGGAATAACGTGATTCTTCTCTTTTTTTTAAAAGACTTTCCAAAATTAAAGGTACATGTTTACGATTCACCAACGAATCTCCTTCTCTTGTTTAAATTTCCATAACAATTTATGTAAAAAAAGAGCAATCAATCCATTACATAAAACAAACGGCACACCCAATACTAAATAATAATAAGTTAAATAATTATATCCGCTTTGCCAAACAATAAAACTTGACATAAGAAAATAAACAAAACTTCCTATCAAAACTGAAATAAAAGAAACATACCAATGTTTATTATATTTTTCTTTTATAAATTGCACTATAAACCATGAAATAATTACATATGGAAATATATGTAGTCCAAAAAAATTACCTATTATCAAATCTTGAATTAATCCAAATACAACAGCAAAAGCAAAAATTTCTTTCTTCTCAAAAATTAAAGAAAAGATAATCAATACCGTCAGAAATATATCCGGCTGCCATTTACCGAATAAAAGTAACGGTAAAAAAGAACCTTGCAAAAAAAACAAAACTACAGAAATACTGAAAAGTTTCCAATAATTCATATTATTCTCCAACTCTATTCATATTGGGATCCATAGGCGGTTCTTTTAATAATTCTTCTGAATTTTCTTTTTGTAATACAGTTCTTGCGATAGGATTCATAATAACGAACACTTCTTCCAAACGTCCAAAATTTACTGCAGGTTTAATTTCTATAGATTGTGTTGAACCGGCCTCATCTACAATTACATTTTCAACAACACCTACCAACGCACCTTTAGGATATACACCGCCATATCCGGAAGCTATAATTTGGTCTCCCTTTACAATATCCGCCTCACGCGCCAAGCCTGAAATAATCAAATTACCGGGATTAGTACTGTTACCTGAAGCTATTGCCTCAACTCGCGAATCAAGCCTTTGAACCAAGACACCGATTTTACATCCCGGATCAATCAAAAGTTTGACTCTTGCAGATGTAGGATATACTTCCGTAATATAACCTACAATACCTTCCGGTACAATTACAGGCATATATTTTTTCAGACCTGCATCTTCTCCATGATCGATTACCAATGTATTTGACCATACACCATAATCTCTCATAATTGTCGTAGCACCCATTAATTTATATTCTTTACTGCGTTCTTTAAATCCCAAGAGAGTTTTATAACGCATATTTTCAGCCAAAATTTCTTTATAAACGGATTGTTCAGCCTTTAGACTTCCATTTTCACGTTTCAACTCTTCAAGTTCATTCCAATTGTCTATTATTTGATCCAATATTGAAATTCCTGTCTTACCAAGAAAAGAAACTCTACTTATACCATGCTCAAACGGAGCTGTCGTAAATGCTAAAGATTTAGAAATAAACGGCACCGATTCACGATGTCGCCATCCCCATCCGCAAAAGCCTAAAACCAATAAAACGACAATCACAGAAACTATTTTACGTTTATCAAAAAAGAACAATTTTTATGCTCCTCCATAATATTTTTCGCCGTTTTCAATTATCAATAATTTTTTACTAAACTCAGTTAATGCCAAATAACAACCTTTAACTACTGAAATATCCGGATTTTCTGAAACATATACCGGAACTCCCAATTCAGAAGCAAAAAAATCTGCTATATCCGGAAACAATGCGGTACCCCCTGATAACAGTATTCCATTTATCATCAAATCTTCTGCCATTTCAGGTGTTATCTCATAAAACATTTTTTTTACTAAATTTACTGCAGGCTCAAATAAATGATGCATAAGACCGTAAATTTCATTGTAATTCAACTCACAAATAACCTCTACTCCGTCTTTTACACGTCTGCCTCTTACAGTAAGTGAATTTTTAACTCCTGTTTCAGCAATAGATTCTCCAATATTCTTTTTTAAAATTTCCGCTTGATTTAAGCTTATATGAATATTATACTCTTCTCTTAAAAAAGAACGTAAACCTTTATCAATTAATTTCCCGCCGAACTCTATATTATTCGATTGCAACAAACCACCGCTTGCAAAAATTCCGCATTCGGTAACTTCACTTCCAATAACCACAGAACATATAGTTTCCGGAAGATACAAAATAGAACCGGAACCTATAGCTGCAGCCGCAGAAGATGAAATTAAAAATACTTTTTGAACACCTGCATGAATAGTAGCGTCTACAAGAGCATGTCTTACCACAGCACTCATATCACAAGGAATAGAAAGCATGACTATAGGTTTACTTGCAGACTTTTTCAATGCCTTTGATATGAAATAATTCATCATTGACTTTACTAAATTATAATCAGTCATAACGCCACATTTTATAGGCCAAATCAATTGTATTTTTTCCGGCTCCTGGTTATATCTTACAATCGCATTAATTCCGAAAGCTACAACAGACTTATCAATATAATCAATTGCTACCGCAGAAGATTCAGATAAAATAAGTTTGTTTTCTGAAAATATACGTATTTGAGATGAACCCATATCAATTCCTAATTTTTTTGTTGTTCCATAAAAAGATTTCATTTAAATATCCTTCCTGACATACAACAATATTGTATCATATATATTCATAAACTTGTAAAACAATAGACGTAAAACAGGCTTAAAATGGCATTAATAAACCTTTATATAATAAATTTTATAATCGCTAAATTTACAATTTCAAAAATAATTAATATCTTACAAATTTTTAAATCACAAACAATTTTATTATAACTTACTTATTGATAAACATCATAATAAATTGCATTAAAAAAGTCGACTGCTAAATTTATTTTTCAGTAGTCGACTTAAATTATATTTATTATCTATAATTTACAAACTGTAAATCAATATCAAGATCTTGCTCCTTCAAAAATGAAATACATTCTTGCAAATTATCTTTATCTCTTCCGCTTATTCTTACTTCATCGGAATTTATTTTAGCTTGAACTTTTATTTTTGAACTCTTTACAAGTTTCACTATTTTTTTTGCTGTTTCAGAGGAAATTCCATTTTTAAGTTCCAAAACTTGCCTTACGGTTCCACCTGCAGCTGCTTCTTTTTTATGCTCTATAATATTTTTTAAAGATATTCCACGTTTTACCAATTTACCGTTTAAAATTTCACGGACCAACTTCAATTTAAAATCATCATCCCCGATTAAAACAATCTCATTTTCTTCGGTTAAACTTATTTTACTTTTACTTCCTTTAAAATCATATCTTGTTGCAATTTCTTTTGAAGCCTGATTAACAGCATTATTAACTTCTTGTAAATCAGTTCTGCAAACAACATCAAATGAATAATCCTTAGCCATATAAAATCTCCTTAATTAAATTAATTAAATCGCATTTCTTAAATTAAATTTTACCACATATAATTTAATTTTGCTTAATATGCAAATTATACAAATTTTATTTATATACTTTAAATTATGGAAAAAGAAATATTACTCGAGTATAATGAAAGTGATTAATATTATTTCTATCATTCACGTTATATTTTAATTGTGAACAACGAAAGGATGTTTATAATGCCAATAGTAGGAACAAAAGAAATGCTCAAAAAAGCATATATTGGAAAGTATGCTATAGGAGCATTTAACGTAAATAATATGGAAATTGTACAAGGAATAATGGAAGCTGCACATGAGAAGAAATCTGCAGTAATTTTACAAGCATCTGAAGGTGCTAGACAATATGCCGGACAAAATTACATTGTAAGTCTTATAAAAACAGCTTCCGCTCAATATCCTGAAATACCGGTTGCAATTCATTTGGATCATGGTTCTTGCTTTGAAGTTTGTAAAGAATGCATTGATGGAGGATTTACTTCTGTAATGTATGACGGTTCAAGACATGATTTTGAAAAAAATATAGAAATTACAAAGCAGGTTGTAGAATACGCACACGCTCATGGTGTTGTTGTTGAAGCTGAATTAGGAAGACTTGCAGGTGTCGAAGATTTGGTAAGTGTAGACGCGAAAGATGCCATTTTTACAGATCCTGACCAAGCAGTTGAATTCGTAGAAAAAACCGGATGTGATTCACTTGCAATAGCTATAGGAACAAGCCACGGTGCATATAAATACAGTGGGGAACCTTATCTTGATTATGAAAGACTTGAAAAAATAGGTAAGTTGTTGCCGGATTATCCGATTGTGCTTCATGGTGCTTCTACAGTCATTCAACATTATGTAAAGAAGTGTAATGAATATGGCGGAAAAGTAAACGGTGCAAAAGGTGTTCCTGAAGAAATGCTAAGAAAAGCTGCTACAATGGCAGTTTGTAAAATAAATATCGACACCGATATACGTTTAGCCATGACTGCAGCAGTTCGCCAAGCACTTATTGAACATCCAGAAAATTTTGACCCGCGTAAATATTTAAAAGAAGGAAGAAATGCAGTAAAAGAAATGGTTATGCATAAAATCGAAAAAGTTGTCGGTTCTTCAAATTCTATATAAATTTTTACCTCTTAAACTAATAAAAAAAGTATCAGTTATAAACTGATACTTTTTTATTTTAAAACACTATATCTTACCATAAAATTTCAACAAATCTTTTACGAAATTTTCTTCCTTTTCAGATGCCTCTACCATAGGAAGTCTAAACGTTCCTCCCGGAAGTCCCATCAAATTTATTGCGGTTTTCACAGGAATAGGATTTGTTATAAAGAAAAGTTCTTTCATCATTCTGTAATATTTTAAATGTATTTTTGCAGCTTCTTTTAAGTTACCTGACTCAGCAGCTTTCACAAGTTCAAGCATTTCATCTCCGATTATATGACTTGCTACGCTTATAACTCCTGCACCGCCAATTGAAATAAGAGGTAATGTGAACGAATCATCTCCGCTGTAAATCAAAAAATTCTCCGGTAAAAGAATTCTCTCTTTGGTTGTTTGTTCCCAATTACCTACAGCATCTTTTATTCCTACTATATTTTCACATACATCCGTAAGTCTCTTTACAGTTTCAGGTAATATATTCGCACCTGTTCTTCCTGGAACATTATATAAAATTATAGGAAGTTTTGTTGAATCTGCAATCTTTTTAAAATGTCTGTACATACCTTCTTGAGTAGGTTTTACATAAAAAGGAACAATAACAAGCAATGCATCAAGTCCTATATTTTCTATTTTTTTTATAAATCTTATTATGCTTTCAGTATCAATACCGCCTGCATTACCTATTACATATGCTTTATCTCCCACAGATTCAATTACAGTTTTATATAATTTAATCTTTTCTTCTTCAGAAAGCGTAGCACCTTCACCTGTTGTTCCACCTGCTAAAATACCTTCCGAACCGTGATCAACCAAGTATTTGGATAACTCTGACACTCCTCCATAATTTACATTTCCTTCTTGATCAAAAGGTGTTATCATAGCCGTTATTACACGTCCGAAATTATTCATATTTTCACACTCCCCGTTTTAAATTAAATTGTTTTCAATTATATATTCTGCTATTTGCAATGCATTCAATGCTGCACCTTTCAACAATTGATCTCCTGAAATCCAAAGATTTATTCCTCTTTCATTATATAAATCTTTACGTATTCTTCCTACAGATACATCGTAGAAATTTGTTGCTTCAATCGGCATCGGATAAATCATTTCCGATATATCATCTCTCAATTCAACACCTGGAGAGTCATCCATCATTTCTTTTATTTTTTCTATATCTACTATATCTTGAGTTTCAATATATATTGATTCTGAATGACTTCTAAATACAGGTACTCTAACTGTTGTCGCCGTAATAGCAATCGAATCGTCATGAAGAATTTTATGAGTTTCATTAACCATTTTCATTTCTTCTTTTGTATACGCATTGTCCATAAATTTATCAATGTGCGGAATCAGATTGAATGCAATCGTATAATGCTTTTCAGCAGATGCATATGGTAAAATTTTAGCTTGATATTCTTCGCCTTTAAAATATTCTTTTGTTTCCAATATCAATTCTTCAACTGCATCTTTACCTGCACCAGACACAGCTTGATATGTACTCACTATTATTCGTTTTATAGGTGATAATTTATGAATAGGATTTAAAGCCACCAACATAATAATCGTAGAGCAATTCGGATTTGCAATAATTCCCTTATGCATTTTAATGTCATCTGCATTTATTTCCGGAATAACTAACGGAACATCAGATTCCATACGAAATGCACTGGAATTATCAATAACAATTGCACCACGTTTTACCGCTTCAGGTGCCAATATTTTACTTATAGATCCACCTGCAAAAAAAGCAATATCTATATTATCAAACGATTCCGGTTTAGCTTCTTCTACAGTAAGAACTTTTCCACAAACAAGCATTTTTGTTCCGGCAGATTTTTCCGAAGCCAATAATTTTATTTTATTAAATGGAAAATTTCTGTCTTTTATCAACTTAATGAACTCTTTCCCAACTGCTCCACTTGCACCTAAAACAGCAATATTCGGTTTTTTATCCATAATTTACCTCTTCATAAATATTTTTCCAAGCCATATGTAACTCCATGAACTGAAGCCACTTTCCTGCAAGCAATCATAACTCCCGGCATAAATGATGTTCGATTCATAGAATCATGTCTTATCGTTAATACTTCTCCAAATCCACCGAAAATTACTTCTTGATGTGCTACAAATCCCGGAAGTCTTACGCTATGAATATGAATTCCTTTATATTTTCCTCCGCGAGCTCCTTCCAAACTTTCAGATGTTTTATCTTCAAGCATATCCAAAGTTCTTGCTTGTGCCATTTTTTCAGCTGTCAATTTTGCTGTACCTGATGGCGCATCCAATTTGTTATTGTGATGTAATTCAATAATTTCAGCATTTGGTAAATATTTTGAAATTTCAGCCGATGCTTTCATTAAAAGTACCGCACCCAATGAAAAATTCGGAGCAATAAGTGCATTAGCTCCTGTTTTTTCTGAAATTTCCGATAACGCTTTCCGCTGCTCTTCAGTTAATCCTGTAGTACCTATAACTATATGAATTTTTGCATTTAATACTTTTTTTGCATTTTCAAATATTACTTTCGGTGTTGTAAAATCCACTACTACGTCAGGTTTTGACAAAAATCCTTCTTCCAAAGTGGCAACTATTTTAATACCGTTTGCAGCTATACCTGCAACTTCACCGGCATCTTTTCCTGCTTGCTTGGGATCAACAGCAGCAACTAATGATAAATCTTTTTCATTTACCAATGCACGCACTACTTCACTTCCCATGCGCCCACTTGCACCGTTAACTAAAATTCGAATCATACTAAACCCTTCTTTCACTGTTCTTTATTACTTTCTCAATTTCTTTAGCAGAATCCAATGCACTTTTACTTGAATCACTGCCGGAAATCATAAAAGCTATGTCTTGTAAATGCTCTTCATGACTCAATTTTTTCAAAACACTTAATGTTCGTCCATTCTCTACAAATTTTTCAATTCTGTAATGTGCATCTGCTATACTTGCAGTTTGCGGTAAGTGTGTGATGCATAAAACTTGAGTGTTTTTAGATAACATTTTCAATTTACTTGCAACTTCAACAGCAACTTTCCCGCTTATTCCTGTATCAATTTCATCAAAAATCATAGTATTTTTACCCCATAAGTTTGATGTAATTATTTCAATTGCAAGCGAAATTCTTGATAATTCTCCTCCGGATGCAATATCCTTCATCGGCTTCAACGGCTCACCTTCATTTGCTGAAAAATAAAATTCCATAGAATCTACTCCGATAGCTGTAGGTTCTTGAGATGGAATCATTCTAAGTTCCATAGAAGCAGCTTTAATTGACATATCTTTAAGAGAATTTACCAATAAATCGCAAAATTTCTTTCCTTCTTTTTCTCTTAATTTATATAAAATTTTTGACTTTTCAGATAAAACATCATTCTGTTTTTTTAATAATTCCAACAAACTTTCTTTATCAAAAAACATTTTTTGAATTTCATCTATTTCTTTAAGTGCTTTTTCATAATAATTAAGTACATCTTCCAGTGAAGGTCCGAATTTACGCATAAGATTTTTAAGTACTTCATCTCTTTGATTTAATTCATCCAATTCATTTTCGGAAAAATCAAGCAAGCTTAAATGATTTCCTATATTATTTATAATTTCTTCAATCGAAAATTTTATTGATTCCAACTCTGACGCTGTTGAATCTAAATCTTTATCATACTTACTTATACGAGATATTTCCTTTTCAGCAACTGACAGTTTATCTTGTATGCCGTTTTCTTCAGAAAGGATATTGGATACTGTTTGCAAACCGTCTTGTATACGTTCATAATTTTGCAAAACAGATAATTTTTGTGCAATTTTACTATCTTCTTCCAAACAAATTCTAGCATCTTCTATTTGTTGCGTTTCCCACAATAAAACATCCAGCTTACGCTGATATTCCTGTTCTTCTTTATTAAGTTTTTCAATTTTACTTTTTGTGGTTTTCCAATCAGAATAAATTTTGCTATATTCATTCCATGCAGATTTTATCTCTACACTGAAATTATCTATAATTCTTTTACAAAAATCAGAATTCAATAAATCGGTATTATCATATTGCTCATGAAATCGAAAAAGTTTTTTACCTATTTCTTCAAGTTTTTTTACCGAACAAAAAAATCCATTAACAGTACAAGTACTTTTACCGGATTTGTTCATTTTTCTTGATATAATAATGTCTTCATTGTCATCATTCACTTCAAATTCCGAAAGAAGGGAAACAATTGACTTATTTATTGAAAAAATTCCTTCAACACAAAAAAAATCTTCTCCACTCCGAATTAAATCCGTGCTGCCACGCTTACCCGCTAAAAGTGAAAGTGCATCTACCAAAATAGATTTTCCTGAACCAGTTTCACCTGTAAATACAGTAACACCATCACCAAGTTCCATTTCAATATCTTTAATAATTGCAAAATTTGAAATATGAAGACTTCGAAGCATTTTTTACCTCTTAACTTTCCAATAATTGTTGAATTCTCTTCATAAAAACTTCAATATCTTCAGGACTTCTCAAAATAACTAAAATTGTATCGTCACCTGCTATAGTTCCCAATACTTCTTTTTCGTGTCCTTGATCAATTATATATGCGACAGAATTTGCAGAACCAGGTAATGTATGAATTACAACAAAATTCATCGTACTGTCAATTTTAGTAATTGCTTCTTGAAACAAAATAGATTTATGTGTTTTCGACATAACCGGCTGATTATCTGTAGATAATGCATAACGATATTTTCCATCTTTATAAGGAATTTTAACGAGCATCAAATCTTTAATATCTCTGGATACCGTTGCTTGTGTTACAGCGATACCCTCTTTTTGTAAAGCTTCTGCGAGTTCTTCCTGTGTTTCAATTACTTGAGATTGTATTATTTCTTTAATTTTCATACTTCTGTATCGCTTCATATGATTTACTCCTTCCATATCGCACACACTACTGTATCATATTACATAACTATAACTAAATATATATAAAAATGGAAAAATATTCAATATAATTGAATGAATTTCATTATAATTTTTCATTAAGCATTTCTAAAAAATTTTGATTTTTAAATCGTATAAAATTGATATTCTTCTTAATAATAGATATTTCCAATCTGTCTCCATATGATAACGATTCGGACATTTCTCCGTCAATAGATACTTCTATTGATTTTTGCCTTTCCGGTATTGTTATTGTCACTATATCACTAGGATTCAAAACTATAGGAAATTTTTTAGATATATGCGCACAAACCGGTACTACCAAAAACTGTTCCGAACAAGGAAACAATATAGGTCCTCCACAAGATAATGAATATCCGGTAGAACCGGTTGCAGTTGAAAAAACCATTCCGTCTGCAGGATATTGTTTTGCAAAAATTTGATTTACAAACAAATTCATTCTTACCATTGTTCCGATTCTTCCCCTACCTATCACTACATCGTTAAGTGCAGGATGAAGTATTTTTAAATTACCGTTGGAATAAATTATTTTCGCTTCTAAAAATGCACGCTTCTCTTCTATATAATCACCATCTATTAATTGGTTGATTCTGTTTTTAAAGTCATTTACAGCTATAGAATTAAGAAATCCCAAATCACCTAAATGTATACCGGCAATTGAAACGGAATAATCCGCCATTTTTTTTGAGGCATTCAAAAAAGAACCGTCTCCACCTATTGAAAATATATACCTTGAATTTTTTCCTATCCATTCTATGGACTTGAAATGATTTTCATCAATTTCAATATTATTTTTTTTGAATTCTTCAAAATAACTTTTCGGAATATAATATTGAATGTTTTTCAACTTCAAATATTCAATAAATTCATTCCAAAATTTATATAAATTTGATTTACTCATGTTAGGAAAAATTCCTACATTCATATGTTCACTCCCAATTCTTTATGCGCTGAAAGTACTACATTTTCAATAGATTTATTATTGATATCGCTACACTGATTTTTTCGCAACCAAGCTAAAAATTCAATATTTCCACTTCCACCTTTAATAGGCGAATATGTCAATCCCCATGTATATAAACCGGATTCTTCAAATTTTTCCAATACTTTCAATATAACATCACGATGAACTTGTGAATCTTTAACAATTCCACCTTTTTGAACTTTCTCTTTTCCCGCTTCAAATTGAGGCTTTATTAAAATAACAAGATTTCCGTCATCTTTTAATATTAAATTTACAGCCGGTATAATCTTCAATACTGAAATAAATGATATATCTGTAGAAATAAAATCTACTTTCTCACCTATACGCTCAAGTGTAACTTCTTTTATATTTGTCTTTTCCATATTTACTACACGACAATCACTGCGTAATTTCCAATCTAATTGATTTGTTCCTACATCTACAGCAAAAACTTTTTTTGCTCCTTTTTGAAGTGCACAATCCGTAAATCCTCCCGTAGACGCACCTATATCCATCATTACTGAATTATTTAAATCTATATTAAATGATTCCAATGCTTTTTCAAGTTTATATCCACCTCGACCTACATAAGGCATGATTTTCCCTTTTATACGAAGCTCGGAGTCTATATATACTTTTGTTCCGGGTTTATCCACAGGCATATTGTCAACTAATATTATACCCGCCATAATGTGTCTTTTTGCATTTTCTCTGCTGTTAAAAAATCCCCGTTCTACTAAAAGAACATCAAGTCTTTCTTTTTTTACTTTATTTTTTACTTTTTTTTCAGACAAAATTTTCCTCTTTCTATGTTCTTCTGTTAAGTATATATAACACCAATTCCGTCAATATATAGCTGTCTACTTGCATAAGTTCCAATGCTTCAATTGCTTTATATGCCGTTTCTTCTGCAGCCAATTTTGCTTTTTCAAGTCCTAATAAACTTACATATGTGTTTTTATGAGTGTTTTTTATTTCATTGTTATCTTCTTTATAATCAAGTATATCATCGGTAATTTGAAATAAAAGTCCCAAATGTTTTGCAAATTTTCTTAATTGCTCGGCATCGGATATAGACATATGTGTTAACTGAATAGCCATATCTACGGGTGCTTTTATCATACGTCCGGTTTTAAATTTATCCAATAATTTCAATTCATCCAATTCTATTGATCTATTTTCAATTTGTATATCATGTACTTGTCCGGCTACCATACCTTCCGCACCTGCAGCTATAGAAAGAATTTCAATTAATTTGCATCTGTCTTTTGCAGAAAATTTTGCTTGTGAAATTAATTGAAATGCAAATGTCAATAATGCATCTCCTGCTTGTAAAGCTACTCCTTCACCGTATTTTTTATGATTTGTAAGAATTCCTCTACGATAATCATCATTATCCATGCAAGGCAAGTCATCATGAATCAGAGAATATGTATGCACACATTCAACAGATGCAGCTATATCCAAATATTGTAAATAATCAACCTTAAACATTTCTAAAATAAACAAAAATAAACATCCGCGTATACGTTTACCATTAGATAATAAACTGTAATTCATGGAATCAAATAATATTTTATGCTCAGGTCTCTGTATTTTTAACAAACCTGCCAAATGTTTATTGATCAGATTCCTTTTTTCTTTCAAAATGTTTTCTATCATCGTTTACACTTTCTTCCAAAATATTATCAATTTCTTCAGATATAAGTTTTATCTGACTTTCAGCATCATTTAATATTTCCAAGCATTTTTTAGCTGCAATTGTTCCGGATTTAAACTCCACCAACATTTCTTCTATTGATAAATTTTTGTTTTCTATATTATTAACTGAATTTTCCAGCTTTTTTATTTCATTTTCAAAAGAATTGGATTTTTGTGACATCGAATACCGCCTTAAAACTTATTTATATATGATTCTTGCAATTTAATTAAATTTTCAATACACTTTTTTTGCATTGCTATAATATTTTTTATATATCCTTGTTTCAAATTTCTGCAAAATATTATAATTTCATTCATTTTATCAAAAAGCACTGTTTTATTAATTGATTTTCTAAGTTTATACAGATTTATTATAAAATCGGATTTTTTATTTTCCATTTTAAACTTAAATACCTGTTTCAAACAATTTAATTGAAATTCAATTTTACTGTACAAAACTTTTTCTTCTTCAACAACAAGTTCAGCAGCTTGCGTAGGTGTAGATGCTCTATAGTCCGCAACCATATCCAATAATACATCATCTACTTCATGACCTATCGCAGAAACAACAGGTATTTCAGAATTATAAACTGCATCTAAAAGTATCCGCTCATTAAAAGGCCTAAAATCTTCTTCTGCGCCTCCACCTCTTGCAATAATCAGTACATCGGGTTTTACATCACTTTTATTCGCCAATTTAATCATTTTTGACATTCCTAATGC
Source organism: Dialister micraerophilus (assembly GCF_947090205.1). Classification (NCBI taxonomy): domain Bacteria; kingdom Bacillati; phylum Bacillota; class Negativicutes; order Veillonellales; family Veillonellaceae; genus Dialister; species Dialister micraerophilus. The sequence goes on from NZ_CAMUNF010000001.1 coordinate 77,137, forward strand.
GGCTTTTTCTCCTTGCACGGCAGAGTTATATATGTAGTAAGAAACATTTTTATTTCTTAAACGTCCGGTCTTTATAATATCATGAACAACCGCTCCGGATTTAGAAGTTATAATTCCTACAATAAAAACATATTCCGGCAAAGCTTTTTTTGAATAAACAGAAAAATAACCTTTTTCTTCAAGTTCTTTAAAAAGTTTTTCTTTTTCAATTTGAATTTGACTTTTCCCTGAAACAATTACTCTTTCAGCCAAAAGCAAAGGTTTACCGAAATATTTATCATATAATATGTTCCCTGAAATTATTACTTTTTCTCCGGATTTAAGTTTTCTCTTTACAAAACTTAAATGCATATGATTTATTTTGCATGATATTTTATATGACTCATCTATCAATGAAAAATAACAGTTTCCTGAAAAATGCTCACGCAAAGAACTTACAGTTCCTTCTACATTGATATTTTTATTAAGATAATTTTTCTTTATAGACTCTGAAATTATTTCCGAGCACTCATTTACAGTATAAACTTTCACTTTTATACCTCATATATGCCCCGAAAGCATTTCCCGTTGAATTATCGGTACTATATTTACTTTGCGCAAAATACATTGAAATTCCATATTTTTCAGCAAATTTCATCAAACGTTCTCTTAGATATATATTCGCCATAACACCGCCTATGGCAATAAAACCTCTTTCTTTGTCAAGATTTGCTCTTGTCAATCCTTTTATCAATGCATCTGCTATTGTTTTTAATACTCCTTGTGCAATATTTTCTTTAGTAAATTTTTTTGAAAGAATATCTTTTTGTACTTGCGTTTCAGGTCCCGCAAAACTAAACGCATTTTTTACATCGGCAATAGGAGGATTATATAAATGTTCTCCTTTAGCTGCTAAAAGTTCAAGTTCTTTACCACAAGGAAATTGCAACCCCAATGCAACACCTATACGATCTATATACTGTCCGGCAGTAATATCCAATGAATGCATTACATCAGAAATTATCATTTGATTATCTTCCCAATCCACACGAACAACATCGTTTGTTCCCCCGGATAAATGCATAACATAAAGCTTTTTACCCCAAAGATTCGGAAAATCACAAATTGCAGCCATAGTATGATTTTCCTGATGACTGAATTCATAAACAGGAACGTGTAATGTACTTCCTAAAACATTTGCACAACCTTTTCCTACTAAAAAGGCAGGCATAAATGAATCTGCCCGCCTCCTGGGAAATGCTGAAACACCTATTCCTTTTATGTCATTTATATAAGTGTTTAAATTTTTAAAAATTTCAGGAATATTACGTACATGTTGATATACCATCTCTGATTGAGATAATCCGCGTTTCCCCGGTTTTACAGAAAGAATTTTACGTTTTTCATAAACCTTTCCGGTTTCACCATCATATATTGCTGCAGACGTTGTATAACAACTGGTATCTATACCTAAAAATTTAGCCATTTATATCACCTGATACCGATTCTAAAATACCATTTATAAACTTAAAAGAATTTTTTCCGCCATATATTTTAGCTATTTCAATTGCTTCGTTAAAAATCACATTTTTTTCTTGCTTTTCATCTTTCAAAAAAAGCATTTCAGCTATAGCAATCCTCAATATATTTTTATCTACTACATTCAACTGATTAATTGACCATTTTTTTATATGTTTTTTTATCAATAAATCAATTTCTTCATTATTTTCTCTAACAGAATTTATTAAATTTTCAGCAAATTGCTTACCTGAGTTCGATAATTTTTTATAAATTTCAGAATTAATTTTTTCCGTCTGAGGATTTAATTCATTAGCATATAGTACTTCTAATGCATATTCTCTGGAATATCTGCGTTTCATATATTTCACCTATTTGATAATTTCTGTAATCGTTACATTTATGTTCTCAATATTATCGGTATATCCATTCAAAATTTCTTTAACTTTTCTTTGAATTTCATTTCCCAATTCCAAAATCATAAATCCCGATTTTATCGATATTGAAATATTAACATCTATAAATCCCTTTTTGTAGTTAATCAATATACCTTTACACATTCTTTTACCGATAACTTTGGAGATTTCTTGAACTATATTTTGAAATCCTCCTCCGGTAAATTCCACTACTCCCGGAATTGTTAATATTTCTTTTTCTAATTTGCTATAAATTTCTTCAATATTACTTTCTTTTAAAATCTTATCATTATCCATTTTCACTTTTATCGGCTAAAAAATAATATCTTCGACGTTTACATGAACAGCTTCTACAGAAATACCTGTAATTTTTAAAATTTGTTCTTTAACTGATTCTTGCAAATGCAATGCAACTTCGGGAATACGTTTTCCATGTTTGACAGAAATATATAAGCCTATTACAACTTCATTATTTCTAATAGATACACGTACACCGTCAGCATCTTCAAAATTTATTACGGAAGGAATTCTATGAACAAAAGAACTGTCCATTTTATTTACTCCATCTGTTGATAAGGCAACATCGCGAGCAATATCGGCAATAAGTTCATCAGAAATCCGAATTGAACCGAGTTTATTTTTAAATTCGACAAACTCCATTATTTTCTCACTTTACACGTTCAATGTATGTTCCAGTTCTTGTGTCAATACGTAATAATTCGCCTTCATTGATAAAGAGAGGTACCTTTACATTAACACCAGTTTCCATTTTTGCATTTTTAACTGCGCCTGTTGCAGTATCTCCCCTAATTCCGGGTTCAGTTTCTACAACTTTCAATTCTACTGAATTCGGAAGTTCAACGCCGATAACTTCTCCGTTAAACAAAAGAACTGTAATTTTCATTTCTTCTTTTATATAGTTAAGTGCATCACCTAATTGTTCATCTGTAAGCATCATTTGATCGTACGTTTCAATATCCATAAAATAATATGAACCGTCTGCTGCATATAAGTACTGCATCGGCTTTCTGTCTACTTGTGCAGAAGGCATTTTTTCACCTGCATTAAATGTACGTTCAACAACAGAACCTGTTTTCAAATTTTTCAATTTTGTACGAACAAATGCCGAACCCTTTCCCGGTTTCACATGTTGAAATTCTACAACTTGCCATACCATACCATCAATTTCAATAGTTACACCATTACGAAAATCATTACTGGAAATCATCATATCCTCCTGTTACAATGTCAAAAATTTTTTAGAATATTTTGTTAAAACAGATATTCCATCTTCAGTTAATACGGTAGTGTCTTCTATTCTGACTCCACCCAAACCTGATATATATATTCCCGGCTCAACGGTAACAACCGTATTTTTTTGTAATACCGAAGAATCTCTTGGAGATAATACGGGAGGCTCATGTACCTCTAAGCCTACACCGTGACCGAGTGCATGTGTAAAATATTCTTCCATACCTTCTTTTCTTAAAATTTCACGCGCAATTTCATCTACATAAGATGCTTTTAATCCCGGTTTCAATATATTTTCTACTTGTTCAACACAATTAAAAATAATGTTATATATCTTTTTCAATTTTTCCGGAACATTTCCTATTGCAACGGTACGTGTTATATCCGAATGATAACCCTTATAAATAGCTCCGAAATCAAATGTAATAATTTCACCTTCATTAATAACTTTTTCAGTTGCAATTCCATGTGGCATAGCAGATCTTATCCCTGATGCAACTATAGTGTCAAAAGATTTTCCTTCCGAACCTTCTTCCAACATTGCACATTCCAATATAGATCTTAATTGTGCTTCAGTTTTTCCGGCTTTTATAAATGGAATTGTTTTTTCAAAACCGACATCGGAAATCCTGCAAGCTTCACGCACACATGCAATTTCCTCTTCGGTTTTAATAATTCTCAATACCTCCGGAGAACAAAAACTGAAAATTACATTTCCCATCAATTCTTTAAACATCATATAAAAACGATAAGTAAAATTACGCTCAACACCGATTTTACTTATATGCTCGGATTTTACAATATTTGCAATAACTTTACCGATTTGTCCTTTATGGTTAATAATTTCAAAATTTGTTGTTTCCGCTTCAGCTTGTTCGGTATAACGACTATCTGTTATCAAATATTTATTTTCTTTTGTTAAAAAAAGATAACTGTCTGAGCCGGTAAATTCACTCAAATATCTACAATTTTCATCTTTTTGAATAAATATGGCATCAACATTATTATCATTTAAAAAATCTTTTATCTTTTCTGATTTCAACATAAAAATTACCGCTTTTCCATTACTTTTAAATCCAACAGTAAGCCATTTACATAACTTTTGCTCATCTGATAAACGCTGATTTTTATAAAATTATAATATCCTCACGATGGACCGATTATAAATATTACGCTTATAAAATAAGCTTTTTCTGCCAATTTTTACATTTCAATATTACGATATTTACATGTTTAAGTCAATTTTATAATTTTCAAATACTTCAGCAATTTAAAATTAAGTGCTTCACTTTTTATATATAAATTATTCTTTTATTATTTCCCAGAAGCAATAAGGATAATAATAAAGTCTAAACTTGACATATATATTTTTCTAGCTTCTCTAATTTTATTTTCTGATTGTATTTTCTGTTTGTATTCTTTCAGATATTTGTTTCGTATTAATCTACTTTCGTTAATAAGTTCTTTTTTGTCATTTATAAGCTATCCTTTATTTTATGTTTTATGTATTACACAAATGTATCAATTTTTATATACTCCACTTGTGATTTTAAGGTTTCATTTTTACTTCTATATATAGTATAATCCGTTCCCGATTATGTTCTCAGCATATTTCATGTTTATTATATTTCGCTTTTTATCATTCAACGGTATACAAAACTTTTATCACTTCAAATCCTTCTCTTATAGTCTCTTCAACATCTACACCTAATTAAATATAAAATTCTGATGAACAATACATTCAACTACATAGAATTACTTATATCCGTTTTTTTTAAATAACATCTTTTGACTTTGTCAGTTTGCAATATTTAAAATTCAAATAAAACATTCCTACAATTATTGCTACGAAAATCTAAAACTTAAACCATCACAATTACATATACACAAATACAATCAAGAATACGAGTCTTTTACTTTATATTTGCCCCATTATTTCTTTATAATTTTTCCTATGTTTAAAAATTTATAAATTCTTTTCTCTAATTATCTATAACAATAAAACAGAAAACCTATCCATGAATCATATGTTATAACTGAAAATCGATTGTATGTATTGCCATACAATCGATTTTTTATCTATTATTTACAATTTCAGGATACATGTCATGATTAATCAATCTGTTTTCCGCTACACTTTCCCACTTTGTACCTTTTTTGCCATAATTACAATACGGATCTATGGATAATCCACCGCGTGGTAAAAATTTTCCCCATACTTCAATATATCTTGGTTTCAAAAGTTTTATAAAATCTTCCATTATCATGTTTACGCAATCTTCGTGAAAAGCTCCATGATTTCGATAACTGAAAAGATAAAGTTTCAATGATTTACTTTCTACTATAAATTTATCCGGCACATATGAAATATAGATTGTAGCAAAATCAGGTTGACCTGTTTTCGGACAAAGACTTGTAAATTCCGGACAATTGAATTTAACAAAATAATCTCTATCTTCATGAGAATTCGGTACCGCTTCCAAAACTTCCGGTGTTGTTTCAAATACATATTTTGTATTCTTATTTCCCAAATGTGATAAGTCTTCAATTTTAGTTTTTCTATTATCCATTTATCCTCCTAAAATAATTATGTTTATTTCAATTCATAATCATTTTAAAAATTATGAATTAAATTGTCAATAAACACTGTCCATAAACAACTCCACCGGTTACAAGCATAATTATAAACAAAAATATACAATCTTTTTTCTTGAGCGATACATGTGTGGCTTTTACTTTTTTAGTTGTACCGAAACTTCTTAATTCCAGTGCCAATGCCATTGTTTCACTCTTGTCCAACGCTCTCAAAACAAGCGGTTTTACTACAGACATATATCTCTTCAATCTTTTGAATATATTGCCTTCTATAGCAAGTCCTCTGCAAGCTTGAGCTTCAGTTACTGCAGTATTTTCTTCCAAAAAGTCAGGAATAAATCTAAGCCCTGCAGTAAACATAAATGCGTATTCTGTCGGAATTTTAAGTTGAGATACCATTGTAGCTGTAAGATCTTGAAGGCGTACTGTTGTTAAAAGGTATATGAATATCAAAGTCATTGCCATCATACGTATTGCAGCTTCCAATCCCTGAGCGTTTGTTCCTCCTCCAAGTATTTCTACAATACCTAAAAATGCAGCAAACAAACAAAGCATGAAAATACTTTTTATATTTGAAAATAACTCATTTGATACCAATAAAATTAATAACTCAACTCCGCAAAGTGTCAATAGTGCGTGCGGTGTTTTTAAAAATATTGCAAGTACCGCAACTATCAGCGTCAATATTATTTTAGTTAAAGGAACAAAATGTCTCATTTATATTACCCCTTTTACTCGTTCAAACTCTTTCATAAAAACATTCATATTTTTGCAATATGGTTGTCCTTTCAGTTCTCTTCCAAGTAATACTGAATCAGGATATGCCAATTTCAACTCTTTTAAATGATACTTCCCGCTGAAAAGTTCATCAGGGTTTCCATCAAATGCAATTTTATTATTTGAAATAGCAATTACACGATCACTATATTGCGCCACTATATCCATATCATGCGTTACAAGTATTACACCTATTCCTTTGCTTACCAAATCTTTCATCAATTTTACCAAACGCAATTTCTCTGCATTATCCTGACCGCTTGTAGGTTCATCCAATATAATATACTTTGTTTTCATCGCCAATGCAGATGCTATAGCTACCCTTTGCTGATTTCCACGATTCAAAGTTCGAGGATATTTGTTTCTTAAATCACTTATTTTGCAAATTTCTAAGGCTTCTTCAACTATTTCTTTCAACTTTTGTCCTTTTATACCTTTTTGAATCGGACCGAAAGCTACTTCTTCTTCAACTGTAGGCATAAACATTTGTCTGTCCGGTTGCTGAAATACATATCCTATAAAACTGCTTCTTCCGGATGCTTTCATTTTAGTTATATCTTCATCATCATGAATTATTTTACCTTCAACCGGCATTTCCAATCCGGTTAAAAGTCTTGTTATAGTGGTTTTTCCACTTCCGTTTCTTCCTACTATGCAAACAAATTCGCCTTCTTTAAAGGAAATATTTATTCCTTTGAGTATCATAGGTGATTTTTTATTATATCTAAAAAATATTTTTGACATTTCCAACATATTTTATCTCCTTTCACCCGCCAACTCATTTACACAGAGCACCGCATTTTCTATTTTTGTAAAAGGTTTATTTATATTGAATCCTTTTTGCTCCAATTCCAATTGAACCAAGCTCAGCGGTGGAATGGCTTCTTCATATATACCGTTATTATACATATACTCTATAACTTCTTTTGGAGTTCCGTCTTTTGCAATTTCACCTTTTTCCATCAATACAAATCTTGATGCATAAGGCATAACCGATGACAAATCATGTTCGGCTATTATCACTGTAATATTTCTTGTACGGTTAAGTCTTCCTACCATTTCATAAAATGCACTTACACCTTCAGGATCCATTGCAGATGCCGGAGAATCCATAATAAGTACTTCCGGATTTGTAACAAGTACGGTAGCCAATATCAATCTTTGTTTCTGTCCGCCGGAAAGTGTATTTACAGCGGATTTTTCCATTCCTGAAAGTCCGACTTCTTTCAATGTTTCTTTTATTCTGTTTCTAATTTCTTCATAATCATATCCTCTGTTTTCAAGAGTAAATGCCATTTCTTCTTCTACTGTCATTGTCACGAATTGCGACTGATAATCTTCCAATATTACACCTATATTTTCAGAAAGTTCGGATACACTTGACTGAGTAATCGCTTTTCCAAGAGTAAAGCACATTCCTTTTAAAGTACCTCCGAAATAATTTGGAGCTGCACCTATCATTGTCATAAGTAATGTACTTTTACCCGATCCGCTTTCACCTGTAATTACTATAAATTCACCTTTTTGTATTGAAAGATTTATATCTTTTATCGCGTAATGTTCATCGGAAAGATATGAATAATATGTATGTTCCAAACTTATAATTCCTTCATTACTCTGTTTAAAAACAAGTCCCTCATGATTTTTCTCAACAATTTCTTTTGATGATTTGGAAATTCTCATATCAAAGAAATTTTTTGCAGGTATATATATAAATGGAGTAATAATTGCATTGGCAATACCTACTGAAACTACCATCGGAAGCATCGCATACAATAATACATTTATCGGAATTCCCATAACTGAAACTAAAATCGATACAAAGACACCTCCACTAACTACTGTTGCAAAAAATCCTGCCAATGCCGGTTTCAAATCAAATTTCTTTATTTTAAGTTCAGGTAATACATGAACTATAAATGCTGCAACATATCCGCCTGCAAGTTCAGCCGGAAAATCTCCATAAGGAAATGCAGACTTACTTGTAAATACTTCCAATAATGCCGCTACCAAGCAAATTCCTGCACATTTTCTATAAGAAGGCTTCAATAATAAAATTGCAGCTACATACGTTGCAATCATCCAGCCCGGCGTAATCCCCGCTATTGACGGTGACACTAAGTGAAGTATCGTCCCTATAGCAAGTAACAACGTCGATACTGTCAACCAACGATACTTACCTCCTCTTGCTTTTATAAAAATCGGTAAATTCTCTTTGGTGATATTCATATAAATCCCTCCTATTCAAAATTCGCATAAAAAAACCTTTCGTGCCTTGCACATTTGCAAGGGACGAAAGGATAAATTCCGCGGTACCACCCTAATTGGACTAAGCCCACCTCAACGCACGGCATTTTGCGATGCGAGCTTCATTATATCGGTTGAAGTTCCGTCAGTGCCTACTCTTAACGATTCGGACTGCACCTCACAGGCCCATTCATGCATGAACATCATGTCGTATTCTCACCGGCGCCGACTCTCTTTATTGATTAATTCATTCACTACTCTCCCTGATCACAGGTAGTATTTAATTAACTTGAATTATAGCATCAAGCTTTTTTGTTGTCAACATTTTCATTATTTTTTTGATAAATTTCAAGTTTAGGAAAAGGAAGTTCTATTCCGGCCTTATCTAAAGCTTCCAATGCATTTATATATAATTCACTTTGAGCTTCAAAATAAGCTTTTCTGTCAACTCTGACCCTTACATAAATTCTTACACCGTATTCAGCAAGCCCTTTTACATACACTTCGACAATTTTTTTATCTACAACAAATTTATCTTTTTGAAAAGTTTTTCTTAACAACTCAATACACTTTACAAGATTAGTATCATATCCTACATCAAAATTAAACTCAATATTTCTCGTATCGAAAAATGAATAGTTTTTGATTATACTGTTATTTATTTGTAAATTAGGGATAATTATCATTTGTCTTGCTGTTGTTTCTATTTGCGTATACATAACTCTTATGTTTCTGACATTTCCCTCATATCCGGACACTGATATATAATCACCTACTTGAAAAGGTTTGAATATTAAAATAAAAACACCCGATGCAACATTACCGATATTATCTTTAAGACCCATACCTACACCGATACCGAGTCCCCCTAAAACGGCTGCGAGAGATGTAGTGGAGACGCCTGCTACGCTAAGCGAAATCATTGCAACTACTATAATTGCCAAAAAATAAATAATTTCAGTCAAAAAATTTATTGCTGAAGGTTCTATAGTACTTTTCTTAAATATTTTTAATGCAAATTTACGTATCTGTATACAAATAAAAAATCCAATTAAAAAAACTATAACGGCTAAAATTATATTAATACCGTTTATTAATGCCCATTTTTTTACTGAAATGAGCAAATTTTCTGTCCAACCTACACGCTCAGTTACAACTTTCTGCACTACATTATTCTCAGGCATATTTTAACCCTTCTTATGTAAAAACTTCTTCTCAACTACACTTACAAGAGTATCGACCACCACTGTTGTAGTCACCGAACCTACGCCACCGGGTACAGGTGTTATTGCTCTTGCTGTTTTTTCTACTTTTTCGTAGTCTACATCTCCTACAGTTTTCCCATTCAACTTATTTATTCCAACATCAATTACAATCGCATCTTTTTTTACCATATCTTCTTTTACGTAATGCGGCTTTCCTATTGCAGAAATTAAAATATCCGCATTTAACGTCTTATCTTTTAAATTTCTTGTTTTTGAATGACAAACGGTAACTGTGGCATTTTTATTTAAAAGCATTAACGCCAATGTTTTACCTACTACTGCACTTCTACCTAAAACAACCACATCTTTACCTTCTATGTCAACTTTATATGACTCCAATATTGTCATTACAGCTTTCGGTGTACATGGACACAAACAATCTTTATTTTTAACTATACTTCCTATATTTACCGTTGTAAGTCCGTCAATATCTTTTTCAGGTAATATAGTATCAATAATTTTCTCTTCAGAAATGTGCTTAGGCAGCGGCATCATAATTAAAATCCCGTCTACATTTTCATCTTCATTAAGTTTTTTTATTTCTAAAACAAGTTCATTTTCTAAAATATTTTCACTATATTCATGTACTCTTACATCTAAATCATATTTTTTTACTGTTTTACTTAAAAATGAAGAATACATTTGCGAAGCCGGATTATTTCCTACTAAAACAATTGATAAACAAGGAAATATTTTATTTTTTTTCAATGCATCTATACGTTTGAATAAATTTTCTTTCAATTCGTTTGCAACTTTTTTACCGTCAAGTATCATATTTACCTCTTAAAATAAACCTGAGATATTACCGTCTTCATCTACATCAATATTTTCTGCAGCAGGTTTTGAAGGAAGTCCGGGCATTGTCATCACATTTCCGGTTAAAACAACAATAAAGCCTGCACCCGCGGATATACTTACATTTCTTACATGTATATTGAATCCTTCAGGGGCTCCTAATTTCTTCGGATCGTCTGAGAATGATACCGGTGTTTTGGCTATACAAACCGGCAATTTGTCAAGTCCCATTTTTTCTATCAATTCCAATGAATCGAGTGCTTCATCGCTATACTCGACATCTTTTGCTCCGTAAATTTTATTTGAAATAATTTTTATTTTTTCTTTTATGTTTAAATTTTCATCATAAAGAAACTCAAAATCAGATTTCTTCTCGGTCAATTCCAAGACTTTTTTCGCTAATGAAATTCCCCCTCTGCCGCCATCTGAAAATACGGTAGATATTTCTATCGGTATATTTAATGAATTACAAGCATTTTTAACAAATTCAATTTCTTCTTCGGTATCCGATGGGAACAGATTTAAAGCTACAACTAAAGGAACTTTATATAATTTAAGGTTATTTATATGTTTAAAGAGATTTGAAAGACCTGTTTTTAATGCACCGACATCCGAATCATTTAATTCATTTACAGATTTACCTCCATGCATTTTTAATGCTCGTATAGTCGCTACAACCACAACCGCATTTGGAATAATATTCCCCAGTCTGCACTTTATATCGAAAAATTTTTCTGCACCTAAATCTGCACCGAATCCTGCTTCGGTGATGACATAATCGGATAAATTCAATGCAGTTTTTGTTGCAATCAATGAACTGCATCCATGTGCAATATTTGCAAAAGGCCCTCCATGAACAAAAGTCGGTACATGTTCCAATGTTTGTACCAAATTAGGTTTTAAAGCATCTTTCATTATCGCAGCCATTGCACCTTGAGCATGCAAATCACCTGCCGTAACAGGTTTATTTTTAGTCGTATAGGCAACAATAACTTTAGAAAAACGTTCTTTCATGTCATTTATATCTTCAGCCAAACAAAGTATAGCCATTAATTCGGAAGCGACCGTTATATCGAAGCCTGACGCATGAGGTATACCGTTTTTCTTGCCGCCTAATCCTACGGTGATATTTCTAAGAGCTCGGTCATTCATATCCATAACTCTCTTCCATACAATTTTTTCCGGATTTATGTCCAATTCATTACCTTGATGAATATGATTATCTACCATTGCAGCCAAAAGATTATGTGCTGCCGTAATTGCATGTATGTCACCCGTAAAATGTAAATTTATATCTTCCATAGGAATTACTTGAGAATATCCGCCGCCTGCTGCTCCCCCTTTTATACCCATACAAGGTCCCATAGAAGGCTCTCTTATACAAATCAGAGCTTTTTTCCCTAAACTAACCAAAGCCTGTCCTAATCCTATAGTTGTTGTTGTTTTACCTTCTCCGGCTTTGGTCGGTGACATTGCCGTTACAAGTATCAACTTACCGTTTTTACGGTTTTTAATTTTGTTTATAAACTTTAAAGAAATTTTTGCTTTATATTTACCGTACCGCTCTATAAACTCATTTGAAATTCCCAACGTTTCAGCAATTTCTTCAATAGGTTTAATCTTTGCTTTCCTTGCAATTTCAATATCACTCAACATAAAATTCTCCTTAGATTTATATTTTTATAGATATAAGTATTTTAACATATATTTTCAGTATATTTAATTAAATTCACTTTATAATATTTTGAGTTTTATAAAAAAATACCGAACAAATGATGTATATACTGTTTTACAGGTAACCTGTAAGAGATGGTTATCAAAAAATACATATTTTTATTTAACATATCACGTTTTATTTATTTTTAATTCACATAATACCGTTTCTATTCATATCGTTTTGTATGCGATCGTTTTTTATTTTCTTCATATACAAATTAAAAAGGACGTACCTTTTCACTTGCCTGATACGTCCTTTTGAGATGTTAAATTATTTTGTTTAAATCCACGTGATTCCGTTTTCATCTACTCTTTTTATTATCGGTTTTTCTTTTATTCCTTTTTCTTTCATTTCCCTCTTTCTTTCTTCTTCCATGTGTTCGGGTATGCTTGTGTAATTATTTCTATCCACTATTACATAACTATCTTTAATAGGTATACCCATCCTTATTCCATCTTCTTTAAGTTGTAGGTACAGAATATCATCCATGTCGCTTGGTGTGCTATCTCCGCTTGGATGATTATGTGCTAAGAAAATTGCATAAGCATTTACCATTATTGCTCTTTGAAAAATGTCTCTTGCATGCATGATTCCCTGATTGAGTGTGCCACGTGATAATTCAAATACCCCAATAGGTTTCATGTGACAATCTACAGCTATCATTACAGATATTTCTTGTGTTGCTTGTGATAGATTGAATATGTCTTCCATAAGGTCTACTACTTGCTGCGGTTGGTTTAACGGTTTATCCGGTATATTGTAGTTTTCTTCTTTTTTTAAATATACTTGATACTTGGTTAGTGTTTTCAATTTATAATTCTCCTTTTGTTTTATTTTAATTTTAACTTACAAGCAGCTTTCAATGCAATTTTATTATTTTTATAAGCATTTCTAATTTTATATACATCTATACTTAAATTTTAGATGTATATAATAGATTCTTTTGCTAAATTCTTTTTTGATATTCAAATGTTTTTATTATAAACGACAATAATATAAAATTTATCGAATATTCGGAATAAAAAAATTTAAAATATTACAATTGCAAATAATGTTAATTACCTTATTTCATAAAGAAAAAAGCAACCATCATAATGGTTGCTTAAAATAATTAATATTCTATTTAATTGATTTCCCTTACATATGGCAAAAAATCGTTTTATATCATTCAGAGAAAACAACTCTGACATCACTTCCTCTTTTTACAGTTGCACCTATACCCGGTGATTGCGAAATTGCAAATCCTGTACCTTCCGGTTTAAATCTCAAATCCGCATTTTCCAACCATTCTCCTACATCACGAATTGAAAAACCTGTAAAATCAGGCAATACGATATCCGTTTCATTATCCGATGGAAGTTTGGGAAGTTTTAAATCGTTATGCTCAATAGTAGCTTTATTTTGCTTATTAATTTCATCCGTACTTTGTATTCCGAAATATCTCATAATCTGTCCCATTACCTCTTTAAATACAGGAGCCGCTACCAAGCTCCCATAATAACTTCCTTTCGGATTATCAAGTACTATAAGACAAATAGCTCGTGGATCTTCAGTTGGACCGAAGCCGCAAAATGAAGCAATGTGTTCATTACCGAGATATCCCCCGTTTACAGTATCCAACTTTTGTGCGGTTCCTGTTTTTCCGCACATATGGTATCCTGGAATTTCTGCATTTATTCCTCCACCTTCGGAAACTTCTTTTTCCATCATATCTTTTACTTGATCGGCTACATTTTTACTGATAGGTTGACCGACAATTTCAGTATTTGTTTTACTGTAATCACTTCCGTCAGGATTTTTTATAGATGAAATCAAATGAGGTTTTACCATTTTACCGCCATTTGCTATAGCGCTATAAGCTTGAACCATTTGCAAAGGTGTAACCGCTATACTTTGACCTATTGCCATTGTTGCAACATCCAAAGGTCTCATTTCTTTAGGATCGAACAAAATTCCTGAACCTTCTCCGGGAAGTTCAATTCCTGTAGGTTTTCCAAACCCGAATTTTTTTGCATAATCAGTCAAAATATCTCCACCGGTAAGTAATCCTATGTGTGCAAATCCTGTATTAAGCGAAAATTTGAGTATATCTACCAATTTTACATCCCCATAAGATTCTTCATTCCAATTTTTTATAGCATGTCCTGAAGCCCAAATTGCACCCGGATCGTGCCATACAGTATCTGCGCTGTATGTACCTGCATCAAGTGCTGCAGATGCAACAATGGACTTAAATGTAGAACCCGGTTCATAAATATCTACAACCGCTTTGTTTTTAAATTGAGCTTCCGTAGCTTTTGAAAATTCATTTGCATTATATGTAGGACGATTTCCTAAAGCTAAAATCTCACCTGTTTTCGGATCCATTACTATAATTATTCCACCGTCGGCTTTAGTTGTAGACATAGCCCTATCTAAAGCTCTTTCAGCATAAAATTGAATATTTTGATCTATTGTAAGATAAACTGACTTTTCTTCTTTCGCTTTATAAGGTGCCATCGACGAATCCAATATCGGATTTCCTCTTGCATCTGTCAAAAGAATTTGCTTATTTATATCTCCTCTTATTAAAGAGTCTAATGACATCTCAAGACCATCTAAACCCTTATCATCCACACCCACAAATCCAAGTACGTTTGATAAAAGAACTCCGTTGGGATAATATCTCTTACTTTCATTTACAAAAGCAAATCCTTTCCATTTTTTTTCTTTTATCAAAGCTTCTACTTTATCGGAATCTTGAGGATCCATAATACGTTTTAGCCAAACAAAACGAGTTTTACCGGATAAGTCTTTTTTTAAAACATCTTCCTTTATATTTAAAATAGGAGCCAACTCTTTTGCGGCATCCTCCGCAGATACATTTATCATTCCCGGATCCGCGTACAATGATTTAACCATTACGGAAAATGCCAACTGTTTACCGTTTCTATCATAAATAGTGCCTCTTGGCGAATACAATGTTTGTATACCTTCCGTTTGGTTTATTGCCATTTCCGCAAATTTTGCACCTTGTATTCCCTGAACCCACAACAATCTTAATCCCAATAGACAGCCTATTCCAACCAAAACTAAAGATATAGAACGACTTCTTTGTCTCATTATATTTCTCGGATTACGTATTTTCATTTCTCTGTCGCCTCCTATATCTTAAAGCAGCTTTATACAATGCAAGATTACTATTATTTAAAGTACCGTTTTGCACACGTTCAAATAAATTTTTAATACCTTCTCCTACAAATGGTTCTAATGCTTTTATTATATCTTTATTTATTTTCAACTCTTTTTTTGAAACCGGAATTTTAAAAATAATATTTTTTATTTCATTATAAAACAGTACATGACCTTCAGTATTTTTTATATTTTTTCCACAACCTATAATATCCGCTTTGCAAACATCGAGAAGTTGTAAAAAAGCTTCATTTAAATCTTTTTGATTTTCAAATTGTCCCGACTTAGCTAATCTTCTTACCCATCTTATCCTATTTGCATTCGAATTATTTGCAAAAAAATGAAATTTCATATGATTCCTTACCAACCATGAAATTCTTTTTATAAAAAAATCTGCCATTTTCCATCTGGTGAATAAAGCTTCCACCATTTCAGATCCCTTTACATCATGATTGTAATCAGTAATCTTATTTCCGTCCACTGCACGAATTCCGGGCATACCTTTACCAATATCATGTAAAAAAGCGGCCCACCTATTTATAAGTAGCGGTTTAGATGAATCCAATGCCACCAATGAATGTTTCCACGCATCAAAACGATGAAATTCTTTCATTTGAGGCAAATCAACCAAGTGAGATAATTCAGGAAGTATGTCTATTTCTTTTGATTTTCCATTTTCTTTAACACTGCATCGTGTTTCATTTAATTTTGTTCTTACCATCAAATCAAAACCTTTACTTGCATAGTCGGTAAGTAAAAGTTTGTTGATTTCTCTTTTAACTCTTTCTAAAGATAATCCTGAAACTCTATAAAAAGCATATGGCATTGCACTTATTAAATCATTATCAGGTTCAAAATTTAATTGCCCTAAAAATCTGCATGCACGAAACAATCTCAACGCATCTTCACAAAAACTTTTTTCGGAATCTCCTACAGTTTTCAATATTTTCCTTTGTAAGTCAGACTGTCCACCGAAATAATCATATATATTACCGTTACGATCTGATGCCATAGCATTAATTGTGAAATCTCGTCTTGATAAATCTTCTTTTAAATTTTCAGTAAAAAGAACTTTGTCCGGTAAATGACTGTTTTGTCCATATATATCTCGCCTAAACGTAGTTATTTCATATATTTTTTCGTTTATAATTGCAGAAACAGTACCATATTTCATTCCGGCGTTATCAAAAGTTTTTACATTGAAATTATGTAATATTTCAGCAATTTTGTCAGGCATTGCAGATGTTGTAATATCCCAATCTGAAGGTTTTTTATTTAATAATAAATCTCTTACGCAACCTCCGACAAAATACGCTTCATATCCGCTTTTTTCAATTATTTCAAGTAAAAATACCGCGTTTGAATCATACTTTTCTTTTAAATTCAAGTTGTATATGTTTTTATTTGTGATATTCATTTTATCTCTATATCAATCATTTTTAATTTGTATATCTATATAATTTTAAACAATATTCATTCACAATTCAATATTGTTTGAAAAATATCAGATTAAACTAAAACCGACGTATTATTTATATCAATACGTCGGTTTGTAAAATATTTATATTTTGTCAATACAATTCATATCAGTCCTGATACTTTTCAGGTAATTGATCAACTCTTGCAACTCCTGTTTTTATAGCTGCTTTTGCTACTGCCTTTGCTACTGCATATGGAACACGCTTATCAAATACATCTACTACTACATTATCTCTTGTCAGTTCGCTGTCACCCATTAAATTAGCCAATGCATATGCAGCTGCCAACTTCATTTCTTCATTTATTTTTTTTGCACGAACATCTAAAGCTCCTCTAAACAGTCCGGGGAATACCGATGAGTTATTTACCTGATTATGCATGTCGCTTCTTCCTGTTCCGAAAATAAACACTCCGGCTTTTTTTGCATCTTCTTCCATCATTTCCGGATTCGGATTTGCCATAGCAAATACTATGTTCTTTTCATTCATGCTTTGCACTATTTCTTCAGTAAATACTCCGGGCGCCGAACATCCGAGCAATACATCCGCACCGCAAACGGCATCCTTTAAAGTCCCTTTATTCTTATGCGGATTTACACGATTTGCAAGTTCGGTTTGTACTCTGTCAAGTTTGCCGTTATCGTACAAAATACCTTTACTGTTCAAAACAATCATATTTTCATTTTTTACACCTGCACCGAGCAGCAACTTTGCAATTGCTGTACCTGCTGCACCTGCACCGTTCATAACTACCTTTACATCTTCAATTTTTTTATTTGCTAATCTCAATGCACCGAGAACAGCTGCCAATGCCGCAATTGCAGTTCCATGTTGATCATCATGGAAAATCGGAATATTCATTGTTTCTTTCAATTCATCTTCTATGTCATAACATTTCGGTGAAGATATATCTTCCAAATTAATTCCTGCAAATGATTTTTCAAGTAATTGGACCGTATGAATAAATTCATCTTTATCTTTTGTATCAATCACGATCGGAATAGCATCTATATTACCGAAACGTTTATATAATGCACTTTTACCTTCCATAACCGGTATTGCAGCTGCAGCACCTATATCTCCCAATCCTAAAACTCGAGTTCCGTCTGAAATTACTGCGACTGCGTTACCTCTCCAAGTAAGTTCCAAAGATTTATCCTCATCTTCTTTAATTGCAAGACATGGAGCAGCTACACCCGGTGTATATACTATTGCAAGATCATGACGATCTTTTACATCGGTAGTCAATGACGTAGATATAATTTGATGATTTTCTTTTCTGAACTTCATTGCTTCTTCTTTTAAATCCATAATACTCTCCTTTTTAATCTTTAACTGCAGGAAGATTTCTTCCATTAAATATTTCATACATTTCTTGTTTTAAAAGTCTACGTATTTTCTTTATTTCCTTTTGATTTAAATCCTGTACTTTTAAGTCGAAAAGATAATTTTCCAAATCAAAACTCTTAAGTAACATTTTGGTATGAAATATATTATCTTGATAAACATTTACATCTATCATATTGTATTTATTTCTTAATTCTACGTCCATATAGTTTTGTATAGAATTAATACTGTGATCTATAAAAATCTTCTTTCCGTTTACATCTCTTGTAAACCCTCTTACACGATAATCTGCATTTACTATATCCGCTTCAAATGATTTCAATAAAAAATTCAATGCTTTCAACGGTGAAATTTTACCGCAAGTAGATACGTCTATATCTGCACGAAATGTGCAAATCCCATCTTGCGGATGCATTTCCGGATAAGTGTGCACGGTTATATGACTTTTATCAAGATGCATTACAACATCTTGTTTTTCATTTTTTACGGGTTCTTCCGCAATCAACATTGTAACGCTTGCACCTTGAGGATCGTAATCTTGCTGCGCTATATTTAAAATACTTGCTCCTATAATATCTGAAACGGTTTTAAGTATTTGCGTCAACCTTTCAGCACTATATTCCGCATCAATATAAGCAATATAATTCGCTCTTTCCTCTTCTGTACGTGCATAACAAATATCGTACATATTAAAACTTAATGTTTTTGTCAGGTTATTAAATCCCAAAAGTTTCAATTTCTTCTTTTTCATTAGTTTACCAACATCTCCATGTAATATATCTTTAAAAACCGACACAACTATTATAGCATAAACTTATTCCTTTAAAAATGTACACTTTTATAGTTTTTTAAGTTTCTCGATTAAATTTTTAATAGCTTTACCTCTATGGCTTATTTTATTTTTCTCTTCAAGTGTCAATTGTGCCATAGTACACTTTTTTTCAGGTAAATAAAATAACGGGTCATAACCGAATCCGTTTTCTCCTTCTTCAAAATCACGAATTATACCTTCACATTTTCCTTGTGCCGTAATAACTTTTCCGTTTGGCCATACCAATGCTATAACACACATGTAATATCCGGAACGTTCATTTTCTTTATAAAGTCTTAATTTATCTACCAATTTACTGTTATTGGCTTTATCATCACCATGAACACCTGCATATCTTGCAGAATAAATGCCCGGTCTGTCTTTCAATACATCAGCTATAATTCCGGAATCATCGGCAAGTACCGGCATTGAAACAGCTTTCGAATAATATTTTGCTTTATTTATAGCATTTTCTTCAAAAGTTTTCCCTGTTTCTTCAGGCTCTTTAACATATGCAATATCTGAAATTGCTACTGCTTCCCATCCCAATTCCGAAAAAACCTT
Source organism: Dialister micraerophilus (assembly GCF_947090205.1). Taxonomy (NCBI): domain Bacteria; kingdom Bacillati; phylum Bacillota; class Negativicutes; order Veillonellales; family Veillonellaceae; genus Dialister; species Dialister micraerophilus. The sequence continues at coordinate 97,068 of NZ_CAMUNF010000001.1, forward strand.
TTTAAATTCTTTTATTTTACCTTTATTTTTTGTTGCCAAAACTATTTTCATCTTGCTCCTCCTCAAGATTCTTTTTTGTATTATACAACAAATTCCATCAAAACTTTTGTATATTGATATTAAACTTCAACTTTAAAATATATGCAAAAAACCGGCCAACTTGACCGGTTCTTTAATTATTTTACTCTTAATCCGAGTTTTTCACCCAAAGCTCTGTAACGTTCCAAATTGCTGCGACGTAAGTATTCGAGCATGTTTCTGCGTTTACCTACCATCTTGAGCAATCCGCGGCGTGAATGATGATCTTTTTTATGCAACTTCAAATGTTCAGTTAACTGTCTTATTCTTTCGGATAAAATAGCAATCTGTACTTCTGCAGATCCTGTATCTCCTTCATGCACCGCATACTTGGCAATAATTTCTTTCTTCTGTTCAGTTGTAATCATAATTTCCTCCTAAAAAATAAATTGCTATATCCGCGTAATCGTCGGAGAGTCGATAAACCCAGATACAGTTCACACTTAACTTATTATACACATCAAGCACTTATTTTTCAACAGTTTTAACTAATTGAAATTCAATTTGCACTCTGTCCTTCATATAAATACATTTTACGTGCTTTTTGCCAAATATCAGAAGGTATCTTCAGTTTAAGTTTTTTCGCCTCTGCCATATTTATAAATATATCGGGATCCGTTTCATTCTTAAAAGATAATTCACATGGAATTATATTTCCATCCAACAGCTTTGCAACTAAAAGACCTCCATCAAATCCCATCCTGTAATTTTCTACAGTTACAGAAAGTAATGCACCCTTTTCAACCATTACTGCACCGTCTGAAATAACCGGTATTTTTTCATCATTTAATTTTTTTATTATTTTATCAAAATACGAATAGTATATTTCATTTTCAGGAATATATATTGCATCTGTTTTATCTTTAATTTTTCCTATTTTTTCAATAAAATTATTCATGTTGATAAATTCAATGTCTAAAATATTTATATTAAATTGTTTATTCAATACTTCTTTCATATATTTTAAACGATTTATTGAATTTTGATTATTCGTATTGTATACAATACCGATATTTTTTATAGGAACTATTCTATTTATCGTATTTAACTCTTGTAATATCAAATCGTTTTTTAAAACACCTGTTAAATTATACTTGTTTTGAGCATGTTTTTTTACATATATATCAGAAACACCTACTGCAACAACAGGAACTTTATCTGTTTGCGTTGTTATTGCTTCAGTCATTTCAGGTCCTATTGTTATTATTAAATCTTTATCTGATTTTATTAAATTACGTACTTGCTTTTTTTGTTCTTCTTTTATACCGCTACATTTTATAATTTCGATTGTTAAATTTTTGCCTTTTTTATATCCGCTCGAATTCAATGCTTCAATAATTCCTTTTTCTATAGTTTCATCAACTGTTTCTCCGTTTTTTAAAATACATATTTTATAATTATTTTTCTTCAGTATAGGAGAAACTTCATAAGTTTTCGAAATGTTTTTATATATGAAAAATGCAATTAATAACACTGTAAATGCAAACATGATATGTACATATCGATTTTTAAGCATTAAAAATCTCCTCATAAATTTATTTTCAGATGAATTAAAATTTAAAAGTTGAAATTTCATTTAAAGCAAAAAGCACTCCTTTCGGAGTGCCTATAGACTTATTTATGCTTCCGCACTTGCCTGAATTACGGACTTTCCTTTATAAAAACCGCATTCCGAGCACACGTGGTGAGGAACAATCATCGCATGACATTGTGGGCATTCCACAAGACCCGGAATTGTCAATTTCCAGTTTGCACGTCTCTTATCACGACGAGATTTAGAATGCTTTCTTTTTGGACTTGGCATATCTCGCACCTCCTTACCATTATTAGGCTTAAGCCTTATTCTGTGTACTACACGCTCGGTGCAGTCTACAAGTTTCCACCAAATATAATTATCAACTTACTTAGTATAAGTGTAAAATGCATATTTGTCAAATAAAATCATACTTCCAAAATGATTTTTTTACATTTTCATTTTTTAATTTAATCTTTTTTACTATTATATAATATTTGCTGTTTTTCATCTTTCTTCATTCTAAAAAAATTATAAATATTTTCAGCAACTTTCTTGTTGATACCTTTTACTTTCTGCAGTTCTTCAACACTCGCTTTTTTCATGTCATCAAGTGTACGAAAAGCAGCCCAAAGATTTTTTCTCCTTACCGGTCCTATTCCTTCTATGTGATCTAAAATTGACTCTCTGTTTCTTTTAGATATCCATTGTCTATGATAATTTATAACAAATCGATGTGATTCGTCACGAACAAATTGTAATAAGTGAAGCACTTCATCATGTCTGTCGATAACAATAGGTTCAGTTTGATTTTCCAGATAAATTTCTTCCATTCTTTTTGCAAGTCCTATTACAGTTGCTTCAATACCTGACTTTCTTATTAAAGGAACTGCTGCATTCAGTTGACCTTTCCCACCGTCAAGAACTATTAAATCCGGATTTCTTCCGATTTTTTTATCGTTATATCTTCTTTCCATTACTTCTGCCATTGATTTGAAATCATCGGGTTTGCCTTGTGTAGTTTTTAATTTAAATTTTCTATATGCTTTTTTCTCCGGACGTCCGTTTACAAAAACCACCATTGACCCGGTAGTTTCAGATCCTTGATTGTGTGAAATATCGAAGCATTCTATACGTTCAGGAATTTTCGGAAGTTTTAATATTTCCTTGAGTTTTATCAATGCTCCTTGCTCACGCATTTTTTGATGTTCCCATTGTATTTTTTTATCAGATAAATACTTTGTCGCATTTACAATGGCCATTTCTTTAAGTTTTCTTTTAAATCCGCGTTCCGGAACAATTAAAGATACATCGTTATGTCTTATACCTGAAAGCCATTTTTTTATAAGTTCAAAATCTTCAGGAATTTTTGAAATGATTATCTCTTTCGGAATATTTATATTATCTGAACTGTAAAAATTTTTTAAAAATGCAGCAATAATACTTTCATCACGTTCATCTTCAGTTCCGGATATATTAAAATTCTCTTTCCCGACCATGCGGCCATATCTTATGTAAAAAATCTCAAACGCAGCATAATTTTCAGTTCTTGCCATTCCTATAACATCAAAATCTCCTTCTTTTGAAACAATATTTTGACGTTGTTGAACGCTTTTTACGGCATTTATTTCATCTCTATACATTGCTGCTTTTTCAAATTGCAAATTTTCAGATGCTTCTTTCATTTTTTCTTTCAATGTTTTTATAATTTCATAGCTTTTACCTTCAAAAATATTGCATAATTTTTTTACATATTCATTATATTTTTCTTGAGAAACTAAATTGCAACATGGTGCAGAGCAAAGATTTATATGGTATTGCAAACATGGACGAGTTACATTCATATTTCTGCATGTTCGTATCGGATAATATTTTCCTACAATTTTCAGCGTTTTTCGCAGTGAACTTACATCCGTAAACGGACCGAAATACCTTGCACCGTCCGTTCTTTTGATATTTCTGGTTATATATATTCTCGGCCATTTTTCATTTACAGTAACTTTCAGATATGGATAAGTTTTATCATCACGTAAAGAAATATTGTATTTAGGTTGTAATTCTTTTATTAAATTACACTCAAGTATCAATGCTTCCAATTCATTTTTTGTAATTGTTATATCCAAATCTTCAGCATGTTTTATCATCGAAATAACTTTCGGTGATTTATTTTTATCGTTTCTTACATAGGATTTTACTCTGTTTTTAAGATTTACGGCTTTTCCTACATATATTACTTTTCCGTTTTTATCTTTCCATCTATATACACCGGGAGACGAAGGAAGATTTTCAAGTTTACTCTTTACTATGTCATTGACCTCAATCATGAACATTACCTTTCATCAACTTCTTTGTTCTCTCAATTACCTTTTTCAGATATTGACCGGTATATGAAATTTCACTTTTGCAAATTTCCTCAGGTGTTCCTTTTGCAATTAATTCTCCTCCCCCGTCTCCGCCTTCGGGACCTAAATCTACTATGTAATCAGCGACTTTTATCACATCCAAATTATGTTCTATTACAACTACGGTGTTGCCGGATTCTACAAGTTTTTGCAAAACCGTCAACAATTTTCTTATATCTTCACTGTGCAATCCTGTTGTAGGTTCATCAAGTATATACAACGTATCTCCCGTGGCAACACGCATCAATTCGGTTGCCAATTTTACTCGTTGTGCTTCTCCGCCCGACATTGTAGTAGACGGTTGTCCCAAATGTATATATCCCAATCCTACTTCATTCAATGTTTTAAGTTTTCGTAAAATTTTAGGATGATTATCAAAAAAACTTATTGCTTCTTCTACCGTCATGTTCAAAACATTTGAAATATTTTTACCTTTATACCGTACCTCAAGGGTTTCTCTGTTATAACGATTTCCGTTACATACTTCACAAGGTACATAAACATCCGATAAAAATTGCATTTCTATTTTTATAATTCCGTCACCATGACACGCTTCACAACGACCGCCTTTTATATTAAAACTGAATCTTCCGGGTTTATATCCTCGCATTTTTGCTTCAGAAGTCTGACTGAACAATTCACGTATGTCACTGAACACTCCTGTATATGTGGCAGGATTTGAACGCGGTGTACGTCCTATAGGTTGCTGATCTATTGCGATAATTTTATCTATGTATTCGGATCCGATTATTTCTTTATATTTACCGGTATAATAATTTGTATCGTTTTTTATATTGGATAATCCGCAAAACAAAATATCATTTACCAATGTACTTTTACCGGATCCGGATTCACCGGTTACCGCAGTCATAACTCCTAAAGGAAATTTAACATTTATATTTTTTAAATTATGTTCACTCGCACCTTTAATTTCAATAAACATTCCGTTACCTTTTCTGCGTTTTTCCGGCAACGGAATATATTTTTCTCCCTTAAGATATTGTCCGGTGATTGATTTTTCGACTTTTTCAACTTCTCTTGGAGTTCCTTGCGCTACTACATAACCTCCATGTTCACCGGCACCCGGTCCTATATCTACAACCCAATCGGCTTCACGTATAGTTTCTTCATCATGTTCAACTACAATTAAAGTATTTCCTAAATCACGCATACCTTTAAGAGTATTTAAAAGTTTTTCATTATCTCTCTGATGCAAACCTATTGAAGGTTCATCCAAAATATACAAAACTCCTACCAATCCGGAACCGATTTGTGTTGCTAATCTTATTCTTTGAGCTTCTCCACCGGAAAGAGTTGTCGCATTTCTTGAAAGCGTAAGATAATCAAGTCCTACATTTTTTAAAAATTCAAGTCTGCAGCAAATTTCTTGCAATATCTGTTCTGCTATTATTTTTTCCTTTTCGGTAAGTTTTATGTTTTTAAAAAAATTCAAAAGCTCAGTTACGGACATATTTGAAATTTCTGAAATATTTTTATTTCCTACACGAAAAGCCAAACTTTCTTTTCTCAATCTGAATCCATGACATTCCATGCAATCTTTTTCTTTTAAATACGATCGTAACTCTTCTTTCATTTTATCTGTAAAAGCTTCTTCATATCTACGTTTAACCATAGGTAATATGCCCTCAAAAACACGCTCATACGTTTTTGTTTCATTGCGCATATTTGTATAGCTGAATTTCAATAATTCTTTTCCTCCATACATAAATTCTTGTTTTGCTTCTTCCGGAAAATCATCAAAAGAATTATCCATAGTTAAACCGTAATATTTCAAAAATGCACCAAGCTGACGCATAAGCCAAGATTCTTTATTTACGGTAAAAGCCTTTATTGCACCCAATCTGAAAGATAATTTTGTATCAGGAATTATACGGTTGAAATCTGCTTCCAATGATGCACCGAGTCCCATGCATGCAGGACAGGCACCGAAGGGATTATTAAATGAAAAAATTCCGGGTACCGGCTTCGGCAGCGAAATACCGCAAGTCGGACATGCGAAATGTACACTATATATATATTCTTCTCCATCTATAACAGCAGCTATTACCATTCCGTCACCGAGTTTCAATGCGGTTTCTACAGAATCGGTAAGTCTTTGTGTTATTCCTTCTTTTATCAAAATTCGATCTACTACAACTTCAATTGTATGTTTTTTATTCTTTTCAAGATTTATATCTTCATCTAAAATATAAATTTTCTTGTCAATTCTTACACGTACATAACCTTCTTTACGCAATTCATCCAACAAACGCTTATGAGTACCTTTTTTTGCAACAACTACCGGTCCCAATATCAAAAGTTTCGTTCTGTCCTTCAAAGAAATTAAAGAATCGACAATTTGATCTACAGTTTGTTTTTTTATAGGTTGATTACATTTAGGGCAAAAAGCTCTTCCGGCATGAGCATATAACATACGAAGATAGTCATGTATTTCGGTTACAGTACCTACAGTAGATCTAGGATTATGACTTGTAGATTTCTGATCTATAGATATTGCAGGAGAAAGCCCCTCTATTTTATCAACATCGGGTTTATTCATTTGTCCCAAAAATTGACGTGCATAAGCCGATAAAGATTCTACATATTTTCTTTGACCCTCAGCATAAATAGTATCAAAAGCCAAAGATGATTTTCCCGAACCGGATAATCCGGTAAAAACTATAAATTTATCACGCGGTAAAGTAATATCTATATTTTTTAAATTATTCTGCCTTGCACCTTGTATAACAATACCCTTTTTCATAGCACTCCTTTTAATTTATATCCTTTTTTTTACAGGCCTTTTTATACGTTTTTTTACACTCTCATATCTTTTCATAACATCGCCTGCACGTACGCCATGTCGTTCATTCCATTCTTGTTTAAGTTCGGATAATTTGTCTCTCCATAAAGCCGCCTCTTCAAACTCCATAAGTTCAGCAGCTTTTTTCATATCTTTTTCTACTCTTTTCATTTGTTTGAACAAGTCTTCATCGGATAAATTTCTTTTATCCGAATTCAACTCATACGCAACACTTTTTTCCTCAAGCTTTGTAAGATTTATCAAATCTTTAACTCTTTTTTGTATCGTATGAGGAATAATATTATGCTCAATATTATATTTCTTTTGAATTTCTCTTCTACGTTCGGTTTCTTCTATCGCGTACTTCATTGAATCCGTTATACGATCGGCATACATAATTACATGACCTCTCGCATTTCGTGCCGCACGACCTATTACCTGTATCATCGAAGTTTCAGACCTTAAAAATCCTTCTTTATCCGCATCCAATATAATAACCAGTGAAACTTCCGGCATATCCAAACCTTCTCTTAAAAGGTTTATACCTACCAAAACATCAAATACACCTGCACGTAAATCTCTTATTATTTCAGCACGCTCTATAGTCGCAATATCTGAATGTAAATATCTTACCTTTATGTCTGCATCCATAAGATAATCGGTTAAATCTTCCGCCATTTTTTTAGTTAAAGTAGTAATCAAAACACGTTCATTACAATCTTTACGTTTACGAATTTCTGATATTACATCATCAATCTGGCCCTCTATAGGACGTACTTCAACGCTCGGATCCAAAAGTCCTGTCGGTCGTATAATTTGCTCGGCCAAATTAGTTTGTACTCCCATCTCATAAGGACCGGGAGTAGCGGATACATATATAACCTGATTTATTCTTTCAGTGAATTCATCAAAAGTCAGAGGCCTGTTGTCAAGAGCACTCGGTAATCTGAAACCGTAATCTACCAAAGTTGTCTTTCTTGATCTGTCTCCGTTATACATCGCACGTAACTGCGGAACGGTAACGTGAGATTCATCAATCATAATCAAAAAATCATCCGGAAAATAGTCCAACAAAGAATACGGAGGCTCGCCTGCTTTCCTTTGTGACATATGTCTAGAATAATTTTCAATACCCGAACAATATCCTATTTCTTGCATCATTTCCAAATCATAATTCGTTCGTTGCTCCAAACGCTGTGCTTCAAGTAATCTGTCTTGCTCTCTTAAAACTTTTAATCGTTCGGCTAATTCTTCCTCTATCGTTTGAACGGCACGCTTCATTTTATCAGACGTCGTAACATAATGCGATGCCGGAAAAATCCCTATATGATTTCTTTCGAATACAGTTTCACCGCTTACTATATCAAATTCGGTAAGACGATCGATTTCATCGCCGAACATTTCTATACGAACACCGGTATTATTTGATGAGGCCGGAAATACATCCAAAGTATCTCCTCTTACACGAAAAGTATCTCTTGTAAAATTTAAATCGTTCCTTAAATACTGCATATTTACCAACTTTTCGATGATTTCATCTCTCGATATTTCTTCACCGGGCCGTAATGATAAACCCATAGTACTGTAATCTTCCGGATCTCCCAATCCGTAAATACAAGAAACGGATGCAACGATAATAACATCTCTACGCTCAAAAAGAGCCATTGTCGCAGAATGCCTCAATCTGTCGATTTCTTCGTTTCTTGAAGAATCTTTAGCTATATATGTATCAGTCTGAGGTATATATGATTCCGGTTGGAAATAATCATAATAACTTACAAAATAATAAACTGCATTATTCGGAAAAAAATCTTTAAATTCACTTGCCGTCTGTGCTGCCAAAGTTTTATTAGGTGAAATAATCAAAGTCGGTCGTTGCACACTCTCGATAACCTTTGCCATCGAAAATGTCTTACCCGTCCCTGTGGCACCCAATAAAACTTGTGCCCAATGTCCTTCATTAAGCCCCTTCACCAATGACGCAACAGCTTTAGGTTGATCGCCCTTAGGTCCGAAAGGAGCTTCCAATTTGAATTTTTTTTGTTCACCTGTATAGTATCTCTTTATATATTTTTTCATAAAAACTTCTTTCAAAAACACAAAACAACAGTTCTATTTCATTATACATCAATATATTCATAACATTCAATATTTAATAAAACAAACATGCACTCTGTAAGAACAAAGTGCATGTTTACTAAACATATCCCATTTCTGCCAAACTTTTAAAATTACCGTCACCGATAATTATATGATCCAAAACTACGATATCTAAAATTTTCCCCGCTTTTACAAATCTCTCGGTAGTGCGTATATCCTCACGTGAAGGATCCGGAACCCCGGACGGATGATTATGTACAAGAATAATTGCATAAGCTTTAAAACGCAATGCCCACTTTAAAGCTTCCTTTATGTCAACTACAGTCTCTTGCAAACCTCCCCTTGTTATTTCACGATACCCAAGTAACTTATTTTTTATATTAAGATAGCACACTAAAAAATGTTCTTGATTTTTATGTCTCAACTCTTCCATGAAATACTTTGCCACATTTGACGGATTTCCGAAATTTTTCAATTCAGTTTTCAAAAACCTTGACGATAATCTTCTTCCTAACTCGATAGCGGCACACAATGTAATAGCTTTATCTTTACCTATTCCGTCAATATGAACAAGATCTCTCCAATCCAAATCATCGAACATACTTACATCGGTAAATCTTTCGAGTTCATCAATTACATCTTCGGCTATTTCCAAAACCGACCGTCCCTGTCTACCGGTTCTGAGTAAAATTGCAATCAAATCCGCCATTCGTGCATTTTTAGGAGAAATTGCAAATCGTTCCCTCGGTTTATCTTCAGACCTCATATCTTTTATTTTCATAGCACATTCTCCGATAAAAGACCGACTTTTAAAATTTATAATAAATCCACCATGCAATAAATATTCCTATAATACTTAACATATTCGGTGCGAAACGCACTCCGAAATGAATTTGCAAAACCGCAAAATTCAAATATATATCATTAAAATTAAATATTTCATATGTTTGCGTCAAATACGGCATTATACCGGAAAAAGTTACATTTGACAGCAACTGTCCTAAAACTCCACCTATTAGAGCACCTAAAAGAATAAACAATAAAAGGTAAAAAATACCTCTACCCTTACCTGAACGCATAATTAAATCCTCTCACACTAAAATGTAAATCCGTTTGTAAATTTCCCGTCAAGTTTATTCATCAACAAACTTCCTACCTCGTTATTTTTTTCATATTGATAAATAACTTTCCAAACCGTTTTATTTTGTTGAAAAATATAAGATTTTACCATAAGATTTACATTTCCCTTTTTTAAACTTTCATTGAATGTTGCATCTATTGTATGTGCATTAATATTTCCGACTGTCGCATTACCTACATTCAAATGTAAATCAGATATATTTTCATTTGTTTTAAGCAATTCACATTGCTCTTTAAGAATTATTTCCGGAGAAGTATTCTCATCGGCTTTATAACCGAAAACCAAAATTTCAAGATTTCCGTCAGAGCCTGCAGCTACAACGCTGTCGGAATTATTTTGTGACAGATCAGATTGCTTCCCGTCTACAGCCAACTCGAAAGGAGTCTTCAATGTAATTACACTTCCGGCACAATACACTCTGCTTTTCCCGAAAACAAAAGAATCGTCTGCACTTCTACTTCCATAAACCGATATAAAAACTATAACTGCAAGCAAAACTAAAGTTACATAAATTTTAGATTTTTTCATAATTCAACTCCGAATCTTTATTTAGTTAGAAATATTATAGCATACATGGCTTACACATATAATAATATGATAAAATAATAAATATACTTTCATAACAAGGAGTTCTTAATGAACTATATAGGAATTCCGGCTGAATGGAATCCGTTCCATGCCGGTCATAAATCAATGATTTCAACATTGAAAAAAAAATATCCTGAAGCAAGTTTTATAGCTGCAATGAGCGGTTCTTTCGTCCAAAGAGGAGAACCGGCTTTTTTCGACAAGTGGACTAGAGCAAAATGGGCAATAACAAACGGTATAGATGTTGTTATAGAATTTCCCGCACTCTGCGCACTTCAAAGTGCAGATTATTTCTCTGAAAATCAAGTATTACTGCTTTCAGCCATTGGATGCGATGCGATTGCATTCGGTACCGAATCACTATCTGAAGAGGAAATATATAATGCCGTTTCTTATATCCACACAAATTCATTTAAAAACAAATTTCATAATGAATTGAAAAACGGTTTATCATATGCCTCGGCACTGACAGAAGCATTTAAAAATCACTCTTCCTATCTTTCAAAAGAACTTACCAAACCCAATAACATTTTGGCATTTCGTTATACAGATGCTATATATACTCATAAGCTACCTTTAAAAATAATTACTGTGAAAAGAAATACTGAAAATCCTATATCTGCAACGGAAATAAGAAAAAAAATAAGTAACAACACACTTTCAAATTTCGATAAAAAACTTATTTCGGACGAAGTTTTACAATGTATAGAAAACGGTAATTATTTATCTGTCGAACGCTACTATGATATGTGTTTATTACAAAGCAGATTATTTACAATTGACGAACTGAAAACATCATGCTTGTTTACGGAAGGATTAGAAAATCGTTGGCATAAAAACACTCTTTACACAACATATACAGAAATGCTTGACCAAATAAAAAACAAGCGATATCTATACACAAGACTTAAACGAATTGGTGCTTCACTGCTCTTCACCAAAAGAGGATGTCGTTCAACTTTTTCATTTCATCCGAAGCCTTTATATGCAAGAATTTTAGCAGCAAACAAAAATAAAACTTATCTGCTAAAAAAAGCAAAAATTCCTGTAATCACAAGAATCCCTACAGCATTAAAAGAAATTGACGAATATGCATCTTCAATGCTGAAATTTGACTTAATTGCAACTGATTTACAGGCTCTTTGTATGAAAAATATAAAATTCAGAACCGGTAAAAAAGATTATTTTAAATCACCTTTCATAAAATAATCAACAGAATTCAACGTAATGAGGTACATTATGGAAACAACCGTAAACTTACAAATTATTTTAGCCTTTTGCTTATACTTAGGCTGTATGATGGCTATAGGTGTTTATTATTCAAATAAACAAAAAAATTTATCCCAATATATTTTAGGTGACAGAAAACTCGGCCCCTGGCTTACATCAATGAGTGCCGAAGCCTCGGACATGAGCGGTTGGATGTTGATGGGACTTCCGGGATATGCCTATTTAAACGGACTTTCGGCTTTTTGGACAGGCATAGGACTTGTTGTAGGAACTTGGTTGAATTGGGTATTCATTTCAAAACGATTACGCAATTACACCGAAGTTGCAAACAATTCACTTACAATTCCCGATTATTTATCAAACCGATTCGGTGATACAAAAAACGGATTAAGACTTATTTGTGCAATTTTTATAATATTGTTCTTTATCATATATACTTCATCCGGATTTGTTGCAGCCGGAAAATTATTTAATACCATATTCGGTTTACCCTATACGACATCACTCTTAATCGGCGCATTTGTAGTTATATTTTATACATTTTTAGGTGGATTCAGTGCCGTGGCTTGGACAGATATGATTCAGGGTACAATGATGTTCTTCACTGTAATTTATATACCTGTTGCGGCAACAATTTCATTAGGAGGCACCACACCTACACTAAATGCATTATCCGATGTAGGCGCAGATTTCTTTTCATTCTTCCCCTCATCTACCGATGGAATGGCAATGCTTGTAATGATTATTTCTTCATTAGGTTGGGGACTTGGATACTTCGGTCAACCTCATATACTTGTAAGATTTATGGCAATAAGCGACTCCAAAGAATTGAAAAAATCTACAAACATAGCAATGACATGGGTTGTATTGTCACTGGGATTTGCAATAGCTATGGGAGTGGTAGGTAAAGCATATCTTCATCCCGCACTTCAAAATGCAGACGCCGAAAGAGTATTTATTATAATGGCGGAATCACTTTCAAGTCCGTTTATAACCGGTCTGATTTGGTCTGCTGTATTGGCTGCAATAATGAGTACCGCATCTGCTCAACTGCTTGTTACAGCATCTGCAGTTTCAAAAGATTTATACAATTCATTTTTCCATAAAAATGCATCACAAAAACAGTTACTTTCAGTAAGTAGAATTACAGTTTTAATTGTATCTATATGTTCACTTATATTGGCATCTGATCCGGACAGTTACATATTCTCCATAGTTTCATATGCATGGGCAGGATTCGGTGCATGTTTCGGACCTACAATTTTACTGTCATTATATTGGAAGAGAATGACACTAAAGGGTGCATATGCAGGAATTATTTCAGGTGGAATCACTGTATTGATTTGGAAGCAATTCAATTGGTTCGGAATTTATGAACTCGTTCCGGGATTCATAATATCTATCTTAGCAATTATTATATTCAGTCTTGCGGATTCAGAACCGTCAAAAGAAATTTATGAACACTTTGAGCAAGCAGTTAAACTTTCAAATCATAACTGAATTAAAAACATAAATACATAATATTTACCGGCGTCCAATACGCCGGTTTTCATTTTGCTTAAACTTCATTGCTTTACCAACATAATATATTCATTAACATATACATACTGACATATCCCAAATATACCTCTATTATTTCTCCACTTTTATATACACTTAATTGTAAATATTATTTTCGGCCACAATTTCGTGTAAATACAATATAATATTTGCATGATGTTCAATATATAATATTAAATTATCCTTTATAGTATATCCTTTTATTTCTACAATCATATTTGATAATTTTCTATTTTACCGATTTTAAAACTCGAAAGACTAAAAAATTACAATAAAAAAACAACTGTATAAAACAGTTGTTAATTTGCAAGCGAGCATTCAATAAGCCGAGTTCTGTACCGTAAAACGGTGATGATTATCTATCTAGTCTGCAGATTACTCTACAGATCGAGCGACACAACCCGGAAGGTCAGCGGGCAACTTCAACCCTTCCCTATTCGGTCTTGCTCCGGATGGGGTTTACCAGGCCAACTGATTACTCAAGTTGCCGGTACGCTCTTACCGTACCTTTCCACCCTTACCGTAAAACGGCGGTTTCCTTTTCTATGGCACTTTCCCTGAGGTCACCCTCGCCGGACGTTATCCGGCATCCTGCCCTGCGGAGCTCGGACTTTCCTCACGCTTTAAAGCCTGCAATCATCTTTTCTGCTCGCAGCGTAAGTATAACACTCTTATTTAATATTTTCAAATAATATATCCAAAAATGTCTTTTCCGTCTTTGTATGCTTCTATTTTTACATCGTATTTAAGCCTGTTACATTCTTTTTGCAATATTTCCGCAAGCGGTTCAACTATGACATTTTCAGTGTAGAAATGCCCCCCGTCCGCTACAAGAAGTCCGCTGCCTGCTATGTCTTGTGCGTCATGATATTTCAAATCCGCGGTTAAATATAAATCCGCTCCGCCTTTTTGTGCGTATTTTGCAAATCCCGAGCCTGAACCTCCCAGAACTCCTATACATTTAACGGTTTTATTTACATCTCCTGCAAATTTAATAACCGGCAGTTTCAATTTTTCTTTTATGTATTTCAGAGCTTCTCTTCCTGTCATTTCGTGTTCAAGATATCCTATTCTTCCCATCATTTCTTGTTTCCCGGAAAATTTCATTTCGTAGCATTCAAAATTTACATTTTCATATTTTTCGGATATTTTTTCTTTTAAATTCAAAATGTACTCTTTATTTCCGCATATTTCAAATTTTACATAATTTTTTAAGTTTTTTTCAACTTCCGATTTTTTTTCAAATGAAAATTCTTTTTGCATTGAATTTCTGTTTTTTTCTTCAGTTTCAATTACAAGTTTATAAATGTCATGCACATATCCGGGTACCATTCCTGTGCATTTTTTTAAATTTAAAATGTTTACGAGTGCATCATTTACTCCGTTTTGCGCTGTGTCCAAGTTTGTATGTGCAGCAAATGCTGTTATATTGTTTGATATGAGAAGTTCTATTATTTTCCCTTTTTCGGTTGTCATATCTATACATTTTAAAGGTTTAAAGAGAAGCGGATGATGTGTAATAATCATTCCTGCTTTTTTCTCTATAGCTTTATTTACTACATCCACTGTTACATCCAATGCTGTTAACACGGTTTCGATTTCTCTGTCAGGATTTCCTATTTGCAGTCCGGGATTGTCCCATGATTCTGCAAATTTTTTCGGTGCTAAACGATTCATTATGTTTATTATGTCTTTTACTTTGGCTTTCATAGCATTTCCTCCATTCTTTTCAGTTCAATTTCCGCGATTTTTCTTTTCCCCTTTTGTTTTTCATCAGATGTATTTTCATTTATCATTGATAACAGTCTTTTTCTTTTGTAAATTTTTCTTTCTAAAAAATTTTTATACAACGGATGTTTTTTTATGTTTTCCGTTACTCCCGTTTCATAATAAAATTCATCTTCAATTTTCATTTTCCCATGTTTCACAAACAGTATTTCATATATATGCCAATCTTCTTTTGCAAGTGATTCTTCACATATTATATATCCGTTGTTTACAAGCCATTTTCTCAATTCAGGTGCATTTTTCATCGGTTGAAGCACAAACCATTCCGTTGCTTCCGCTTTTTCTTTGTCGTTTTCGAGTATTTTTCTAATCATTTTTCCGCCCATGCCGGCTATTACGGCACCGTTTATTTCATTCATTTTTATAGAAGCCAGCCCTGCACCTATACGGGTAAATATTTTATTTTCAAGATTTTCTTTTTTTATATTTTCTTGTGCATGTTTGAGAGGTCCTATACCTATGTCGGATGCTATTGCGATTTTTGCTGTTTTTTCTTTTAACATTGCAATCGGTATATAAGCATGATCCGTTCCTATATCTGCAAAACATTCACAGTCGGGTATCATATTTGCTACTGCACGCAATCTCGGTTTTAAGTACATATATTTTTTCCTATAAAAAAAGGCTGAGCATATTGCTCAACCTTCATAATTTGCTGGTGGGCCCACCAGGGTTCGAACCTGGGACCAGACGGTTATGAGCCGTCGGCTCTACCACTGAGCTATAGGCCCGTTTTATCAACATATGTTATTTTAACAGTAATTATACTTAACGTCAAGACTTAAATTCAAATTTTATAAAAGATTTTTTGCTAATTTTTTTAATTTTGTAAGTGCCTTACCTTCTATTTGTCTTATACGTTCTCTTGTAACGTCAAAATTATTTCCTACTTCTTCCAGTGTGCGCGGTCTTCCGTCTTTGAGTCCGAATCTGAGTTCAAGAACTTGGCGTTCTCTGTCCGTCAGATTTGTAAGCAATTCTTCAATTTGTTCTTTAAGCAATATCGAGTCAGTGGCATCGTCCGGCGCTATTGCATCTTGATCTTCTATGAAATCTCCCAAATGTGAGTCTTCTTTTTCTCCTATCGGTGTTTCCAATGAAATAGGATCTTGTGCTATTTTTTTTACTTCTCTTACTTTCCCTACACTTACGTCCATAGCTTTTGCTATTTCGTATTCTGTAGGTTCTCTTCCCTTTTCTTGCAAAAGTTGTCGTGATATTCGATTTAATTTGTTTATTGTTTCAACCATGTGAACCGGTACTCTTATCGTTCTCGCTTGATCCGCAATTGCACGTGTGATTGATTGTCTTATCCACCATGTTGCATATGTACTGAATTTATAGCCTTTTGTGTAATCGAATTTATCTACGGCTTTCAAAAGTCCCAAATTTCCTTCTTGTATCAAATCCAAAAATTGAAGTCCTCTTCCCAGGTATTTTTTTGCAATTGATACTACAAGTCTCAAATTTGCATCTGAAAGTGCTTTTTTCGCTTTGTCGGCATTTATTTTTTCTTCTTCGGTCGCTCCTAAGAGTAATCCTTTTTCCACCGCTTTTGCCAAAGTTACTTCTTCTTCTGCTGTAAGAAGGTCCACCGTACCTATTTCTTTCAGATACATTTTTACAGGGTCGTCAATTCCTTGAGATACTCTTTTTGAAGGTTTCGGCTGTATTTTCTTCAAGGGTTTATTATTTTCTTCTGAATCTTCATCTCCCGGTACGTTCATATAGACATCTATACCATGTTCGTGAAGAGCTGCATTTAACAAATCCAATCCTTCTATATCAATATGATTTTCATTTACAAAATCATTTACTATATCTCCGGATATCATTCCGTCTTTATCGGATTTTCCATTTAACTCTTCAATCCATTCTTCCAACTTGCCTGTATTTTTATATTCTTCTTTTTTACGCATACCGGTTCTCCTTGGTATAAACCATCCGTTGCTTCATTTACTCAAGTTACGGATCTCTTCACTCAGTTTTATACAAATCAATTGCTCTTCACGAGCTTTTTGCGGATCTGTCTCTAAAAGTTCTGCAACACGTTGCGTATGGACACGATATTCTCTTTGTAAATATACTTTTTTCAAAGGTCTTATGTATTCTTCCATAGGCAAATTTCCTACAGAGTTTGAATTCATCAACAATTCAGCCAATCGTGGTACATATTCTCTCGATAGTAATTTTTCCGTTTCTTTTTCGGTTATATTTGTTTCGCTAAGTTTTTCCAATATTCGGAACAATTCTTTATGAAAATCATCTGCAAATTCGTATTTTTTAAGCAGTTCCCACCCTTCCGGCAATTTATTATTAAACAGACAGTACCTGAAAAATCCTTCTTCCAATAATTTTTGCCTTTTCATATTGTATTTTGTTTCATAGTCTTCAGATTTTATTTTTTCGGATTGTTTCTGTGAAATAAATACGTTTGAATTCTTTTTTCTTGCATAACGCAATGCTTCACTTCTTATAAGTCCTTCATCCATTTGCATTCGTCTTGCCATTTTTACGATAAACGAGTTGAAATAAAATGAGTTTCCTTTCGCAAGCAAGACATCAAACATATCTGCAAGAATTTTTTGTTGCCCTTCAAGTGTATTGCTGTCGTATCTTTTCAATGCCGCCGAAAAAAGATAATCGGTAGCAGGTTGTGCTTGTGCAACGCTTTCCAAGTATGCTTCTCTTCCATGTGCATTTATAAATTCGTCCGGATCTTTTCCGTCGCCCAATCTTACTACTCTGAGTTTCAATCCTACGTTACCGGCAATTTCCAATGCACGTTTTGTTGCATTTTGTCCTGCGGCATCCATATCGTAATTGAATATCAATTCATCGGCATATCTTTTAAGTAAACGTGCTTGTTCAATTGTAAATGCAGTTCCCAATGATGCGACTACATTTGTTATACCGTGTGCGTGAAGGCTTATAGCGTCCATATAACCTTCAACCATAATTGCTTGACGTTTTTCTCTTATTTCCGGTAACGCTTGATACAAAGCAAAAAGCAATCTTCTTTTATTGAATATCACCGACTCGGGAGAGTTTAGATATTTCGGTAAACTGTCGTCCATCACTCTTCCGCCGAATGCAACCGTTTTCCCTTTCAAATTCAAAATAGGAAACATACATCTGTTTCGGAAAATATCATAGTGTTTTCCGTTTTTATATCCTACAAGCCCTGCTATTTGTAATATTTCCGGGCTTATTTTCTTTTTTGAAGTAAAATCGGAGTATAGTCTATGCCACTCCGGCGGTGCAAATCCCAATTTGAATTTTTTTATAATTTCATCTGATAAATGCCTTTTTAAAAAATATTCATATCCTTCTTTCCCGATGTCGGTTTTTGTAAGACAGTTATGAAAATATATGCTCGCCAATTCCGTAACGTCATATATTTGTTTTGAAAGTTCGGCTTTTTTCTTTTCTTCATATGTCATTTCCTTTTCAGGAATTTCAATTCTTGCTATTTCAGCTAATTTTTCTATGGCTTCGGGAAAAGTTATATTATCCATTTTTTCAACAAAAGATACTATATCTCCGCTTTCATTACATCCGAAACAATGATAGAAACCTTTATCAGGAGAAACTGAAAATGACGGTGTTTTTTCTTGATGAAACGGACAGCATGCCCAAAAACTTCTACCTTTTTTCTTTAGAGGAACATATGCACCTATAACTTGTTCAATCGGAAGACTGTCTTTTATTCTTTGAATAAAATTATTGTCGAAATTTTTCATCAAATCCTCCGTTTTGCGTTTTAAACAAAAAGAACTGACAAAAACAAGTCAGTTCTTTTATCTACCTCCAAACAAATTAATTTGCAAAATAAATTGTTATTTTACGTTTGATACCAATTCTTTCCATCTTGCAGTTAATATTTTCAAATATAAATTCGGATTCAATCCCATGCTTTGCAATCCGTATGCATCACTGAATTCTACAAGCAGTGTTTCATTTTTATCTGTAATTGCAAAGTCAAGTGCATAGGCTGAAGGTGCCGATTTAAATAATGAAACGGCTTTTTTTAAAATACCCGTATCCGGAAAAATATCCCATTTACCTCGATAAGGTGTAAGAGCAACTATTTCTCCATGCAATACCCACAATCTCCATTCAGATACAAATTTTACCGTTTTACTGCACCAAACGTCTATATCTGTCAGACTTCCGCCAAGTTTTACCGCATCATCGGATTTTTCCAATACCGTTCCGGAAAATCTTTTTGTCTCATATACCGGTTTTACAAATATAGGTTCTTCGATATTTTTTATAACATCAAATAATGTAGATTTCCAAATTTCTCTACCTAAAAACTGTTTCAATTCGGACGGATAATCAAGCGGTTCCACTTCTATACCGTTTTGATCCAATATTTCTTTTATATCCGAAACTGTACCCACTATTAAATTTTCTATATCGTAATTTTGTAATGAGTATACAATTTTATATTTTTTTACATTTATATTCAAATTCTTACATGCTTGTAAAGCACAATAAGAACCGGAATCATATGGTTCACCGGATTGATCGGTTCTTATATACACTTCCATGGAGACACCTCCGGGATGTATTAAATTATACACTTTAATAATAACATTTTTTATTATTCTTTAGCAAGTTAATCAAATCACAAATAAAAATGCCACTATTGCAACTAAAAATCTGTATAGTGCAAATCCTGTCAAATTGTATTTATTCAAGAATTTCAAAAACCACACAATGGATAAATAGGCTACTATGAACGACACTATAAAACCTGTGAGCAGCACTCCTATATCGGAAAAATGCAAGAACTTGATGTTTTTAAGCAAATCATAGAGCGTTGCCAAAAACATAAGCGGTACCGCCATTATAAATGAAAAGTCTGCTGCCGCTTTTCTTGAAACTCCGAGAAGAAGTCCGCCTGCTATCGTACTGCCGCTTCGTGAAAATCCGGGCCAGAGTGACAAACATTGAAACAATCCTATTTTAAATGCTTGTTTTGTATTTATATCTTCAACATTTTTTACGGAAACATTTTTTCTTTTACCTTTCTTTTCTCCGTAAATCATAAAAATACCGCCTATTATCAAACCTATAATTACCGTTTCAGGTCCGAAAAGATATTTTTTTATCATTCCGTGAAATAAAAGTCCCATAACACATGCCGGTATCATCGAAATGATTATATTGAAACATGACGGTCCTTTTTTTCTGAACCAATGGTGAGTATCCAACATGAAAATAAATTTTTCTTTATATACTACCAAAACGGAAAGTATTGCTCCCAATTGAATAAAAACTTCAAAAAATTTTGCCAAATCTCCTGTAAAATTCAGCATTGATGAAACAATAATCATATGTCCTGTGCTTGATACCGGTAAATATTCCGTCATTCCTTCAACTATACCGATAATAACTGCACAAAAATACTGATACATTCAGCACCTCTTTTATTATTAATTTATGTTTTTTGTTATAACTACGTTACTTATTTTCCCTTTATTTATATATACAACCATAAGGTTCATTTTACTAGGTGAGAAATAAATGTATGCCGTTTGAGGATTATTACCTTCGGTACTTACTTCCACTTTATCCGGTTCTCCGTAAATGTATTCAAGTGTAGACTGTAAATCACCTTTCGCTATTCCTCTTGATGTCAACATTCCGGAATTGTCTAAAAATAATCCGTTTATCAACTTACTTTTTGACGTTACACGAACACCATACCCCGGATAATACCATACTTCTTCACTTACACCTGTATTTTTACTGATCCATGATTGCCACGGATGAGGTTCAAATTTATCTCCGAGCTTGAAACCTGCAATAGTCAAATCATTATCCGTTACTGAAATTTTGTCTGTTTTTTTATGATTATCTTCTTTATAATATTCAGGAGGTGTCAAAGAAACCGTTATGGATTTAACTTTATCATCTTTTATATTGAAGTATATTTTTTTATTTCCTTTTTGATAAACAAAGTAATAACTGTTTTCTTTTCCGTCCCATAAAAGTTGTGACGGTTTACCGTACGAACGTATTACAGATTCTCTTAATGTTCCTACCGATATATTTCTATATGTTTCGGCATTTTTACCGAAAATGTAAAATGAAGATATTCCGGTTCCGGATATAACTTTTTTCAAATTCAAATCTTGTCGTTTTATATATGAGTAAGGAAATTCTTTTTCTACTGTAACATCAAAATTTCCCCAAACATATTTATCTCTTATATTGCCTTCAATCACCGAATCTGATTTTCCTAAAACTTTTTTAAGTAATTGAACGGAATCTCCAAGTGATATTCCGTTAAACATAAAATCTTCATCACTTAAAGGTTTTTTATTTATGGAAATAATTTTATTTATTTCTTTTTTTATTGTTTCATTTTCAGATTTATTTTCTTTTTCGGTTTTTTTAGCGTTTTCTTTTTTGTTTTCCGAATTTTCTTTATTTTCTGAATTTTCCGGTTTTTTTATTTTTTTCAAATCGGTTTTATTTTTTTCAGTACTTTTAACTTCCGAAACATTTTTATTCTCTGCTAAAAATACATTATTTGTAATATTTGCATAAGCACAGCCGCTCATAGTTACAGCACACATGAACGATATAGCTGTGGCCAATTTTATAATACGATTATATTTCATTAATTCCTCTTTCTTGAAATGTATATTGATTTAAGCCGCTTTGATTATTATAACCTAAAATTGTTTTTTTTGAAGATAAATTTTTACCAAATACAAATAAGCACTTTATATACTGATTTTAAACAATACATAAAGTGCTTTATTCACTGTATTCAGGCGTTTGCTAAAGTTTCACCGAGTTTCTTACATTCTTCCAAAATATCGTCTTCCGGATAACCGTAGGCAACAACAGGTTCGGCAATTGTTTCTATTCCTTCATCATTCAAGCGTTGTTTCCATATTTGCATCCAATCGCCTTGATTCCATGAATATGAACCGAAAATTGCTACTTTTTTATTTTGTAATTGAGGCAACAATTCTTCAAAAAAAGGTTCAAATTCATATTCTTCCAATTGCTCATTTCCCGATGCCGGACATCCTAATGCAATGTGATCAAATGAAGCGATTTCGTCTGCAGTAACATCACTCACAAAATTCAATGCAACTTCAGCTGCTGCATTTTGTGCTCCTTCTTCTACTGCGTGTGCCATTGCTTCAGTATTTCCGGATCCTGTCCAATAAACAATAGCTACCTTAGCCATAATACCTCCTATATTACACGCTATGCATTAGCCAAACTTTCTCCTAATGCTTTGCATGCTTCCAAAACATCGTCTTCAGGATAGCTATATGCCTTTACAGGTTCGGCAACAAGTTCCACACCTGCTTCATTGAGTCGATCTTTCCACAGTTGTATCCAATCACCTTCGTTCCATGAATATGAACCGAAAATTACAACTTTCTTACCTTGCAATTGCGGTAATAATTCTTCAAAGAACGGTTCGAATTCGTATTCTTCCAACTGCTCATTTCCCATTGCAGGACATCCCAATGCAATGTGGTCGAATGAAGCCGCTTCATCTGCAGATATATCACTTACAAAATTTAAAGATACTTCGGCACCTGCATTTTGTGCTCCTTCTTCTACTGCATGTGCCATTGCTTCCGTATTACCTGAACCTGTCCAATATACAATAACAATTTTAGACATTATATTCCTCCTAAAAGACGTATTAAATTTACGACAACTATACTATACTTATTCGTTTTTGTATTGTCAATATAATTATATCGAAATACATAAATTTAATATTATTTAAATTCTCTTTTTACAAGTATATCACTTACTATATTTTTCATATCCCGAATATCTCCGTCGTAACAAACAATTCCCAAATAAATTTGGTACTTGTCGTGTTGTAAAACGAGTTGATATTCTTCATTATACACAATACCTTTTTCATATCTCGGAATGGAAAAAGTTCCTTCCCAACAGTAATTTTTATTCCTTTTGATTTTTTTTAAAGGATTTTGATTTTTATACAAAACATTGTTTTGTTCAATTTTCAAATTCAAACCATGTGCGATTGCGTCGAATTTTTCTTCTATCGGCGCATTTTTATACTCATATAAATTATTTTCCAATAAATACGGTAATCCCAAGACTTGACTTGTTGCCCACCCATATGAATAATGCGGAGGCTTATTGTAGGTCATAGTATAGTAATGACCGGACGTTGCACCCGAATGAATGAAAAATTTCTTTATTCCACCGAATTTCCCAAAGGAGAGTGTTTTTTGTTCTCCCTCATCAATACTTATTACTTCGGGCAATTTGGTCTTACCTATATTTTCAAAATTCCATGTTTTTGCATTTACTACATTATTAATACTTGAAAATATAATTAATGATATTGCAAATGCAATTATTTTTTGTTTTATCATTTTGTTTTCTTTTGTAATTTTGCCCAAGTATCTCTCAATCCTACTATTCTGTTTACAACAATTTCATTATCGTTTGTATCTTTGTCTATTATAAAATAACCTTTTCTCAAAAATTGGAATCTGTCTCCTACTTTGTAATTCTTTATTGCAGATTCCGCTTTAGATTTCATTATGATTAAAGATTTCGGATTTACTTTATCTATAAAGTCACGTCCGTCATCTACATCATCCGGCGAGAACATATAATCATAAAGTCTTGCAGTAATATCTACCGCATCTTTTGCACTTACCCAATGCAACGTACCTTTTACTTTTCTATCCGCACCGGGCGTTCCGCTTCTTGTTTCCATATCACAAGTACAATGAATTTCTTTAATTTCTCCGTTTTCATCCTTGATAACTTCATCGCAGCGTACTATGTATGCACCCTTCAATCTGACTTCTTTACCCGGTGTCATACGGAAGAATTTTCTTGCCGGAACTTCCATGAAATCTTCACGTTCTATGTATAATTCTCTGCCGAATGCTACTTTACGTTCTCCCATAGATAAATCTTCTGGATTGTTTTCCATTGTCATGTATTCAACTTTATCTTCAGGGTAATTTGTAAGAACAACCTTAACAGGATCTATAACTGTCATTATTCTTGGTACTTTTTTCTTCAAATCTTCACGTATACAATATTCAAGCATGCCTATATCAACTAAACTGTCGGCTTTTGCAACTCCTATCAAGTCACAAAAATGTCTTAATGATTCCGGAGTATATCCTCTTCTTCTTATTCCTGAAATTGTCGGCATACGAGGATCGTCCCATCCTGAAACCACACCTGATTCCACCAATCTGCGCAGTTTACGCTTACTTGTAATCATAGTAGTGACATTTAATCTTGCAAATTCTATTTGGCGAGGTTTTTCTTTTCCTTCGTATGCTTGCAAGCACCAGTTGTAAAGCGGTCTTCTTTCTTCAAATTCCACTGTACATACCGAATGTGTAATTTTTTCAATCGCATCGGATAACGGATGTGCAAAATCATACATCGGATAAATACACCATTCATTACCTGTACGATGATGAGCTACATGTAAAATACGATACAAAACAGGATCACGCATAACCATATTAGGAGATGCCATATCTATTTTTGCACGAAGTACTTTTTCACCGTCTTTGTACTTGCCTTCTTTCATTTCTTTAAACAAACGCAAATTTTCTTCCACGCTACGATTACGCCACGGACTTTCAACGCCCGGATGTTCCAAATCCCCACGTGTATCATGAATTTCTTCACTTGATTGGTCATCTACATATGCCAATCCCATTCTTATCAATTTGCATGCATATTCATAAAGTTCCGGAAAGTAATCCGATGCATAATGAACAGGTTCTTTCCAATGAAATCCCAGCCATTTTACATCATATAAAATTGAATTGACGTATTCGACATCTTCTTTCGTAGGATTTGTATCATCAAATCTTACGTTTGTTTCCCCATGATATTTTTCTCCCAATCCGAAATTCAAACAAATACTTTTTACATGTCCTACATGTAAATATCCGTTCGGTTCCGGCGGAAATCTTGTTAAAACACGATTATTTTCATAAACATTGTTCTCTATATCTTTATTTATTTCCGCTTCAATAAAATTTGAAGCCGATTTGGTTTCGCTCATATAAACCTCCTCATTTCCCCGATAAATACTATTTACTATTATAATCTATAAAGTATGTATAGTAAAATAGTTTAAGCAATTGTATACTGTTTATATTGCAAATTTTATTTTGAAAAACAAAAAAAAATATTTATAATTGTATAAGATATCGTAAAGGAGTTAAAAATGCGCAAATTAATAACATATAATTATAAAGGACTTACACAATGGGGTGTTCTATCAATTGACGATAAAGAAATAATTCCTTCCGAGTTACTTGAAGAAACATACTTCATTCCTCTTTCAGAAAATCTTTTTTCTTTCATAAATTCGGGAGATGAAGGTCTTATAAATTTGGAAAAATGTCTGGCTATGAATGAAAAGGATAACGCTGTACCTACCATTTCAATAAATGATGTAGAGATTGAAATTCCGCTCATTTCAGGCAGAAATATTTTTTGTGTAGGTAAAAATTACAAATCTCATGTAAAAGAATTTGAAAATACGAATGATATTCCAAGTACTCCAGTATTTTTTACAAAAGCTGCATCTTCACTTACCGCTACAAACAAAAGCATAATCAGACATTACGATATTTCAAAGGAGCTTGATTATGAGGGTGAGCTTGCAATTGTAATCGGTAAAAAAGGAACGGATATAAAGGAAGAAGACGCACTGAATTATATTTACGGTTATACAATTATAAATGATATTACTTCCAGAGATTTACAGCGTTCTCACGAGCAGTGGTTCAAAGGAAAAAGTTTGGATACATTTTGCCCGATAGGCCCTGTAATATTAACAGGTTCTAACAATACTTCATTTACAATTGAAACAAAAGTAAACGGTGAATTACGCCAAAAAGATTCAACCGATAATATGATTTTTTCCATTTCGAAAATTATTTCGAATCTTTCCAAAGGTATAACTTTACTTCCGGGGGATATTATCGCAACCGGAACTCCTCATGGAGTCGGAATGGGCTTTAATCCTCCGAAGTTTCTTAAATCCGGAGATAAAATTGAAATCACCATAAGTCATATAGGTTCATTGGTAAATAATGTAAAATAAAAAAGAGTTCAAATATATGATATGTCCCTCTTACCGGATAAACCGGTAAAGAGGAACGTATCAAAAGTATTTAAACTCTTTTTATTATGCTTTTTTATTTAATCTATCTGTAGATTTCCATCTTCTATGCAACCAAAACCATTCTTCCGGATATTTTTTTATCCATTCTTCAAGTCGTTTATTTATTATATCGGTAATTTGCTTGATAGATTCTTTTTTCGATAAATTTTTTTCAGCTTTTATAGGTTCCCAAATTTTTACTTTATACTTCTTATTTTTTTCTTGATGTATCATTACGGATACGACAGGTGCATCGCATAATAATGATAAATGTGCAGGACCGGTTGCAGTAAGTGTAGGTATATTAAAAAAATCTGATAATATACCGGTTTTCCCCGGATCTTGATCGCATAAAAGAGCAACAAAATAGCCTTCTTTCAAACGTCGATACATATCTCTTACTCCGGTCTTATATTCAATTTTTTGTCCGGTCAAGCTTCTATATTCGATTAAAAAACGATCAAATCCTTCATTGCTTTGCTTCATGGCAACCGAAAGTAAAGGGTATCCGTACATAGCAAGCAACGCACCGAGCATTTCCCAATTACCGGAATGTCCTGTGGCTAAAATGCAACCTTTTTTATTTTTTACCAATTCATCTAAATATTCTTTTCCTTCTATATTTGCATATTTTGAAGGATTTTTTTTATCTAATAAAGGAAAACGAAACATGGATACACACATAGGGCCGAATCTTAATGCAGAAGATTTTGCTATTTCTTCGGCTTTTTTTATGTCATCGGTAATTTCGGTACGCAAAATATTTTGTATTGAGATTTGTTTCCTTTTTAAGGGAATTAATTTTAGAAATAATCTGCCCATCAATTCTCCCATGTAATTTGCTTTTTCTTCAGATAAATTACATGCTATTTTTGCAAGACCTTTCATAATTCCGTATGTAACGTTCATAGTACTCCTCAATCAAGATAAACAAAAAAGATGCAATTGCACCTTTTATGTATTTTTCAGCTTATTTTCAAATTCAGTTACTGTTTTATCCAATTTACGAACTTTTTTTAATATATCGGGCAGCTTGTTAAGTGTCGCTTCTATACGACCCCATTTTGCATGTTTCTTTGCAGGAAATCCTACATAAAATCCGGATTCGGAGATATTTCCTATAACGGCACTTTTTGCACCGACAGTTACATTGTCTGCAATTTTAACATGACCTACAACTCCGGACTGTCCGGCAAGTACACATTTATTTCCGATTTTTGTACTTCCTGCAACACCTGTTTGTGCAATAATGAAACAATCTTCTCCGACTTCTACATTATGTCCGAGATGTACCAAGTTATCAATCTTTGTTCCTCTTCTTATTACTGTATCATTCATTGCACCGTTGTCTACGGTTGTCCCTGCACCCAATTCAACATCATCGCCTACTACTACTTTCCCCAATTGCCTTATATGTGTATGATGCCCGTTTTCATCAGTTGAAAAACCGAAACCCTGACTTCCTACAACTGCATGTGCTCGAATTACTACTTTATTGCCGATAACGGTATTTTCATGTATTACCGCACCCGGATTTATTTCACAATTTTTGCCGATTACGCTATTTTCACCTATATATACAAATGGAAAAATAACGGTTTTTTCGTCTACAGTTACATTATCTCCGATAACCGTATATGCCATTATACAAGCACTTTCTGAAATTTTTACATTCTTACCTATTACAGCAGTGGGATGTATTTGCGGAGCAAATGTTTTTTCCGGATGAAAAATTTCTATAAGTTTTCCGAAAGCACCTCGACAATCACGTACCACTATTAAGTTTTTATCACAATTTTCAATTGGTGAATCTACAAGAATTACACCGGCTTTAAATTGATTTATATATTCAACATAAACACCTTTTGCAAACGTTGCATGTTCAGGACCTGCAGATTCGGCACTTTTGACATCATTAATGATTATATCAGGGGTACCGTATAAAGTTCCGCCCAATAGTTTTGCTATTTCTCCGATAGTTTTTTGCATCTTATTTTCCCGTTTCAGTTCCTGAATTATTTATTTTCTTTAAAACATCTTCTGTCACATCTATTGCGCCTTCAGGTACTGCACCTTTATGCATGACAATACTCAATCCTTTTTCTTTAGCTACCGCTTCACATTGTGAGTTTACTATAGATTCTACTTGCTTATGTTTGCTTTGTACGAAAATCATTTGCTCTTGTTGTGCTGCAGCAGCTTTCTTTTGAGCTTCTTCTTCTGAAAGTCCTTCTGTTTCTTTAGCCAAACGTGCTCTTATTTCTGCATCTTTATTTATTACTTCTTTTTGTATCTCTTTAATCTTAGGTGATTCATTTTGTATTTTCTCAAAATCCACTACACCTACTTTTTCACTTCCGCACCCCGATAAAACGGTTGCAGCTGCAATCATTGCAATAAGTGCGGATTTTTTCCATAATTTCATATTTTTTCCTACTCTTCCTGTATTATTTTACTTACTATATCACCGGTAACGTCAACAGCACTCACATTAACGGTATGTTCTGAAAAAATCATAGATAAATTTTTTTCCAATGCAACTTTTTCAGCATCTTTTCTTATATCTTCCATAATTTCAGATTTTATCTTCGCCATTTGCTTTTGTTTCAATTCCAATTTATGTTGCCAATTCTCATCCCATGATTTCAGTTCAGGATAAACTTTTTCTTCGGAATCAAATTTTTGAATTGATTTTTTACCGATTTCCGATTTTATTTTTTCTGCTGAAGATTTTGCAAAAGCCTCCAATTCATCGGCTGCTTTTTCTTTTTCTTTTATGAAAAATGTTTTTTCTTCTTCAGTCCAATCTGAAAAATCTTCATTTGAGATACTTCTGTTTTTTAACAATTCTTGCAATTCTTTTTCCGCTTTTTCTTTTTCTTCCTGACTTATGCCTGTTACTACAAATTTCATTTGAAGATTTGCAATGCGGATATTATCATCAAAATTATTTTTATCAATTAAAACATTCTTATTATGTTTTGCTGAAATATTCTCATATGTTTTTTTCAATTTTTCATTTAATTCATTTTCTTTTGCTTTAATTCGAGATTGCAATTCTTTTTGTGCGGATTCTAAAGCATTTTTATCTTGCATCGCATTATCGACTTGAGTTTTCATGGAATAAACTTTCATCATTTGATTACGTTCATTACTGTATTGCTGTATCAAATGATTGTATTCCGTTTCAAGTCTGAAATACTCGGAATATTTAGGATGAGATTTAACAAGTGTTTCATAATCCGCTACACCGTAAACTGCGGGCATGGCAGATTCTTGTTTTTGTCCGCATCCTCCGATTAATATACCGACTCCTACAAGTAATGCCGCCCAAAAAGTTTTTTTATTCATCACTTCTTATCTGCGGAGGCTTTCTCTGCTTGTCCTTTATCGGATGTAAGAGATTTATTTAATGCATCGGAGACATCCTTTGTTATATCTGTTCCACCATAAATAACTGCAGCTTTTTCCACTACAAGTGTCAGGCCTCTCTTTTCGGCTACAGTTTTTACTGCACCGTTAATCTTATCTTCCATTTCTTTATCTATTGCAGATCTCTTTTCGTTAAATTGTTGTTGCATTTCTTCAAAAAGTTTCTGTTTATCTGCATCGCTTAAATCTTTTGATTTTGCATCAAAGTCTTGTTGCATTTTATCTGCAGTTTCTTTTAATTTTTGTTGATAATTGGAAGCTAAACTGCTGTTTGCGGAAACAACTTCTCTACGGTCTACAATCCCTATATCGGATTTCGGCGAAGCCATAGCAGTATTACCCATAGATGTAACGGCAATTGCTCCTACCGAAATAATAAATACCGCTGCGATGACAAATGAAAAAATCTTTATATACTTTTTATTACCCAAAAAACTCATCATAATATTTTTGCTCCTTAAAGGTTTTTAATTTTTATACAATATCCGAAAAAGCGGAACATAATTGAACCGCTCATTTCTTCATATTTCTGTTATTAATATCAGAATTGTGTTCCGAAACTGAAGTGGAATTTATTCTGATCGCCGTGACCGTAGTCCAAACGAATAGGTCCGATTGGAGTTTGTAATCTCACGCCGACACCATATGCATAGTTTATAGATCTGCTATCCGCATACCACGGCATCGATCCGCCTACGTCCCATGCACTTCCTACATCTGTAAATACTACACCCTGAATTTTCTTTGCGATCGGGAATCTGTATTCCAATGTTGCGGCATACATCTTCTTACCTTTGAACTGTTCATCTTCGTATCCGCGTAATGTGTTGGATCCGCCCAAACTGAACAAATTACCGTATGCAATATTTCCATGTATGTAACCGCCCATTACACGCAGTGCCAATGTATGGCCATTACGTAATCCTTTGTAGAAACGTCCTTCTCCGGAAACTTTGTAAAAATCAAAATCTCCGCCGAGTCCGTGTCCACCCCATTGTGCAGATACGGAAATACGCTTACCTTTCGTAGCATTGAAGAAATTATCACGACTGTCGTATACATGTGTAAATGTAATACTGTTTGTTCTGCCTGTACTCTTTCTGATTGCTTCTTTAGACTTACTATAATATTTATCTGCATCAACAGATATTGCATTGTCTTTTGCTACCTTAAGCTGACCATCTTTAGCATTATTTTTTTCAGTAGATTTAGCAGCATCTGCCTCTGTCTTTCTCTTGTTTTTCCATTCATTATGCTTTGTTTCATATTCACTATGTTTAGTTGCATAATCAGGATCGTTTTTTTCTACATCTTTAGGTTCGGCATTATTCTTCAACCATTCAGCATACCATTTATTCCATGCTTGATTATCTGTTGATTCGCCTTTAGCACCTTTATCCCAACTTGCACTCCAATCTTTCCATTGCTTATTTCTTTCTGCTTCCGGCAATGTATCTCCGGCTTCCCAAGATGTTTCCCACTTCGGCTTTTCTACTCTATCCCATTCTTTTACAAATTCAGGTTTCAATTCTTTTTCATAAGCTTCAACAAGGCCACTCAAGTGCTGAACATCTCCTTGAATTCTGTCACTGCTGCTTTCGATATTTAAATAATTTGTACGATATTCATCACTTACACGTCCCCATGTAATGTTCCAGCCTTTTCTACGTTTATCGTACTGTGCTACTCCTTGACCTTTAGCATTGTAATCTACATATTTATAAAGTCTGTTGTAAATTGAAAATCCTGCGGAGTCACCGTTCTTGTTTATCCACGGTTTTGTATATGAAACTTGGTAATTTTTACCTTTCCCTGAGCCTCCGAATTCCCAATGGAAGTTGACTTTGTCACCGGTTCCTCTGAAGTTTGTTTCACCGACTTCCACAACTCCTACAAAACCGTCGGACTTGGAATAACCTGCACCTACAGTAATTACACCTGTTTTTTGTTCCACTACTCCGATTTCAACTGTAACGGTATGTTCAGTTGTACCCGGAAGAAGTCTCATGTTTACATCTTCAAAAAATCCTAAATTGTACAAACGTTCAATACTTCTGTTCGCCAAAAACTTATTGAACGGCTGACCTTCCATAAATCTGAGTTCTCTCTTGATAACATTGTCTTTAGTTTTTTCATTTCCGACAATGGTTATTTTTTCAACATTACCTTCATTTATTTTTATACGTAACTTACCTTCCGCATTAATATAAACATCGGAAATATTTACAAGAAGAAATCCTTGTTTTAAATAAATATCTTCAATTTCTTTTATTTTTCTGTTTACTTGTGCAACATTAAGTACGCTTCCTGGCTGTACTTGCATCACGGAATTGAGTTGTGCATCTGTAAATACGCTGTTTCCTTCAAACTCTACAGATTTTACAACCGGATTGCTTACCAAACGATAGTTCAATTTCACGCCTTCGGGAACATTTGTAAAGTCAGGAATTATTTGTGAAAAAGTACCGATTTTACTTACCGTTTCAACATCCGCATCAATATTTTCTGCAGAAACTTTCGTTCCTACTTTACTTTTCAATTCAGATTCAATTTCAGCTTTTGCATTTTCTTCAATACCGGTAAATTCTACAGATGTAATCAACTCTCCTGTATGTTTGTTTACTTCTTTTTTGCTGTCATCGGACAAATATAATTGAGAGCCTTGTATAGTTTCATTTTCCGCCATTTGTTTTTCAAAAACTTGTGACGCGGAAGATTTATTGCCGCCACCGTTTGAAACATTCAAAAGTGTACTCTGCGACATGGTATTTTCATTAATTGACGGAACTTGTGCATATACTGACATTCCTCCAAGAGATAAAAGTACTGCAGTCGCAAGCAATGTCTTTTTCTTACTGATACTAATCATTAAAAACCTCCCCGTTTTTGCTTTCATAATTTGAAAATAATATACAAACTTTTATATAATCTATCGGTTATCAACATAATTTAAAATAATTTTTGTAAAATTTATTATCACGTCCTTATATTTTTCTTAACTTATACATTATACATTTATAACTAAAATAAGAATAGTTTTTCAATTATTTTTAAAATTTAAATTTCCAGTCTGTACCTACAAAACTGTCATGATTATTATTATACCATGCAGAAATACCTAAATGTGAATTTACATCATATCTGAAACCTATGCTTCTTTCTTCGTTATTAAGGCCACCTGTTGCAGTAAGCATAAAATCATTGAAAATGTATTTTCCGATTTTTATATAATAGAAATTATTTTTATCAATTCCTGTACTGTCATTATAATCATTTAATCCGGAAGTTACCGAAATCATATCCAATCCTATTTTATCGGTAAGAAAATCTTTTACTCCACCGTTAAACAACATAGCCAAACCTGCATTGAAAAATGCATTTTGATTTGTATCTTCAGCACTTGCGTGAGGATTTTGATGTAGTGTAAGCAACATCAGAATTTGTGAATCGTTCAGATATGGTTCACTATGAAGTTTCGTTTCCAAGTTTCCGGGAATTCCGTCTATTTGTGCACCGATTTTATAATTTCCTACATTTGCATTTGACGCTACGTGTACGGTAGGCATAAATGAATTCGGATTTCCACCCCATAATGCTTGTCCTTTTTCTACTTTAAATTCAGTTGTATTAACTTTTATAGTGCCTTTATCTACATTTATTCTTCCTGTCATAAACGGATTTGAAAGACTTCCGTCCATATGTATATCACCGGAAATTGTCATATTGTACAATGCACTGTTATATAATCTTACATTTTCACCTACATTTATTCCTATATCTGTAATTATATTCGGTAATTCTCCATCAGATTGCAGCAAAGGTATATCCAAACTTGCATTGTGAATATTTACATTTCCCTTCATGCCGGTCATTCCGTCATACGGTTCAAATTTAAAGTCGGTATCAATTGCACCGTTATAAAATTGAGATTTTATTTCAGGCGCATGCAAGTGAAATTCTCCATTGTATGAAAAATCATTATTTCTACCCCAATCGGCACTTCCCTTTAATGACACATTCCCTTTTCCTACTGATGCAGAACCTTCCAAGTCCATTGAGTTACCTTTAAATTTCGCATTTAAATTTACAGATTTCAATGGTTCATTCATCGTTATCAATGTCATACTGCCGTTTGAAACGGATATATCTCCCAAAACTTTAGGATCGTTCCACGCTCCCGTCACTTTCAGTTGTCCTTTAACGGGGCCTTCTGCCTTTTGAACAGGCCTGAAAAACAGCGCAAGTGCATTCATATCTGCATTATCCAAATTAAATTTCAAATCAATAGGAATTTCATTTGATGAAGGTTTCCTTGTTATCAAACTTAAAGGTGCAACACCTTTCATACTTGCTTTATATTTATCTTTTATCAGAAGTGCATTTTGCACATCGATAATATTGTTCTTAATAACTCCCATTAAAGATATTTCATCAAATTTATAGTCATTATATACAGGATTTTCAATACCTACGGAAATATTCATTTCGGGATTTTTACGTGTGCCTTCAAGTACTAGAGCAGCCGTCAATTTTCCACCTATTTTGGAATCTACTCCAAAAACTTCCGGAATCCATTCGGTATCCATATTTCTTGCAGCAAATTGCATATCGAAAACACCGTCCGAAGACATACTTCCTTTTGCCGCCAGAACTCCGTTTCCTACAGGTATATTCAAATTCCTTATATTCAATTCTTTATTTAAATATGATATATCTATATTCCCTTTTCCTATTTCCGTAGACCCTAAATGCCCTCCGTTTACATCGGCTTTGAAATCAACATTCGTATCATTCATAGATCCGGACAATCCTATATATCCGTCTACTTGCCCGTCAATATTTTGTACGGGTAACTTAAAAATTTTTACAATATCCGATAAATTCCAATTATTATAGCTCAAACTTCCATTAATCATAGATGTTTGAATATTATATCTTCCTTTAACCTTAAACTTAGCATTTCCTTGATAGAAATTTCCGTCTTGAACTAAAAATACATTATTCTTATATTTTATTTGAGCTGAAATCAATCCTAAATTGCTGTTTCCCAAATTTACAGATTGGCTTAAAACGGTACCGTCGAAGTCAGGGTCTGTCGCCGTTCCTCCTAAGTGTCCTTTCACTCCGATTTTTCCGGAAATACCTCTCTCGGGTAATATACTTTCCAAGTCTATATCTACAGCATTTACATTCAAATTTAAAAGTTTTTCAGATGCCGTACCTTCAACGGTTGCAGCTCCTCCATATGCATTTACTTGTCCGTTTTGAATATATAATGTTCCGTTATTATAACGATAATTTCCATAAATATTTTTAAACAATTGTCCTTTTACAGATCCGTCCCATGCATGTAAATATCCTTCTATGTCGGGATTTCTGAAAGTACCTTTTATATGAAGTTCGTTATCTGCATTTCCCGTCAATGGATAGGATAAATTTAAAATCGGCAAAACATTTTCAATTCTCATTCCTGAACTTTTTACAAATAAATCAAGTGTGTTATCGTTATCTCTATAAATTTTCCCCGTTACAACATGTAAATCTTTATCTTTTTGGATATTTAAATAATCTATATTAAAAGCATTTTCATCGGTATGGAATTTCCCTGAAGAATGTTTAAAAGTTATATCATCAAAAGATCCGTTGTATATTTCTGCATTTCCGGAAATATACGGGTTTGCCAATTCACCTTGAATTTGAATATCGGCCGTTGTACGTCCGGTAATCTTATGCCCTGTAAACCCGGAAAAAGAATCTATATTCCAGTTGTATACAGACATATTTAAATTATTTTTGTTATCTTGAATATTACCTTCTACGGCAATTGTTCCGCCGTCATTAAATCCTTTTACGCTGTGCAATATAATATTATTGCCTTTTTTTGTGACATTCGCTTCTATATTTTCAAAATTAATACCTTTTGCCGAAATTCCGCTTCCATAAGTTTTTATATTCCATTCATTATCTGAGAATGTTGCAAATACTTCCGCTTTATTTCCAAGTACATCTTCATACTTGAAGTTATTTGCAGTGCCTGTGATTTTCGCCGAATATAAATTAATTCCTTCTGAATAAGTTCCTTCGGCTTTTATGTTTCCAGATATTGTTCCTTCTATCGGTGATGATAAAATTACATCTTGCAATTTTATAGAATTTAAATCAATATCTGTACCGAATTCTTTCGTTCTTAAATTATATGAAGCTTGTCCATGTGCTTTTCCATCTTTTGTTTTTAATTTTAAAGAAGTTAAATTTACGATATCGTCATTGAAATTAAAATCAGTTTTTACTTCTTTTATATTAAATGTTTCGTTATTTAAATTATTAATATTTACATGTCCTGTTGCAAAGATATTGTTTAAGCTCCCGCCTATTTGTATATCCCCTTGCAATTTTCCATGCATACCTAAAGAAGGCGCAAGTGAATAAAGTTCCGCACCGTTTGTACTGAATTTTGATTGAATTTCAGATTCTTTACCGCTCCAATTTATTTTAAAATATCCGAAAACAGATTGATTATTTATTTTACCGTTTATATTTTCAAAAAATGCATTACCGTTTGTTATATCTACATTTGCACTTGTTTCCGATATAGTAAATTCTTTATATTTTGCAAAAACTTTTTCTATATTTCCTTTTATACTATACGACAACTCATTATTCTTTTTCGTTATATGCCCTGCTTTTATTGTTGCAATTCCGTCAGTTACCGGAAGATCAGGAATTTTTATTCCGTTTTTACGAAGAGTGTTGAGTATTTTTACCAAAGGTAATTTTCCGCTTCCGAATGTTAATTCAATATCATTAAAATTCAAATAATTCCATGCCAAATCAACATTCGAGTTTTCATATATTGCAGATAGTTTACCTTTCAACTCAAAATCATTTTTCAATTTTATAACGGAATTTATATTTTTCAAATTTTGAGTTTGTTTATTTTGCTGTTTTATTGAAACATTACCGTCAATTACTTTTATATTCATATCAAAATTCGATTTCTTTTTTTCTTTATCGGTTATAATCAAATTTTGAATATTCCATGATTTGTCATTCTTTTCTCTTACTGTAATTTCAGGTTTTTCAATTGTAATATTATCAATTAATGCTGTAAGTCCTTCACCTTTAACAAATGCTTTATATGCAGATGAAAAAGACCACCCGACATTTAAATCGGGTGACTTTAAAACATCTTGGTTTTCATTGTCTTTTATTTGCACATTATGAAACTTTAAGTTTCCGGCTACATCCAAATCGAATTTATCCCAAGTTATTGTACCGTTTATGTATTTTTTTATATTTTCTTGTAAAACAGGCTCGCATTTTTTTACAAGCATCGGTTTTGCAATAAAATATGCCGATGCGCCTGCTATGACAATCACACCGGCGCCTATTGTTATATTTTTGGCTATATTAAGCAAAATATACCTCTGTCTTCAAAATTTATTTAGAAAACTCTTTGTGCAAAACAGCAGGAATACCCATCGCTCTTTCAAGTTTTGCCAATCCTATATTATAGTCATACATTGCATTTATATAATTTGTTTTTGCTTTACTCAACGCAAGTTGTCCATCCAATACGTCCAAGTTTGTTCCTACTCCCGAGCGATATCTTATAACTGATATTTTATATGCTTGTTCTGCTTGTTCTACGGTTGCTCTTGCGGTCTGAATTTTTGCTTTTGCCGCAAAAACGTCCAAATAATCTTTCTTTATTTCCAATTTTATTTTATTTTGTGCTTGTTTGAAAATTTGTTCCGCCTCTTTTACCGAAGCTTGTGCTTTTTTTACTTTTGCAGCACTTGCACCGCCGTCCCACAAATTCCAATTTACAGTTCCGAACACTTTCCAATTATCTTTATCAAATCCTGATAATGCCGAACCTGTCCAATCAAATCCTCCGCCTACCGCAGCAACGGGTTTGTTTCCTGCTTTGTTCATTCCTACTTGCGCCTTTGCAATTTCAATTGCATACTTGGCTTTTATTAATTCCCATCTGTATTTTTCTGCAGATTTAATTGCTTCATCCATAGTAATTTTTATTTCAGGTTCAGGAAAATCTTTACTCTTCGGTGAAAGTTTTGTGTCTATCGGTGTATTCATTACATTATTCAAATTTGCTTCTGCAACATCTTTATAATTTTTTGCCGCTATATTCATTTCTTTAGCATTCGCCAATGACACTTCAGACGAAAGAACATCCAATTTTGCAACTATTCCTGCGTCATATTGCAATTTAACATTATTGACATGTTCAGATAAATTTTGAACTGCTTTATTTGTCACTTCAACCATATTCAAAGTTTTTAAATATCCGAAATATGCTTCAGTTGCAGCCAATTTTACATCGGCTTCTTTTTGATAAATATCGGTTTTTGATACACTTTCGGCGTATTTTGCAGCATCTATTGCATTTTCAGCTGCTCCGCCTGTCCATACCGGCCAAATTACATTCAAATTTTGAGTATATCGTGTTCCTACTACAGTTTTGGGATCGATTGGGAATTGAAATGAAAAATTATTATTTATTTCTTTTAATAATTGAATTTGTTCGGCAGACGGAACGGTTACTTTCGCTCTTCCTGCTTGCCAGCTATATTTTACTGTGGGTCTTTTTGCCGAACGTGCTTCTTCTACTGTAGCTTCTGCTTTTTCAAGTCCTGTTTTTGATAGTTGTATATCATAATTATTTTTCAATGCAGTTTCTACAGCTTCTTTGAGTTCGATATTTAAAACTTTTTCTCCGTTTTTGATTGAAATATCTGAATCAGCTTTATTATTTGCAGCGTTTATATCGTTTGCATTTACACACATCGTAAAAGAAGTAGATAATAATGCCATAAGTATTAATGTTTTGTATATTTTTCTCATAAAGCACTCCTTAATATGTATAACTCAATCCGACGTATGTTCCGCCGCCTATACGATCTTCCGGCAAAATAAATTGTCCTATTCCATATAAGTTCGGATAAAATTTATATTGACCTCTTGCTCTTAAAGTAATTTTATCAAGGTCATATGCATCGAATAAAAATTTCCATTTATCTTTAGTATAGGCTGTTCCTATACCTAATTTACCTCTTATAATGCCTCCATAGAAACTGAAATTTCCGTTTTTATTTCCGGCAACTGCATCCATAACTTGTGAATTTCCAAGCGATTCAATTCCTATTTTTACAAATCTGTCACCATTTGATTCTACAAACAGATTGGGAGAAAATGTATTATCTTTAGTGTTATACAGTATTTCTCCCGACAGCGACATATCATCACCGCTTATTATTCCGTTAAATCGTTTTGATAATTTTTGTGCATCTCCTGCGATTTGTTTTGCACTGTCCGATGCTACAACCAAATTATTCATAACATTTCTTACGTCTTTTGTTAATTTTCCGTCACCGTTAAGTTCATCCAACATGTTATCCATTTTTTCGGTAACATTTTGTGCTTGATTTGCAATTTGCATACCTTGCAGTGTCAGAGTGTGTAAATTTTTCGATACGGATTCTATATTTCCTATACTGTTTTTAACTTCATTTTGTACTTTGGTATCAGCTACTATCGTATTAATTCCTTCTACCATTGTTTGAGTTGTATCAATTAATTTATCCATTTTTTGAATAGTGGCATCTATTCCGGGAGTGGCTTTCCCTACAACAATCATACCATCGCTTAAATATCCTTTTTCTGCATGACCACCGAAAACTTTTACAAATCGACTTCCCATTACACTGTTAGTTTCAATGGAAAAATCCGCATCTTCAGGTATTTCCACACCGTTATACAATTTGATGTGCAGTACGGCTTTACCTTTTTCAACAGATATTTTCTCCACAACACCTACATCGACGCCGGCATAATGAATTTTATCTCCCGCTTTCAATCCTTCCGCTTCATTAAAGTATCCGGTTATATAAAAACCGCTTTTACCGAACAAAACAGAATGACTTAATTGCACGATAAGTACAGCAAAAAGAATGATTCCGAGTAATGTAAATATTCCTACCTTTGCTTCAGCAGACCATTTCTTCATATTTTACTCTCCTCAAACATACTATTTACATTTACAGAAGGCAACCCGTGCATAAATTGACGAACTCTTGAATCATCGGATTGCATCAATTCTTTCATCGTACCTATTTTAATAAATGTACCTTTATACAAAAATGCTACTCTGTCGGCTATCATTTCTGCAGATTTCAAATCATGTGTTACTACTACACTTGTAGTTTTCATTATCTTTTGCGTATTTTTTATTACAAGACTTATATCGGTAGATCTTATAGGATCCAATCCCGAGGTCGGTTCATCATAAAGTATAATTTCCGGTTCCATTGCTACCGCCCTTGCCAAACTTACGCGTTTTTTCATACCTCCGGATAATTCCGACGGATATAATTCTTCCGTTCCTTCCAAACCTACCATATTCAATTTTTCTTTTACAATTCTTTCTATTTCTTGTTCTTTTAACTTTGTGTGTTGTCTTAAACCGAAAGCAACATTTTCTTTTACTGTCATCGAATCGAATAAGGCTGAATATTGGAATACCATTCCCATAAATTTTCTTAATTTATTCCATTCGAATTCATTCAAAGAATCCGCTTTCACACCTTTTATAAATATACTTCCGCTGCACGGTTTAATCAAACCTGTCATTAATTTTAAAACCGTAGATTTTCCGGATCCCGAAGCACCTAAGATAACAAGTGTTTCACCTTTTTTTATTTCAAGGTTTATATCATTTAAAATTTTTCTTTCATTTATTGTAAGATTTACATGATTTATAGTAATCATATTGCCTCTCAAAATAATATTGTCGATAAAATATAGTTAACTATAAATATCATTATCATGGAATAAACTACCGATTGTGTAGTTGCTTTACCTACTCCTTCAGCTCCTGTTTCGCATGTAAGCCCTCTATCACAACCTGTCAGTGCTATTATCATACCGAAAAATACTGTTTTTATCATTCCTATATATAAATCGGATGCCACACAAAAACTCGTAATGGAATCCCAATACATGTGAGATGAAATATTCCCCGTAACGGAAGCGACTATCATTCCTCCGCCTACACCTGTTGTGACTGCAAAAACATCCAAAATCGGCAGCATAATCATACACGCAATTACTCTGGGAAGTACAAGGTATTCTACCGAATCTACAGCCATGCATCTAAGTGCATCAATTTGTTCGGTTACACGCATTGTACCCAATTCTGCAGTAATCGCTGCGCCTACTCTACCTGCAATCACCACACCGCAAAGAACGGGACCCAATTCTCTCCCCAAACCTATCGCAACTATTGAACCGGCAGTAAATTCAGCTCCGTATTTTACCAATTCTCCTACAATTTGTGCGGAAAAAACCATTCCTGTAAATAAAAGTGTAAGAAAAACTATAGGAAATGAATTTACTCCCAAAAGCAAACATTGTTTACAAGTTTCATATAATTTTATTTTATTGATTTTCTTTAAAGTTTCTATCAAAAGCAATATTGTTGCACCTATTTGTGCAATTACTTTCAATGAATACTTGCCTATATTTTCAAGAAAAGACAAGTTTATACACCTCTCAGAATAAATAATTTACGCCGTGGGATTTTCTGAAGAATCTTTTGAAAAATCAAGTTTTACTTTACGTTTTTCTTTCGTCAATTTTTTCAATTCTTTATCTTTATCGGAAGGATTCATTACTTGGAATGTAAATTGTCCGTCACCGTAAACGATATAATCCGTTTTCAATCTTGTTTTTGATTTAGAATTATTGTTTTCTTCTTTTGCTTCCAAATTTTCTACTTTTTTATCAATCTTTTTATCCGGCATTCCCGAATCTGTATTCAAAATTTCTACAACAATCTGGTTATTTTGATCTGATTCTTCAAGTTTATTAAATAAATCATCAAAATCTTTGTACTTACGTAAACGATCTATAACTTCATCGGAGAAATTAAGTTGTTGCTGCTGAATAAGATAAGGCAAAGGAACAACTCCGCCTCCTCTTACTTCCAATGTCATTTCACCTAAAGGCTGATCTTTCGGAACGGTGAATGTAAGATCTTTATAAAAAATATTTCCTCTGTATGATTGTAATCTTACACGTATATAAATCATATCACCGGGACTTACTATCGTAGGTGCTGCGGTCGCATCCAAAAGTTGTGCCGTTTTACGTTCTTTTGTCACTTCCGCATCTAAAGTTATACTTCTCAAAGGGAATTTTTCAAACTGATTTTGCGCCAAAATACTTATTGCGTTATGTAATTCTTCAACACTTTTTTCGGAAATATCTACCGATGACCAAAACATATTGCTTCTGGTAAACGGTTTTTTCTTCAAATCTTTCGGGTACAATGTATATTTTAATGTAACTGTACCTTCACCTTTTCTATTTATAGTACTGTTTACGGCACTATATGCAGATGTAGATGTCAACGATGCAATAATTTTTTCATCTTGAATCATTTTTACATTTAAATCGCGATGTTCACCGGTATCTTTATCTTTTACATAAGCATGAAAAGATGCAAAGTCCGGTATAATTCCGTTTATTCCCGCAATACCTTCTACACGATCTTGTGTGATTTCACCTATATCTGCACCTACTGATGCAAGTTTGAATGGAGTATCGGTACTCGGTATTACCGTGAAAATATACGAATTATTCATAAAATATGAAGTGCTTCCGGTGTTTCTGAAAGGATGCCCGAAAGCTACTATATGGTCTTTATCTACATAAGTTACTGTACCTACAGCTCCCAATTTCAAATCACCCGTTACCATAGTTGCCGCAACGGCTCCTCCGGCTTCCAAGGGACGTGCAATTTCATCAACACTTGAAGTTGCAGCGGATAACGGATACATATTAAAATCTTTCATTCTCTTTTCAAGATATTTCATTGCATCTTCAGTGTATCCTGTCGACATCAAAGGTGTTTTAATCGGTATCAATCCGTCAGGTAGTGTATGTGAAGTAGCCTTCTTATTATCATCTATAGTCCATAATCCGAGCATATCAGATATAGGTGTAACCATTCCTATTCTTCCTCCGGAATTTGAAAATCCATAAGCAACCGCACCTAAAAGTTTCCCGTTTATATAAACAGGGCTTCCGCTCATTCCTTGTGCTATTCCGTTGGATTCATCTATAACAGGTCCGGATACTTTTACTAAAATTAAATCGCCTCCGGTATTTCCCTGTTTTTTCATTACTCCCATTACATCTACATCAAAAGTGTCGATTTTTGTACCATGAATTACGGTTTTCGCATATCCGTGCATTCCTTCTTTAACTTCGGATACAGGCATAAATTCTTGATTTGCATGCACATACGAACCACCGAGCAATATCATTGCGGAAATAACCAAACACTTTAAAATTTTTTTATTTGACATTACAAACTCCTAAAATTTATATTTCCAAGATAACTGCTACGTCACCTTGCTTAATTTCTGTTCCTTCTTGCACTTTTACTTCATTTACAACACCATCACCTGTTGCTCTTACTGCAGGTACAGGACCTGCCAATGAATCAACGGTAACAAGAATATCACCTTCTTTTACATGTTGTCCTTCCTGTATAACAGACGTGACAACTCCGGATAAAACAGATTTTTGCACTGCAGACTGCGCCGCATAAACAACACTGCCCAACAAAGCAAGAATAATTGAAATAATTCCTATTTTATATATTTTTTTCATTTTAGCTACCTCTACTTTGATACAATCAAATTTATTTCCTTTTAATATATTGTACTATAGAAATAAAAATATTTCTTTCTTAATTATCAATTTATTTAAAACAAAAGACTCTTCCGAAAGAGTCTTTAAAATTGGAGCGCCTAGAGGGAGTCGAACCCTCGCACTCGGTTCCGGAGACCGATGCTCTATCCACTGAGCTATAGGCGCACAGTATATTAAAATTATAAACTATTACAAATACAACAGCAACAATTATACTCATTTTATGCAAATGCAAATTTGTTTTATAAAAGAATGAATTAATTTTATTTAAATTACAAAAATTTATGATAATATATTATTAACGGAGGTCGTTATGAGTACTGAAAACATTTTT
Organism: Dialister micraerophilus; assembly: GCF_947090205.1. Lineage (NCBI taxonomy): Bacteria > Bacillati > Bacillota > Negativicutes > Veillonellales > Veillonellaceae > Dialister > Dialister micraerophilus. Next base: position 140,965 of record NZ_CAMUNF010000001.1, read on the forward strand.
GAGGAAGTTGAAAAAGAAAATAATAAAAATTCCGATTATATGGATGAATTGTCGCCGGAAGAGTTGGCTGAATTAATGTCTCAATATAAAAAAGAATTGGCAAGAATTTACAAACTTTCAAGTGCAAAAAAAGCTTCCATATCTTCTCAAAAATTGCATAATGCTCAATATTTACTTAATAAGTGTGATATTGAAATGAGATCCGATATAAATTCTTTAAAGAAAAAATTCGGTATTCATTATTGATTCAGTTTTTTTCAAATTCATATATTGACACAATAAAATTTCAATGCTATAATATTTTTCGTTGATATGGATCATTAGCTCAGCTGGTAGAGCACCTGACTCTTAATCAGGGTGTCCGGGGTTCGAAACCCTGATGATCCACCAAAAAAAAGACCGAGTATAAATCGGTCTTTTTTCTTTTATAAAAAACACACTCGCTATATATCATAACGAGTGTGTTTTTTATGTTTCGTAAACTCTTATTATACGCTTAAATATACACATCAATTCATAAGGTATGGTTTCTGCCAATTCTGCAACTTCTTCAATTGTAATTTTTTCATTTCCTTGTTCGCCTATTAATACCACTTGGTCTCCGGTTCTGACTGTATCATCTACCGCCACCATAAGTTGATCCATACATATACGTCCGACTATCGGTCTCTTTTTACCTCCGATTAATACGTATCCTTTATTAGATAGACTACGCGGATATCCGTCTGCGTATCCTATCGGTATAGTTGCGGTTTTCATCATATGCTCCGCTTTATATGTAGCTCCATATCCTACGGTTTCACCTTTTTTTAAAGTTTGCACATGAATGCAATGACTTATCAATGACATTACCGGTTGTAGGTCCAAATTTTTCTTCATATCTCCTGAAGGATATATACCGTACATTATAATCCCCGGACGTGCCAAATTATATAAGCTTTGAGGCAATTCAAGTATTCCTGCACTGTTTGCGGCTGAAATTCTGAAATCTTTTGTTTTCGGCAATAATTCCAATGCCTTTTCAAATTCTTTTAATTGCGCAATTGCAAAAGTCTTATCTTTTTCATCTGCGGTTGCCATGTGTGTAAATGTACCATGTAATTTCAAATGGGGGTATCGTTTAAGTTTTTTTAAAAATTCAGGAATTTTATCTAAATGTATCCCCAATCTATTCATACCGGTATCTACAGTCAACATTACTTTTACTTCTTTATTTGATACTGCCGCAACCGCTTCCATAGTTTTTAAATCCACAGTATCATCTATAGGCATAATCATATCATTTGCTACACCTACAGGCATATCATAAGGAAGCGGTAATCCTAATGTATATATAGGGCAATTAAATCCGTGTTGTCTTAATTTTATTCCTTCATCTACACGAGCTACAGCTGCTGAACTGTATCCTTCTTCCAACGCTATATTTAAAGTGGCTATAGATCCGTGTCCATATCCGTCTGATTTCAATATTGCCATCAATTCAACATTTTCAGGTACAGTTGAACGAATAAGCCTTAAATTGTGTCTTAATGCTTTCAAACTTATTTTTGTATAGGAAACCGGCATTAATTTTTTACCTCCGTCACAAATTTTTATTAATACTATTCTACAATAATTGCCATAAAAAAGGAAACACTCAATGTGTTTCCTTCAAGTCAACAGAAATTGTTCAAATACATAATTTCCGAAAGCAAATCCTTTTTCAGTTAGAAAAATATGATTTTCACTTTCTTTCAATAATTTTTTATTTTTCAACATTTCTATTTTATCTTCATAAATCTCTTTTATATCTTTATTATATCGTTCGACAAATTTTTCTTTATTTATTCCTTCTTTCATCCTTAATTGAAGAAAGCAAAATTCTTCCATTTCTTCTTCAACGGAAAGTTTATAAATTTTTTCCGGAGGATTTTCACCTGATAGCAACTGTTTTTGATACAATCTTACTCCGGGTAAATTTTCTCGTCTTTCGTGTTTTATTCTTGAACATGCCGCAGGTCCCAACCCTAAATAATCGTCAAGTTTCCAATATTTCATATTGTGTTCGGATTTATACCCCTTTTGTGCAAAACTCGATATTTCATAACGCTCAAATCCATAATGAGGTAAAATTCGACACATTGATTGATACATTTCCCAACTTGCTTCTTCACTCGGCCTATTCAACAATCCTTTTTTGTATAGTTGAGAAAATCTTGTACCTTCTTCTATTATCAAACTGTATATAGACATATGTCTTATCGGCAAATGAACTGCCCATAGCAATGTATTTTTAAAATCTTTTGATGTTTGCATCGGAAGTTCGTACATCAAGTCTATGCTTATATTTGAAAATCCTTCTTTTTTCGCTTGATAAATAGCTTTTTCAGCTTGTTTTGCCGTATGCAGTCTTCCTATTTTCAATAATAAAGAATCATAATTGGTTTGAATTCCTACCGATATTCTGTTGATTCCAATTTTTCTTATACTTGCTAAATATTCTTTTGTCATATCACACGGATTTAATTCCATTGTAATTTCGGCATTTTTTGATATATTGAAATGCCGAAACAATTTTTTCATTATTGACTCAACTTGTATTGATGACAAAGTCGAAGGTGTTCCTCCACCGAAATAAATCGTGTCGCAAATTTTATTTTTATAATTACAACTTTTAAGTTCAATTTCTTTTTCAAGCGCTTTAACGAATTTATCGTCCGCTTTCATTCCGATTGAATAAAAATTGCAATATGAGCATCTGCTTTTACAAAACGGAATATGCAAGTAAAGTCCCAAATTTTCAGTCATCTTTCAATACTGCCATAAATGCTTCTTGCGGTATTTCTACACTTCCTACTTGTTTCATTCGTTTTTTACCTTCTTTTTGCTTTTCAAGCAGTTTTTTCTTACGTGAAACGTCGCCTCCGTAACATTTTGCAAGAACATCTTTCTTATAAGCTTTAATTGTTTCGCGTGCGATAATCTTATTACCTATTGCCGCTTGGATAGGTACTTCAAACATTTGACGTGGAATAATGCCTTTTAATTTAAGTGCCAAATTTCTTCCACGACTCGCCGCATTACTTCTATGTACAATCACTGACAACGCATCTACAAGTTCTCCGTTTAACAAAATATCCAATTTTACAGCATCAGTTTCTTGATATCCGCTTATTTTATAATCTAACGATGCATAACCTCTGGTACTTGATTTTAATTTGTCGAAAAAATCGAAAATGATTTCCGAAAGCGGAATTTTATATGATAAATCTACACGAGTTTCATCCAAGTATGTCATTGTCTGAAATACACCGCGACGATTTTGTACCAATTCCATAACTGCGCCTACCATGTCGGACGGTACCAAAATTTCCACACTTGCAACCGGTTCTTCTATGTGATCTATTTTATTTGTCGGCGGCAATGCTGCAGGATTGTCTACGGTTATCATCGTACCGTCTGTTTTATATACATTATAAATAACCGACGGTGCAGTAGTTATAAGTTTAAGTTTATATTCACGTTCCAATCTTTCTTGTACTACATCCATGTGCAGAAGTCCCAAAAATCCGCATCTGAATCCGAACCCTAAAGCCAACGATGTTTCCGGAGCATATTCCAGTGCGGCATCGTTTAACTGAAGCTTTTCAAGTGCCGCTTTAAGTTGATCATAATCTTTACTTTCTATCGGATATAATCCGCAGAAAACCATCGGCAAAGCTTTACGGTACCCTTCCAACGCTTCTTTTGCACCGTCCACCGCAGTTGTAATAGTATCTCCCACTTCACAATCTTGTACATTTTTAATACTTGCAGCTATATAACCTACAGAGCCGCATGTCAATTTATCGGACGATTTCGGAAACGGTGAAAAATATCCTACTTCAGTAACTTTGTAAACTTTTCCTGAAGCCATCATACATATATCCATGCCTGCACGTACTTCTCCGTCCATTACACGAACGTATGCAATTGCACCTTTATACGAGTCGAATATTGAATCGAATATCAAACAACGTAAAGGTTCTTTACTGTTATCTTTCGGAGCAGGTATTTTTTCTACAATTTGTTCCAAAACAGATTCTACATTTTCACCTGTTTTTGCACTTACGCAAACAGCTTCCGACATATCCAATCCTATAAGATTTTCGACTTCATTTTTTACACGTTCGGGATCCGCACTCGGCAAATCCACTTTATTTATTACCGGAATAATTTCCAAATCGTTATCAAGAGCCAAGTATAAATTTGCAAGTGTTTGAGCTTGAACTCCCTGTGTCGCATCAATAATCAATATGGCACCTTCACACGCAGACAGACTTCTTGATACTTCATAATTAAAATCTACATGACCCGGTGTGTCTATTAAATTCAATTCATAAATCTCGCCGTCTTTATATTTATATTTCAATCTTACAGATTGTTCTTTAATAGTTATTCCGCGTTCACGTTCAAGAGCCATAGTATCTAAAAGTTGTGCTTCCATTTCACGTTTGGAAACGGTACCGGTCAATTCAATCAATCGATCCGCCAAAGTTGATTTACCATGATCTATATGCGCAATAATAGAAAAATTTCTGATGTATTTTGTGTCCATTAAATTCTCCTGATTTTATATAAAATCCGATTCTATACTTCTTTTCATTTACAGCCTATCGGCTTTCGACTTTTTCTCTTCTTGATATTATATATAAAATACTTCCGAAAATCAGCCATCCTCCTAAAATTATCCATTCTTTCAAATCAAGTGCAACAGGGCTCATAGGTACAATTAACAATGCACATAAAATCACCCCTATAATAACACCCAACCAAATTCCGATTTTACCTCCCGGAACTTTATAAGGTCTTTCCAATTCAGGGTAATCATATCTGAATTTTAAGCAGGCCGCAGTTACCATTGTGCACGGCAATATAAATGCCAATCCTGCAACTTCAGTAAGCGGAAGAAGCATTCTATATCCCAAAAAAGGTCCCGATATTGTCAAAACTGCAAGCAATATATTTGCTGCACGCGGTGTACCCCTTTTATCCAATTTTGAAAATACGTAAGGTAATTGTTTTTTACGTCCCATAGCCAATATTATACGTGACGTTGCGGAAAAAAGAGAATTCATAGGTCCCAAAGGTCCCAATATGGCAATAAACAACATTGCAAATGAAAGGTAAATATTTATATCTTTTAAAACTGCAAGTGCCGGTATAGGCATTTTGATAAATTCCGTCCATTTAATAATGGTACTGAAGGAATATATGCAAATTGAATAAAATATTGCAGATGCTATAAGTGTGGCTCCGATTACACGTCCGAAATTTTTCCAGTTTATGCCCTCTTCAGCTTCCTCGGCTTGATCCGGTATAGTATCAAGTCCTGTGTAAAAAAATGGAGTTAAAACCAAAACAGAAAGCATGGCTGTCCAAAAATCGTTTCCACCTGTTTGAGTTGACGGACCTACTACATGTTCAAATATAGGATAAAAGTTTTGTGTTCCTCCTCTTACCAACGAAACAATCATAGCTATGGCCATTCCCAAAAACAACATTCGTGTTAAAAATTTCTGTAATTTTGCCATATGCGAAGAACCTTTAAAATTTTGCAAAATCACATATCCTGCCATAGCAAGTCCGAAAATTAAAGGCCAAAAATAAACTTTTGCTCCAAATATTTCATATAATTCTATACTTTTCAACCATGGAAAATATTGAGCGACAAGTTCTGTTAATATGCTGGACACTATAAGTGCTTCCCATGGACATACTATACCGTCACCGAACACAAGTAACCAACCTGCCACAAATGATGCTTTTTGTCCGAAAGCACGTTCTACATACTCAACGATACCACCTGAAATAGGCATCGCAGTAGTTAACTCTGCAAATGCGGCTCCGACAGGAAGTAATGCAAGACCTCCAATAATGAAAGCAATTATTGCCGCAAATGGACCGCCTCCCAATACAACCCAGTCTCCTACCATCAAAACCCATCCGATTCCGACTATTGCACCAAATCCTATATTAAAATAATCGAAAATTGATAAAGTTTTTTTTACGGAAACAGTATTTTGTTCTTTATTGTTGTTCGGCTCCATAAAATTTCCTTTCATTAAAATACATTTTACATAGAAAATCTATTTAAATTATAGCATAAAAATATTTAATAAATTTTTATATGCTTAAGATAAATATTTTACAAATTTATAAAATATAAAAACAATATTGACGAAATAAAAATAAAACGCTTTCAATAATTGATTTCATATCAAATTATCAAATGCGTTTTTATAAGTTTTATTTGGTGGGACTGATCAGATTCGAACTGATGACCTCCACGATGTCAACATGGCACTCTGACCTGCTGAGCTACAGTCCCTTTTTTACTATTTTAAACTATTTTTGTTTTTATTTCAGTATTTTTTCTACTGCTCCCATAACTGCAAGTACGGCATGTTCAAATGTAATACTTCCTTGCATATACATTACATACGGAGGACGTACAGGCCCGTCTGCAGATAATTCTATTGTTGAACCTTGTACAAAAGTTCCTGCCGCCATAAGTATTTGATCGGTGTATCCTGGCATAGGACCGGGTATAGGTCTTGCAAATGAATCTACCGGTGACAAGCTTTGAATTGCTTCACCGAATGAAAGCATATTTTCTTTACTGTTTAATGTTATTGCGGTAATCAAATCCGTTCTCAAGTGTCCGGCCTCAGGTTCTACATTAAACCCTAAATTTCCAAACACAGTTCCTGCAAATTCCGCTGCCATAACTGCTTGACATGTTATATGAGGTGCCATAAACAACCCTTGAAAAAACGGGCGATATCCGCCTGCATAAGACCCCATTTCACTTCCAAGTCCCGGTGCAGTCAATTCTTGTGCACAACGTTCAACCAAATCGGCTCTTCCACAAATATATCCTCCGGTAGGCGCCAGTCCGCCTCCGGCATTTTTAATCAGTGAACCGGCTGTAATGTCCGCTCCGCATTCAATAGGTTCTTCCTTACAAGTAAATTCTCCATAGCAATTATCTACAAAGCAAATTGCATCAGGATTTTTCCTTCTTACTATTTTAATTATTTCTTTTATATCTTCAGGATATAAAGATTTTCTGTTCATGTATCCTCTTGAACGTTGGATAAGAACCAATGTAGTTTTTTCGTCAACGGCTTTTTCTATTGCGTCCGGATTATATCCGCCATCCGAATTCAATTCCGCTTCTTTATAAAAAACTCCGCGCTCTTTTAGATTTCTCGGAGCATTTCCGGTTATTCCTATTACATTTTGCATAGTATCATAAGGTTTTCCCATTACTGACACCAAAGTATCGCCTTGTTTCAATAATGCAAGTAAAACCGTTGCAAGTGCGTGTGTACCGGAAACAAAATGCGGTCTTACCAATGCAGCTTCTGCATGAAATACATCTGCCCAAATTTCTTCCAACTTTTCACGACCAGAATCGTTGTATCCATAACCGTTTGTAGATGCAAAGTGATATGCCGATAAACGATGCTTTCTAAATGCATTTAATACTTTTTCAGTATTGAAAAGTGAAATCTCTTTCATTGTTTCAAAAACAGGTTCACATTGTTTCAATGCTTCAAATTTTATCTTTTCCAACTGTTCATTCATTTAATTTGCCTCTTTTAATGTTGAATTTACATATTTTTTTATGCCTTCATACCAATCATCTTTAGATTTATTACCTTGCCGTGTCCAATGTATATAAGGCATTCTTTTATACCATGTTATCTGACGTTTTGCAAAATGCCTGGTATTTTTCATTATTAAAGAAATTCCGTCTTCTAACGATATTTCACCTTTAATTACAGATACCATCTCCTTATACCCTATAGCTTTAAAAGCTTGGCAATCAGTCGATACACCTTCATTTATTAAATTTTCAACTTCTTTTTTCAATCCTTTTTCAATCATTTTCTGAACACGAAGGTTTATTTTACTATACAAAACGTTTCTTTCGGTTTCTATACCTATCACCGGTCCGTCATAAAGAATTTCATCGGATTTTCCGGCAACAGTTTTATTTACTCCGTTTTCCAAAAGTTCCAACAGTCTTATAAGTCTATGTTTATCTTTCGGAATTTTTATATTTGAATTATATTTCTTTATTTCTTCAATTAACGGTTTTTCACCTTCTTGTTCATAAATTTTTTTCCATTTTTTCGTGCTTTCTACTTCAGGTCTGAAATCATATCCTTCTAAAAGCCCTTGTATATAAAGTCCCGTTCCACCTACAAGAATAGGTATTCTACCGTTTTCATTTTCTTCTTTTATATATTTTTCGGCATATTGTTTAAATTTTGCGGCAGAATACGGCTCATCTACATCCATGCAATCAACAAGGTAATGTTTTATTCCGCATGATTCTTCTTTTGTGACTTTTGCAGTACCTATATCCAAACCTTTATAAACTTGAAAGGCATCTCCGGATATTATGGAGCTACCATATTCTTTTGCCAAATAAATCCCCAATTCCGATTTACCCGAAGCAGTCGGACCGAGGATTGTGATTAATTTAAGTTTTTTCACGTTTCAATCACTCCATACGCAACTGATTGTCCTTTTTTAGTATCTATATATGAAAAATTATATTTTCTGAAAATAATTGAAAACGGTCTTTCTTTTATAATTACCCGTTTTTTTGCTACTCGTATAGATTCATCCAAAATTTCTTTCGTCAATTTATCATAACATGCACATTTTCTGAAAGCTTCTCTATGATTTTTTTCAGATTTTACAGGATGCTTAAACATTGTATCAAAATATACTACATCAATACTTTTACTTTCAGCTTTTTTCAGATAGGCAAAAAAATCTTCATTTTTCAATTCAATTCTTTTTGATATATCTTGATATTCATCTGTTTCAGAAATTTTTTTGATGCCGTATTTACCTATAATATACAAAGCTTTGCTTTTTTCCAAAGAAATTATTCTGCTTTTTTCCCCTAAAAATCCGGAAACAACTATAGAATCATTGCCTTGACCGAAAGTGCAATCTAAAAATGTACTTACAGATTCAGGTATTAATTTGCAAAGTCTGTCAACATTACCTCTTTTCAATTGCAACAATCTGAGTTTGGCCATTCCCAAATGAAATTTATATTCTCCGTCTTTCGTTTTCAGAAAAAGTTCTTTTCCGCAAACTATAAGTCCATCCAAATTATTCTCTTCCATACATTTTTTACAACTTTCTTTTCTTTCAAAAAAAGGTATGGAAAATTTTTCGGCAATTTCTCTTGCTTGGGCAATATTTTGTTCTATAGGTTTCGGTATTGTAGTTATTCCAATCATGTTCTCTTGAAAAGTTTCCCCAATTCTTCCGGTGTAAATTTTATAATTGTAGGTCTACCGTGCGGACATACAAACGGACGTGATGTCATAAACAAATCACTTATCAATTCTTTCATTTGTCTTATATTGAGAACATCTCCGGCTTTAATTGCACCTCTACATGCAGCATATGCCATCATTCTATGTCTTAACGTTTCCGGTGACGGTTCGGATTGTGAATTAAATGCTATAAGCAAATCGTGTATAACCCTTTCCATATCACTTTCCGAAAAATCTTCTGGTGCTCCCGTTATACGAATTACATCAATTCCTGCCTGTTCAAATATTATCCCCAATCTTTCTATATCTTTTCTTCTTTCTTCAAATAGTTCAATATCCTGTTTATCCATTGTAATTAAGCGAGGAATAAGTATATTTTGAACCGGAATACTTTCTGCATGTTCCGCCAATTTATCATACCTTACACGTTCATGTGCGGCATGCTGATCTATAATAAATAATTCTTTTCCTTTTACACAAATAATAAAACAATTTGCAACTTGTCCTAAAGGAATAACAAGTTCTTCTTTTTTTATATCTTCAAATAATCTTTCGGACTGTTTTTCATTATTTTGGAAATTTTCCAGTATTGAATTTTCGGAATATATTTTTTTTAAATCATTTTCCGGATTGTATTCATTTCTTTTCTCATAATGATTTTCTTGTGTTTTATTATTATATGTATCGGTTGCATCTTTCCAATACAAATTTACAAAATCATTTCCTTTTTTTGTCGAATAATAATTGTTTTCAAAATTTTTTATGTTTATATCTTTTTCATCAACCGATTCATGTTTAGGTGTATACGTTATTTCTGTAGCAATTTCAGCCGCTTCGGATTGTGCAGTTAATGTTTTCAATACAGCATGATATACCAATCTGAAAATTTCTTTTTCATCTTCAAATTTAATTTCTCTTTTTTGAGGATGAACATTTATATCTATGCTTTCTGGAGGAACTGTAAGTTTAATAATGCATACAGGATAACCCGTTTTCGGAAGTAATGAATGATATGCATTATCAATTGCTTTGGATATCAAAGGTGATTCTACAATTCTATGATTTACGATAATCGTTTGATATTGTCTGCTGCTTTTCAAAAGTGACGGTTTTGATATCATTCCGTCTAAAAAATACATATCTGAACTATGTTCTACAGTAAACATTTCATTCGACACGTCTATTCCATACAAAGATGTAACCGCATCCAGCAATCTTCCGTTACCGGGAGTTTCTATAACTACCCTTCCGTTGTTAATCAATCTGAATGCTATAGTCGGATGTGACAAAGCCATTTTACCTATAATTGTATTTATTCGTCCGGCTTCTGTTCTTCCAGTTTTTAAAAATTTTTTCCGCGCAGGTACATTATAAAATAACTCTCTTACTTCTATTGTTGTCCCTACGGGTGCTCCTACAATTTTTGAATCCGTAATTTTTCCGCTTTCAATATCTAATTGTATTCCTTCCGAATTATCTTTTTGTCTTGTAGTCAATGTACATTTAGATACTGCAGCTATACTGGCAAGTGCTTCTCCTCTGAATCCCAATGATGAAATATGAAATATATTGTCTACGGTGGAAATTTTACTTGTTGCATGTCTTATTATTGACATTTCAGCATCTTCTTTATCCATTCCGCTACCGTTGTCCGTTACACGAATATATGTTATTCCTCCATCGGCTATTTCCACCTCAATTTCGGATGCGTTTGCATCTACGGAATTTTCTACCATTTCTTTTACGGCATTTACCGGTCTTTCTACTACTTCTCCCGCAGCTATTTGATTTATAGTTTTTTCATCTAATAAATGTATTAATGCCATCAATTTCCGCCTTTCGCTTCTTTGCTTAATCTGAAAAGAATTTCCATAGCTTCCAACGGAGTTTTGCTCATCACATCCAATGTAGATAATTCATTTATTATCGAAGATGTAAATAAATTTTCTTCCGATGTGTTTTCAACTTTTTCCATAATTGTGTTATTTGATGATTTATTATCTTGCGATTCCAAATTATCCAATATTGCAGACGCTTGTTTCAACAAACTTTCAGGTAAACCTGCAAGCCTTGCAACATGAATACCATAACTTCTGTCGGCACAACCCGGAACAATTCTGCGCAGAAATGTAATTTCTTCGCCTCTTTCTTTAACTGTAACAGTAAAATTTTTGATTTTTTTACTTGTCGATGCCATATCCGACAGTTCGTGGTAATGAGTTGCAAATAGAGTATATGCATGAATATTCTTGTCAAAATATTTAACCACCGCTTTTGCAATACTCATTCCGTCATATGTACTGGTTCCTCTACCTATTTCATCAAGTAAAACAAGACTGTTTTCCGTAGCATGCTTAAGAATATGCGAAACTTCTTGCATTTCCACCATAAATGTACTTTGTCCGGTAGAAATGTCGTCAGTTGCTCCTACACGTGTGAAAATTCTGTCCACAGGACTTATTACCGCACTTTTTGCCGGTATAAACGATCCTATTTGCGCCATTATTACAAGAACTGCAACTTGCCTCATAAATGTAGATTTACCTGCCATATTCGGACCGGTTATTACTAACAATTCTTGGTTTACATGGTTCAACTCAATATCATTGGGTATAAACATTTCATTTTTCAATGCATGTTCAACCATCGGATGTCTTCCGTCATTTATTGAAATATGTTTATTTTTGCTACATTCTATTACAGGTTTTATATATCTTTCTTTTAATGCCGCACGTGCCAACCCCGATAAACAATCCAAGCCGGCAATTGTACGTGCTGTTTTTTGCATTTCGGCAATGTACGGATAAATTTGTTTCTTTATATCTTTATATAATTCCAATTCCAATTCGGACATTTTTTCTTTGGCAACCAATACTTTAGCTTCAAACTCCTTCAATTCAGGAGTGATATACCTTTCAGCATTTACCAAAGTCTGTTTTCTTACATAATATTCCGGTATGGGTATTTTATTTGCATGCGTAATTTCAAAATAATATCCGAAAATATTATTAAACCCTATTTTAAGTTTTATTCCGGTTTTTTCTTTTTCACTTTTTTCAAGTTCAGTTATCCATTTTCTGCTGTTTTCAGCCAATGATCTGACTTCATCCAATTCTTTTGAATATCCGTTTTTTATATATTTTCCGTCACGTATACTTCCTGTTCCGTTTTCATTCATAGATTTATCCAACAGTTCATATACGAATTTATGTGTTTTTATATTACTGTTTATATTTTTAAGAATAACCGATGATGCACCTGACAGAACTTTTTTTATCTCCGGAATTTCTTTTAATGTCGCTTTAAGTGACAATAAATCTTTCGGTGATGTGGTATTTGCTTCAATACGTGCCAGAATACGTTCAAAATCAAATATGCTTGAAAATAATGATTCGAGTTTTTGTAATTCGGTAGCATGTGTACGTAATTCTTCAATTCCGTTTTGTCTTAAAATTATACGATTTACATCCGTAAGAGGTTGTTCAAGCCATTTTTTCAGCAAACGTCCTCCCATGGCGGTTGAAGTATAGTCCAAGAGTTCGAGTAATGTACCTTTTCTACCTCCGTCTCGCATGTTTTTCGTTATTTCTAAATTTCTTATAGTTTTTTCAGATAAGTGCAGTACATGATCTTCTCGTAATTTATAAATGTTATGAAATTTTACGGAATCCGATTTCATTACATCTTTTAAATATTCAACTAAAAGAAGAAATGCTTTTTGCACTTTTTTATTGTCCGAATATATTACATCATTTTCTTTTACTTCATCTGTATACTCTTTACGCACCAAAAGACATCCGCCTACAGATGATGTAAAAAAATAATCTGTTTTTTCATATAATTCATCAGAAATTGTACATAGAGTTTCCGAAGGTTGATAAATAGATATCATATCGAACATATCATATAATTCTTTTTTTGCGTTCCATATCCCCCAACTGCATTCACCTGTAGATATGTCGGATAAAATCAATACTATTTCACCTTGTTCTTCGTATATATACATTAAGTAATTATTTGATTTATCTGCAATTGCATTTTCAAATAATATTGTTCCGGGCGTTATAACTCGTATAACGTCACGTTTTACCAAACCTTTTGCTTTTTTCGGTTCTTCCAGTTGTTCACACACCGCCACTTTATAGCCTTTTTGAATTAAGCGATAGATATAATTTTCAGCAGCATGATACGGAACCCCGCACATCGGAACTCTACCTTCTTTTCCGGCACTTTTTCCGGTAAGTGTCAATTCCAATTCATGCGAAACGACTTTTGCATCATCATAAAACAATTCATAAAAATCGCCTAAACGATAAAACAAAAGCGAATCTTCATATTTATCTTTTATACTTTGATATTGCGCCATCAAAGGAGTTTTTGCCATCTGATATCTACCGCCTTAAAACTATATAACTATATTTTTTCTTTCCCTTTCAGTATCCATGTTTGTGCAGTTTCTACTGTAACGTCTAATGTTTGCCCTATTTTCAAACCTTCTCTGTATGGAAACATAATCATCTTGTTTCCGGATGTTCTTCCGAACCAATTATCTTTATTTTGTTTTGTCGGTCCTTCAACAATTACTTGGAATGTTTTTCCTTCCATTTCTTTATTTATTTCCAAACTTATTTTGTTCTGTAATTCCATTATTTCATTCAGTCTTCTATGCTGAATGTCGGACGGTACCGTATCCGTCATGCGTGCCGCAGGAGTACCTTTACGCGGTGAGTAAATAAATGTATATGCCGAATCGAAACGTGCTCTTTTTAATATCTCAAGAGTTTCTTTATGCATCTCTTCGGTTTCTCCCGGAAATCCTGTTATTAAATCCGTTGTAACTACCACATCCGGAATTTTTTTCTTGACATAGTCGAATAATTCAAAATAATGCTCTATTGTGTAGCCTCTATTCATTTTCTTCAGCATTTCATTTGATCCATGTTGAACGGGTAAGTGCATTTGCGTTACAACCTTAGGAGATTCGGCAATCGCATCTACCATTTCAAATGTCATATCACGAGGGTGCGATGTCATGTATCTTATTCTTTCTATACCGTCAACCGTATCCAATGCTTTTATCAAATCACTGAAATCTGTTCCGTTTCTGAAATCAAGTCCGTAAGAATTTACATTTTGCCCCAACAACGTGATTTCTTTATATCCGTCTTTTGCTAATTGTTTTACTTCTTTCAACACGTCACTTATCGGTCTGCTCGTTTCTCTTCCACGTACATAAGGAACTATACAATATGTACAAAATTTATTACATCCTTGCATAATAGGAACCCATGCAAAAATATTACTCTTTCTTGATGCTGTCAATTCGCTGTAATCTTTTACTCGCTGAGGATTCATTTTAGTTAAAACAACATGCGCACCTTCAGCATTTCTTGCAGTAACGATATCTTTTAAATCATGTATATGATACGGCCCTATTACGAAATCTATTATAGGCATGCGTTCTATGAGCTTCTTTTTACTTTCTTGTGCCATACATCCTGCAATACCTAAAAGAACACCGTCTTTTTTCTCTTTAAGTTTTTTTACTTCGCCTATTTTCCCGTAGACTTTTTCTTCAGCGTTTTGTCTTATGCTGCATGTATTTAAAATTACAATATCCGCCTCATCCATTACATTTGCAGGCGTATATCCCAATGCTTCCAATTGACCGTTAATTCTTTCGGTATCAGATTCATTCATTTGACAACCATATGTTATCGTATAATATTTTTTCCCTGTAAACTTTATGCTTTCCACAATATCCTCCGAAATTTTGACTTCTTTTCATTATATCATGAATACACTCAAAACAAATAAAAATGCGATACAATGTACCGCATTTTTATCATGCTTTTGAAATGTGACCTTTTTCCATAATATAGTGTTTATCTGCATATGGTATAAAATCAGATTCATGTGTTACAACCAATACCGCTGCACCTTCATCTGCACTTTTTCGTAAAAGATTTATAACAATTTTTACATTTTCACTGTCCAAATCGGATGTCGGTTCATCCGCAAACAATATTTCGGGTGAACGAACTAAAGCACGTGCAACGGACATACGATGCAATTCTCCTCCCGACAATTCGGTCGGATATGCTTTTTTCAAGTTTGAAATACCCAATTCTTCCAACAAATCATCACACTTTTGATTTATATTTTTTTCTTTTTCCGAAATATAAAATTTTATATTTTCTTCTACATTCAAACTGTAAATTGCAGCTTCGGTTTGTGGAATTATTCCCATATGATGATGACGAAAATCACTTAATTCTTTATCGGTAAATCCGTATATATCACTTTGATCTGCAAAAACAGTTCCGGAAGTAGGTTTAAGCAATCCTGCCATTATGTTAAGCAACGTTGATTTTCCGCTTCCGCTTCTTCCTGTGATTACTACCAATTCACCTGAATTTACAGAAAAATTTATTGCAGATATAGCCTCAAAAATTCTTTTGTTTGAATTATTTAAATTATACTGTTTTGTAATCATATTTGCAGTTATTTTCATCAGTTTCCACCTCTCAATATTGAAGCGGTATCAACACGACTCAAACGAAAGGCAGAATATGCAGAAGCAAGTACTCCTACTGCAAGTACGGTAATAAATGTCAATATTGATAAACTACCTATCATCGCGAAGTCAGGAATCAAAAACGGCAAGTTCAATGAGGATTCTATCAAACCGCTGAAAGGTATTACAAAAATATATCCTGCCGCAATGCCGGAAATCGCTCCTATAATACTGATAACGGCAGATTCTTTCATAATTATTTGTGCCAAATTTCGTCTTGATATACCAAGCATACGAAGTACTGCAAATTCCTTTTTACGCGATCCTATAGGTAAAGAAAATGCAATTATCAATATGATAAATACCATAAACCAAACCGCATAAGTCAAAAATTTGATACTTTTTGAAACTGCAGATAAACTTCCTGCAATTCCAGAAAGCATACTTTTTGCCGGAATTGCTTTTACTTTGCGTACTCGCAAATTTATATCGTTTGAAACTTTAGTTATATCATAACCTTTTTTAACCTTTATATATATGGATGAAATAACATCTTCCGCTTTACCTTGAAAAACAGGATTAAGTCCCATCTTTATAGACGAATCTATCAACATATTTATTGTTTCCGCATTTGTATATACCGCAGTATCGAATCCGGTGCCTGTCGCTTCAAGTTTGGCTACAATTTTACATTGTTTGTTGTAAAACTGTATTGTATCTCCTACAGTTGCATTTACCGAAGAGCCCACAACAACATCTCCATATCCTAAAGATTTTCCGTAACTTTTCTTTATCCACGGCTGAATTATAAAATCTGTTTGAGGATCAAATCCTATTATTTGTACAGGTACGGAACAACAGGATGCACTTAACGATGCTAAAAATGTCTGTGAAGATATTTTATCAATACCCTCTATATGCTTTATCATATCAAAATTCTGTTTAGGCATATAAAAATATCCCGGTGTACCGTTTAAAAGCATAAATTGAGGATCAATTTTTCTTTTTGCCGAATTAGGTATAACAACGATATCTGCACCCAATCGATCTTCAAGTCTTTCAATTCCGTTTTGAAGGCTCATTATAACAATCGAACCTGTAAACACACAAAAAGCCAAAAGAAAAGTCAAAAAAATCATGGCTGCCGTTTTTAACGGTGAAGATTTTAAATTCTTTATAGGAAGATTAGTGTAACTCATTTACAATTTTCTTTCTTTAAACATTTTCTACGCATAAAAAAATCGACAATTGCAACTACTGCAATAATTCCGACTACTACCATTACAAACGGTTTCATAACCATATGACAACGCATTGTTGTCTTCATACAAAGAGGTACAATATTCCCCGGTACCAGCATTGTAAAAATGGAATTTAAAAAAATTGCAATTGAAATGCCTTGTTTCATTTCAATTTTTTTAGAAATAAAATGTATTATAGATAAAATCAACAGTAATATTCCCAATCCGAATACTACTTCAACTGCCCAATGACACGTCATAAAACGTCCGTTAGGCATCGCAGGGCAAGCAGATGCAAAAGTTTTTACTCCTATTGCAAGAATCAAACTTGCAATTGCCATAATAAGACTGAATATATATTTAATCATAAAGACTCCTTAAATTAATAATATAAAATAATAATACTCCATATAAAAATATAAACAGGTTCTTTATAAAAGTCAAATAAAAACAAGGCATGTAATCTTATGCCTTGCTTACATTTGTTATTATATTCAACTTAACCGTTTCAAGGGACATTCCTGTTGTATACTCAATTTCTTTCTGAATATTATCCCTCATTTTATGAACAATTTTTTTCATTTCGTCAGGATTTTTTTTATGCATTTCAATTTCAAGTCGCAAAACAAGTCCATTGATTTGTTCTCTGCTCTTTTTACTGTCAACTTTGTTTATTACCAAGTACGGAATGTCTTGTACGGAATATTTTACAAGTTTTTCTATTACTCTATCCGAAAAACTTAATTTCCCGTAATAGCTGAATACAGGACGTACAACGGATCTTTCTTCATTTTTTACACGCGGTGAATTACTCTTGTTTCTGTTTCTGAAAAATCTTAGCGGATAAACCAAGTATCCTCTGAAATAAGGTTTCAATTCTACCGTAGGAACCGGAATTACGTGTTTCCCCTCTTTATATCTTGCTTCATTCGCTTTTTTTATTTCTTCAGGTCTTGCTATATCTTCTATATGTATGTATTTAAACGGTTTTTGTAAATTTAATTGTTCCGTTATTTTGATAATCATACGTTCGGATGTTCCCAAAATCAAAATACGTGCAGGATTAATTTTAGCCAAAGATTTTTTTACATCTTCAACTTGATTTTCATCTAAAAATATCGCACGCCGTACGGCTTTCAATCTGCTTTCTTCTTTTTTCGCCGATTTACCTGCAACAATACGATTGTCATATATCAATATTCCGTCATCAATAATACATTCCGCTTTGTTTTTATGTGCAACTGCAATCGCCCGATCACTTTTACCTGTTCCCGGAGGACCGACAAAAGCTATAACATCCATATTCGCTCCTGTTTCATTTACTACTATGCTTCTCCTATAACTTGAACTTCAGTGTACAAATCAACTTTGTAAGTTTCTTTTACACGTCTTTGTATTTCACCGATAAGCGCCAACATATCTTCACAACTTGCATTTCCGTCATTAATTAAAAATCCGGCATGCTTTGTACTTACTTTTGCATCTCCGACTGAAAACCCTTTTAATCCTAATTCTTCAATCATTTTTCCTACAAAATGTCCTTTCGGTCTTTTAAATGTACTTCCGGCACTTCTTTTGTCCAAAGGTTGTTTTTCACGGCGCCTGCTGTTATATTCATTTATTTTTTGTTTTATTTCATTTATATTTCCGTTTTTTAAAGTAAGCGTAACATTTACTATAATGTCGCCGTTATCCATAAACACACTATGTCTGTAATTGTAATCTATTTCAAAATTACTGTATTCTTTTAAATTTCCGTCAAAATCACATGTAGTAACATTTTCTACTATATGCGACATTTCTCCTCCATAGGCACCTGCATTCATAAAAACTCCACCACCTATGCTTCCCGGAATACCGCTTAATTCTTCCATCCCTGAAAGTCCGTTTTTAGCGGCAAAGTGTGCAACTTTAGCAATACTGACTCCGCTGTTTACACTTATTTTATTCCCTTTGCATTCAATATTCTTCAGTCCTACGGTTGAGATTACAACTCCTCTTATACCTTTATCACGCACAAGAAGATTTGCTCCACCACCTAAAATAAAAATAGGCGAGTTATATTTTTTTAAGATTTTTACAACTTGCTGTAATTGAGATACGGTTTCGGGTTGTACAAAACAATCTGCAATTCCGCCTATACCGAAAGTCGTATGCTTACTCATAGGTTCATTTAATTTTATTTGATTTTCACTTAAAATGTTTGAAAAAATTTCGTAATAATTCATATATACCGCTTTCAATAATAAATTATCATAATATACAAATTGTATTTATTATCAATAATTATTTTATCACGTTTTCATAAAAAAAAGAGGGGTTTATCCCCTCTTTAATTTTTTATTTTTATTTTTCAATTAATTTTAATTCTACTGCAATATTCTTTTCTACGTTTTCACCTTTAGCAAGTTTAACTGCAGTGTCGATACCGATTTCACCCATCTTGTCAGGTTGCTGTGCTATTGTTGCTGCCATATCACCGCTCTTAATAGCTGCCAATCCGTCATCTGTTCCGTCAAATCCGACAATTAAAATTTGTTTGTTTGCACTCTTTGCAGCACCTATTGCACCCAATGCCATTTCATCATTTTGTGCAAAGATAGCTTTAATGTCAGGATTTGCTTGCAAAATGTTTTCTGCAACTGTCAAGCCTTTACCTCTATCGAAATCTGCACTTTGTTTAGCTAAAACTTTAAGTTTGGAATCTGCCAAATTATGGAAGCCTTGTCCACGTTCACGTGCTGCAGATGCGCCCGGAATACCTTCCAGTTCTGCAACCGGTGTTTGTTCCCCTAATTTATCAATAATGTATTGAGCTGCCATTTCTCCACCCTTTACATTGTTGGAAGCAATATGTACAGCTACATCACCTTTATCGGAAGAACGGTCAATTGTAATAACCGGAATTTTTGCTTGATTTGCTGCAATAACGGAGTTTGAGATTGCTGCAGAATCTACCGGATTTACAATCAATACATCTACTTTACTTTGAATTAAGTCCGCAACATCGTTTGCCTGTTTTGCAGAGTCATTCTGTGCGTCAACAATTTTTACATTGATTCCCAATTTGTCGGCTTCTGCCTTTACGCTGTTTGCCATAGTAACGAAGAACGGGTTATTCTGTGTCGAAACAGAAAATCCGACCGTTATTTTTTTGTCTGAAGTTGCTGCATCTTTCTTATCTGAAGATCCGCAACCCGCTACAGAAACGAGTGCCGCACCAATCATACACGCCAATGCTACTTTCTTTAACATGAAATACCTCCTTATAACTTCTTGCGATCCATAATAACTGCCAGCAAAATTACAATCCCTTTCACAACTTGCTGGTAAAAGCTGGAAACGTTCAAAATATTCAATCCGTTGTTCAATGTACCTATGATTAAAGCACCGATTAACGTTCCTGATATTTTACCTTTTCCTCCGGATAAACTTGTACCTCCTAAAACAACTGCAGCTATAGCATCAAGTTCATACCCCATCCCAGCGGTAGGTTGAGCGGAGTTCAAACGTGCCGTAAGGATTGCACCTGCAATTGCACACAAGCATCCTGTCAAAGCATAAGCAAAAATTTTTATCTTGTCAATTTTTATGCCTGATATGAATGATACCTTTTCATTACCTCCGACTGCATAGGTTTGACGTCCTAAAGGTGTCTTATTCAAAACAAATAAAAGTATCAAAAATGCAATAATCATCACTATTGCCGGTACCGGAACCTCCAGTAAGAAACCTTGTCCGAATGCAGTAAAAACAGGATCATTTGTAAGTCCGCTTATAGGGTTACCATTAGTGTACACTAATGTACTTCCTCTATAGATTGTCATTGTCGCTAAAGTAGCTATAAAAGGTGCTACTTTTCCATATGAAACTATAATTCCGTTTATAATTCCCAAAATCGTACCTATTATCGCACTGTATATTATCGCCATTTGAGGATTTGTGCCCGAAGCAATCATACTTGCCATCAAAGCACTTGATAATGCCAATATACTTCCGACAGACAAATCAATTCCTCCGGTAAGAATTACAAATGTCATACCGAAAGCAATTAATGCGTTTATAGATACTTGTCTTGCCAAATTTTTCAAGTTTGAAGGGTCTATAAAACTATCATTCAATATAGCTATTACGATAAATAAAATTACTAAACCTATCAAAGGTCCCATTTCTTTAATCCATGATTTAAATTTGGTTGAATTCATGTTACTCTCCTCCGGTTGCCATAGTCATAATTCGTTTTTGATCGGCCTCTTCACGATTTAAAATTCCTGCCATTCTACCTTCATGAACAACCATAATACGATCACTCATGCCTATAATTTCAGGCAACTCGGAAGATACCATAATAATAGTAACGCCTTGAGATGTCAATTCGTTCATCAAATCATATATATCTTTTTTTGCACCTATATCAATACCTCTTGTCGGCTCGTCCAAAATCAAAATTGAAGGTTTTTTCCCTACCCATTTTGCAATAACCACTTTTTGCTGATTTCCACCGGAAAGAGAAGCTGCCGGAAGTTTTATATCTTCCGTCTTTACACCGAGTTTATCTGACAAAGTTTTAGAAAAATTATATTCATCTTTCTTATTTATATACTCATATTTCGATAATTCTTTTTCACTCGGCAACGCAATATTTCTAAGAATTGAAAAGTCCAATATAAGTCCTTCAGATTTTCTGTTTTCAGTTATAAATCCGAAACCCTTTTTAATTGCATCTGTAGGTTTTTTTATTTTTATTTCCTTACCGTTCAAAAATATTTTACCGCTTTTATGTGAGTCTACACCGAAAATTGCTCGAACTATTTCAGTTCTTCCGGCACCCATTAATCCTGAAATTCCGAATATTTCTCCTTTTCTTACCGAAAAAGAAATATTTTCAAATGAGTCACCTGTTAAATTTTCAATTCTAAGTACTTCTTCACCAGGAGTTACGACTCTTTCGGGATAGTACTCGGACATTACACGACCTACCATATCGCTGACCAATTGTTCCATTCGTGTTTCTTTTGTTGCATATGTATTAATATTTTTACCGTCACGCATGACTGTAATTGTGTCACAATTTACAAAAACTTCTTCCATTCTATGAGAAATATAGATAATAGAAACTCCTCGAGATTTCAATTTTGACATAACACTGAAAAGACAATCAGTTTCTCTTTCAGTAAGTGCTGCAGTAGGTTCATCCATAATTATAACTTTTGCATCTACCATCAAACTTCTTACTATTTCTGTCAGTTGCTGCTGTCCTACGGAGCATTCTTCGGCAATTTTATCCAAAGGTATGTTTACTCCTATATCTGCACATTTTTCTTCAGCCAATTTGCGCATCTTTTTGAAATCTACAATTCCGAATTTATTTTTCGGTAAATCGGATAAAAATAAATTTTCCAAAAGAGTCATGTTCGGCCAAATATTCAATTCCTGATGTACAAATGCTATCCCCGCTTTTTCAGCATCTTTATTACAACTGAAAACTACTTCTTTACCGTCAACTAAAATTTTCCCGTAATCGGCTTTATGAATACCTGTCAAAATATTCATAAGTGTAGATTTTCCAGCACCGTTTTCACCCATCAAGGCATGAATTTCTCCGGATTTAAGATGAAAATTTACATCGTCTAACACCTTATTGGTACCGAAAGATTTACCGATACCCGACATTTTTATTTCCATTATCAGAATATTTCCTCTCAAACAGTATTGTGAATTTTAAAATATAACACCGGATTCCAATACTATATTCGAAAACGGTGTTATTTCACCCGTTCTGATTATAGCTTTGGATGATTTTGTAAGTTCCTTAAATTCTTCGTGGTTGTTTAATATAATCCATTTATATTTATTTTCAGGAAATAGTTTTCGCAACGCATTCCACTGATCCGGATTTTTTGTTTTTATTTCACTTGCTACATAAACTTTTTCTATTTCCATGTATTTAGCTATTTCAGATACTACATCAATAAACTTAGGTTCTCCAAGTTTTAATGCCAAATCTATCTTGGAAATACCTTCCGGTGTTGGAAGTCCGCAATCTCCTACGGTAATTTTATCAGTATGTCCCATATCTGCAAGTACTTTTGAAATTTTACTGTTTAATATTCCTACTTTTTGCATTTCAATAATTCCTCCACGTCTTTACGGTAAGGCATACCGCTTTGTGCTCCGAATTTAGTTACAGAAAGAGCTGCCGCGGCATTTGCAAATCTTATACTTTCTTTCATGTTTTTTCCTTCGCTTCGTGCAACTGCAAATGCTCCGTTAAATGTATCTCCGGCACCTGTAGTATCTACCGCTTTTACATCAAAACCGGAGATATTTATAATTGAATTGTTTTCTCCGTAAAATACGCCTTCTTTACCGGCGGTCATAATAACTTTTCCGTTATTTGAAGTCAATATTTCATTACGTGTATAACCTTTAAACATAAGTGCAGCTTCATGCTCGTTCGGAGTTATATATTTCACTTTTTTTATCCACTCTTCCGGAACATCCATATATGGTGCAGGATTAAGCAATACCGGAATATTTTCTTCATAACAACGTTTAATTACATAGTCTATGGTTTCTTTTGAAATTTCATGTTGCAATAAAACAATGTCCGATGTAGATATTATCTCCCAAGCTTCTTCTATATGTTTTTGTGAGACTTCGGAATTTGCACCTTTAATAACAATTATAGTATTTTCTCCGTTTGAAACCGTTATATGTGCAGTACCTGTATTTACATTATCCAATACATATACATAGTCGGTATTTACATTGCTGTCTTCCATTGCTTTTTTCAGCATTTGACCGTATGCATCGTTACCTACACATCCTACCATGTAAACTTTTGCACCAAGTCTTGCTGCGGCAACTGCTTGGTTCGCACCTTTTCCTCCGGGTGAAAGAACCATCTTATTACCTAAAACCGTTTCTCCCGGCATAGGACGTCGATCAACTTCTACAACCAAATCCATATTGCAGCTTCCTATAACAGAAATATGTTTCATCATACCTCCTAAATTAATCATTATTAATCATCTGTCTTTGTTTGTCATTATAGCAGGGTTTACATACTTATCGTAATCTTCTTCACTTACATACCCTGATGCTATTGCCGCTTCTTTTAAAGAAATTTTTTGTTTGTGCGCTTGTTTTGCTATTTTTGCGGACTTTTCATAACCGATATGCGGTGACAATGCAGTTACCAACATGAGAGAGCTGTTTACCAATTGATTCATTCTTTCATAATTCGGTTCAATACCTGTAGCGCAATGAATATTGAATGAGTGAATTGATTGAGAAAGCAATTTTACACTTTCTATATATGAATTTGCCATTACCGGTGCAAAAACGTTAAGTTCAAAATTACCTTGAGATGATGCAAATGATATCGTAGCTTGATTTCCATGTACACGACATGCGACCATCGTCAAAGCTTCACATTGTGTAGGATTTACTTTACCCGGCATAATTGAAGAACCCGGTTCATTTGCAGGTATTATAATTTCTCCAAACCCTGCACGAGGACCGCTTGCAAGCCATCTTATATCATTTGCAAATTTCATACAATCCATAGCTAAAGCTTCCAATGCACCATGAGAAAATACAAAGTCATCTCTTCCCGTCAAAGCATAAAATTTATTTGCAGCCGAAACAAACGGTATACCGGTTTCTTTTGCAATCTCTTCGGAAACTTTTTCTCCGAAATCTTCAGGACTGTTAATGCCTGTACCTACGGCCGTTCCGCCTATTGCAAGTTCCAGTAAGTATTTTTCTGAATTTTTAATCATACTCATTGATTTATCAAGCATTTCCGCCCAACCTGAAAATTCCTGTCCAAGTGTCATAGGAACGGCATCTTGCAAATGAGTACGTCCTATTTTTACCACATCTTTAAAATCATCTGATTTTTTATGAAATGTATCGGAAAGTGATTTTAAAGGTTTATATAAACATTCTCTTAATGTACTTACAGCTGCAATATGCATTGCAGTAGGGAAAGTATCGTTTGATGATTGTGACATATTTACATCATCATTAGGATGAACTTTCTTTTCGATATTTTTACATTTCAATTTTTCATTTGCAATATGAGCTATTACTTCATTCATATTCATATTGCTCTGTGTACCCGAGCCTGTTTGATATACTACAAGAGGAAATTCATCATTCCACTTGCCTTCTATTATTTCGTCACAAGCTTCACAAATCGCAGTCCATTTATCATTATCCAAAAGTTCTTTTTGTGCATTTATTTTTGCAGTGCATTTTTTCAGTATGGCAAATGCCTTAATTATTTCATGCGGCATTTGGCTTCCTATTTTAAAATTTTCCACGGATCTTTCTGTTTGCGCACCCCACATATGATTCTCCGGAACTTTTACTTCACCTAATGTGTCATGTTCTATACGATACTTCATATTGCAACACCCCTTCAAATACGCTACACTATAAATATATTCATATATAAAAATTATACTTTTAACCTAATTTATCTTATATAGTTTACCACTATACAGTTAATTTTGTCGAATAAACGTATAATAAACTTGAACTTTACAAATGCAAACAAGTAATAGTATAATACCGTTATATGGCTTTGCATTATTTATTTATGGCAGTCTTCGGGCCCGTGCAATGAAGTCCCGTGAACCCTGTCAGGTCCGAGAGGAAGCAGCAGTAAACGGTAAACTTCATGTGCCACGGTATCTTCGAAGGCTGTCATAAGTAAACAACGCAAGGCTTTTTTATTCCGGAGGTTTATATGTCTTATTTAGCACTTTACAGGAAATGGCGCCCGCGTACTTTCAGTGAAGTTGTCGGACAAAAACATATTTCAGTACCGTTATGTAATGCTCTTATTCAAAATAAAGTTGCACATGCATATTTATTTTCAGGTCCGCGAGGAACCGGTAAAACAAGTATGGCTAAAATTTTGGCAAAAGCTGTAAACTGTCTTAATCCTGAAAATTCAAATCCTTGCAACAACTGTCCAAACTGTAATGAAATAAACCAAGGTAACAGTTTGGATGTTTACGAAATAGATGCAGCATCAAACAGAGGTATTGAAGAAATACGCGCCTTAAAAGAATCCGTATGTTCACTACCTGCCACATGCAGAAAAAAAGTATACATTATTGACGAAGTACATATGCTTACAAAAGAAGCTTTCAATGCCTTACTCAAAACATTGGAAGAACCTCCGTCATATATAATGTTTATATTGGCAACAACAGAACCTGAAAAAATACCACTTACAATTCTTTCACGTTGCCAACGTTATGAATTCAGAAGAATTTCGGTAGATGCTATAAAGGAGCATTTACTGAATATTTCAAAAAAAAGTAATTTCCATCTTACTGAAGATGCCGCAGCTCTTATAGCAGTTCGTGCAGACGGAGGCTTAAGAGATGCATTATCCCTACTTGATCAATGTTCGCATGCAAATGATTCAAATTCACTCAATGCGGATGATGTATATAAGCTAATAGGCATAACAAATACCGAACAGATTTTAAAATTGTCCGAGTATATAGCAATTCATGACAGCGGAAAAATTCTAATGTTGTTTTTCGATCTTATGCAAAGCGGCAAAGAGCCTATTTCAATATTACGAAATTTATTGGAACATTATAGAAACTTAATGTTGTATAAGATAAATCCGAATGCTCCTGAACTTACTATATATAAATCGTATGAAAATACATTAAAAAAACTTTCAAATCTGACATCGGAATCCTACTTGGATATTATGTTCTCCGAATTATGTACATATATAACAAGTATTAAACAAGGTGCATCTCCACGTATTACTGCAGAAATGGGATTACTTCATCTGTCACGTGTAAAAGAAATAAAAAATTACAATGATATTCACAGTCGCCTTGCAAAAATTGAAGAAGAAATATCAGATTTACAGAAAAACGGCAAAATCATAAATAACTCTTCAAATATAAATAATTCTTCCAAAGTTGAAGCTGAATCTGAAATACCTGCAAAGGTAAAAAAATCAACAATTAAAACTTCAACTGATGAAACTTCACTAAAATCTCAAATCGAAGAGCACAATAACGAAACAGTGACTGAATCATCCGTAATTTCACCCAATGAATATGACTCGATTTGGAAAAAAACTCTTGATTATTTCATGAGTATAAAAAGAATTGATATATATTCATGTTTTCAAAAGTGTAATATTGTACGTTTAACAAATACAAATGTCACAATATCCGCACCTCAGCAATTTCTTGTGCTTGCGTGTAATAATCCGTCGTATAAAAAAGCTGTTTCCGATGCACTAAAAAATATCATAGGATATAATATAGAAGTACATACGGTACTCAAAGGTAGCCCTGAAGAAACGTCGGCATTAAATTCAATTTCAGTAAAAAAAAATGATTCACAATATAATTTAATTCAAAAATCTGATATTCCGGAAAAAGATAAGGCAAATCCTACATTATCAACTGCCTTGAAATTCTTATCAGACTATGATATATATGAAAAAGATTAATAATTTTAGGAGGTTTTCAAATGTTCGGTAATAAAGCACAAATGCAAAACATGTTAAAAAAAGCAAAAAAAATGCAGGAAGAAATGCAAAAAATGCAGGATGAACTCCGTCAAAAAACAGTAGATGTATCTGTAGGCGGAGGAGCGGTTTCATTGTCAATGAGCGGAGATAAATTAATTACTTCATTAAAAATATCAAAAGATGCAATTAACCCCGACGATTCCGAAATGTTGGAAGATTTAATTACAACTGCCGTAAACGAAGCATCAAAAAAAGCTGATGAAATGATTGCTCAAGGAATGAACAAAGTTACCGGCGGACTTGGATTACCCGGCGGAATGTTCTAATGGACGATATTTTAGAAGAAGTAGCCGAGCAATTTCGTAAATTGCCGGGTATAGGTGTAAAAAGTGCAAAACGTTTGGCATATTTCATGCTTATGCGTCCGCAAAAAGATATAGATACATTTTTAAAAACTATAGAGAATGCAAAAAAATCTGTTTGTTACTGTTCAATTTGTTGCAATTTGGCAACATCGGATCCTTGTTCAATTTGCACCGACTCTAAAAGAAACTCTTCTTTATTGTGTATTGTTGAAAATCCTCAAGATGTACATGCAATGGAACAAAGTCATGAATACAACGGTCTATACCATGTTCTTCACGGTGTATTATCACCTCTTGACGGAATAGGTCCGGAAGATTTGAAAATAAAAGAATTACTTACACGATTAAAAGATTCAAATATAAATGAGGTTATTATAGCAACAGATCCTGATACGGAAGGTGAAGCAACTGCCTATTATATTGCCGACTTGATTAAACCCTCGGGAATTAAAATAACAAGGCCTGCACGCGGTCTGCCTGCAGGAAGTAACATAGGTTATGCCGACAGTATTACATTGGCAAATGCTGTTGAAAATCGAAAGGAGATTTAATTCAATATGCTGGAATCAATAGGTGCACCTATTGTAAGCTACGGTATTACAAGTATAATAATTATTGTTGTTTCAATTTTTATTTTAGGTCGTTTTGCTAAAAAAATTTTTACGAACATATTAATGGGCGGAATACTTTATTTTATTCTTGATGCTACAAATATCGTTCATATGAATTGGAGTACAATTGACGGAATAATAGTTGCATTATTCGGCGTATTTGGCACCATTATGATAGCAATTTCACATTTCTTTTAAAACAAAAAAGGAATCGGTTTATAAACCGATTCCTTTTTTTATACATTTATTTCTTTAATTTATCAATAATTTTATCAAAAAAAGAATTTTTTCCTTTAAATTGTGAAACATCTTCTCCGGATAAATGTGTATAATTCAACAATGCTTCTTTTTGAGCATCATTTAATTTCTTAGGAACTACAACATTTACCACTACATACAAATTACCTTTACGTTTTGTATGTATATCCGGAACTCCTTCATGCGGAATTCTGAATCTTGTACCGGTTTGAGTTCCTGACGGAATTTTAAGTTCAACTTCTTTTTCCAATGTTTTTACACGAACAACGCTTCCCAATGCGGCTACAGAAAATGATATATCTTGTCTGCAATATAAATCATTTCCTTCACGTTGGAAGTCGGCGTCATCTTTTACGTAAATAAATACGTAAAGATCTCCTCTGGGACCTCCGCGTAAACCGGGTTCACCTTCACCGGCAACACGCATTCTTATACCGGTATCCGCTCCTGCAGGAATGTTAATTTCAATTTTCTTGGATTTTGCAACAACTCCGCTGCCCATGCATTGACGGCATTTAGTTTTAACTATTTTACCTTCACCGTTACATCCGTCACACGGCATTACATTTACCATCTGTCCGAAAGGACTGTTTCTGACCATACGACGTTGTCCGGTACCTTGACAATGCGGACATCTTTCTACCGAAGTGCCGGGCTCCGCACAACTTCCGTTGCAGCGATCGCAAACATCTCTTTTGGTAATTGAAAATGTTTTCTTTACACCTTCAGCAGCTTCTCTAAGCGTTATTTGCAAGTCATATCTTAAATCGTTTCCGGGTTCAGGACCGTTTTTCCTACGGCCCCTTCCACCACCGGTAAACATATCAAATATATCACCCATATCAAATCCGCTGAAATCAAATCCGCCTGCACCGTAACCTGCTCCTCCACCTTGTGAGGCATTGCGGAATGCGTCATGACCCATTTGATCATATTGGGCTCTTTTATCTGCATCCGAAAGCACATGATAAGCTTCATTAACTTCCTTAAATTTTTCCTCGGCTTCTTTAAGATTATCCTTATTTAAATCCGGATGATACTTACGTGCCATTTTTCTATATGCTTTTTTTATGTCAGCTTCGGATGCATTTCTTTCAACACCCAAAATTTTATAATAATCTTGATTTGCCATGAGGGAATCCCACTATCCTTTATTTCTTATCATCATCAACAACTTTGTAATCGGCATCAACTACATTATCTTTGTCGCCCGATTTTTGTTGCTGCTGTCCTGCTGAAGAAGCTTGTTGATTTGCCTGCTGTGCTTGTTGAGCCTTTTGAGCCTGTTCATACATTTTCTGACTCATTTCATGTAAAGGCTTTGTCAATGCATCTGCATCTGCTTTAATTTTTTCAACATCATCACCCTTAAGTGATTCCTGCAATTTTGAAATTGCATCATTAATTTCCTTAACTTTTTGTGCATCAGCTTTATCACCGAGTTCTTTAATCGTTTTCTGTGCCTGATAAATCAAAGATTCGGCATTGTTCTTTACAGTAATGGTTTCTTTACGCTTTTTATCTTCAGCTTCATGTGCTTTTGCATCGTTCTGCATCTTTTCAATTTCTTCATCGGACAATCCTGAAGATGATTTTATTTCAATCTTCTGTTCTTTGCCTGTTCCCAAATCTTTAGCAGATACATGAACTATACCGTTTGCATCAATATCAAATGTTACTTGTATCTGAGGTACTCCGCGCGGAGCAAGAGGAATATCTGTCAATTGGAAACGTCCCAATGTCTTATTATCCGCAGCCATTGCACGTTCACCTTGTAAAACATGAATGTCTACTGCTGATTGATTATCTGCTGCAGTTGAGAAGACTTGTGATTTTGAAGTAGGAATTGTAGTATTTCTCTTAATCATTGTAGTAAATACTCCACCCAAAGTTTCAATTCCTAAAGACAACGGGGTAACGTCAAGAAGTAATACGTCTTTTACTTCACCCTTCAATACACCCGCCTGAACAGCTGCACCTACTGCAACGGATTCATCCGGATTTACGCCCTTGCTTGCTTCTTTACCGAATTTATTTTTGATTAAAGCTTGTACTGCCGGTATTCTTGAAGAACCTCCGACAAGAAGAACTTTGTCTATATCATTAATTGAGAGATTTGCATCTTTAAGTGCTATATCGATAGGTTCTTCTGTCATGCGCACAAGATCTTCGGTAATACTGTCAAATTCTGCACGACTCAACGTCTGATTGAAATGTACAGGCTGACCGTTTGCGTCAATTGACAAGAACGGCAAGTTGATATCTGTAGACATAACACCGG
This sequence comes from Dialister micraerophilus, assembly GCF_947090205.1. Classification (NCBI taxonomy): domain Bacteria; kingdom Bacillati; phylum Bacillota; class Negativicutes; order Veillonellales; family Veillonellaceae; genus Dialister; species Dialister micraerophilus. The sequence continues at coordinate 172,101 of NZ_CAMUNF010000001.1, forward strand.
ATAATTCAATCTTTGCTTTTTCGGCAGCTTCCTTCAATCTTTGATTTGTCATCGGATCACGTTTCAAATCAATACCGTTTTGTTCCTTATATTTCTTTGCAATCCATTCCATTACACGTGCATCGAAATCGTCTCCGCCCAAATGTCCGTTACCATGAGATGCTTCTACTTCAAATACTCCATCTGCCAAATTAAGTATGGAAACATCAAATGTACCGCCGCCTAAATCATAAATCAAAAATCTATGTTCTTTACCGTCTTTTATTTTATCAAGACCGTAAGCCAATGAAGATGCTGTAGGTTCATTAATAATTCTCAAAACATTTAAACCTGCAATTGCACCTGCATCTTTTGTCGCTTGACGCTGACTGTCCGTAAAATATGCCGGACATGTAATTACCGCATCGGTTACTTTTTCACCTAAATATGCTTCTGCATCAGCTTTCAACTTTTGGAGAATCATAGCTGAAATTTCTTGAGGTGTATAACTCTTTCCATCAATTGTAACTTTGTAATCTTCACCCATATGTCTCTTAATGGAAACAACTGTACGTGAAGGATTTGAAACAGCCTGACGTTTTGCAAGTTGTCCTACCAAACGTTCTCCTGTTTTTGAAAATCCTACTACAGACGGAGTCAATCTCGATCCTTCCGCATTTGGAATAACTACAGGTTCTCCACCTTCCATAACTGCTACTACGGAGTTTGTTGTACCTAAATCAATACCTATTACTTTTGACATTTTAAAATGTCTCCTTTCTTACTTTTTTGTATCTATATAAATTAATCATTTTGAACTACTTGTACTTTTGAAGGCCTCAATACTTTATCTTTATACATATATCCCTTTTGAAAAACTCCGGCTACGTAATCGGAGTCAAGTTCATCCGAGGTAACTTGCATAACGGCCTCATGGAAATATGGGTCAAAAGGTTTGTTTTTTGCATCTATTTCTTTAACACCCAAATCATCCATAATTTTCATCAATTGCTTATGTAATAACTTGTAACCTTCCAAATAAACTTCTGAAGCATCTTTACTTTCCATATGTTTAAGTGCAAGTTCACAATTATCTATAAGCGGTAAAAAATCTTTTAAAACTTTCAACTGTACTTTATCCGTAAGATTTTCTTCATTTTCTCTGGTACGTCTTCTGAAATTGTCGAAATCCGCTTGAAGTCGTACATTTTGATTTATCGAAACTTGTAGACGATTTTCAGTTTCTTCAAGTTTATTTTGCATTTCAACAAACTTTTTTGTCATAGTTTCCATTTTTTGCAAAGTTTCTTGCTCTTTTGAAATTTTTTCGTCTTTTTCATTTATTTCTTTACCGGAATTTTGTACAGAATCAACTTTTTTTTGATTTTTTTTCACTTCATCTCGATTTATATCTTTTTCATGCTTCTTATTCATTTTTCCTCCTATGTATCCTTATCTTTAAGCAAAAAATCCAATTGTTTCTGCATAAAATTCAACATTCCCACAATCTTTCCATATTGCATTCTTGTAGGCCCTAAAACTGCAATTGAACCTATAACTTGATTATTACATGTAAATTGCGCACGAATTATAGACAAATCTGAAAACGATTTCATATTATTTTCAGTCCCGATATTTACCGAAATCGGCTTGTCCATAGATTCCATAAGCAATCTATGCAATAATTCACGCTCTTCCAATAAATTCAAAAGATCTTGTACACGTTCAATATCTCTGAATTCCGGTTGCTCAATCAAGGCTGAGGCTCCACCGGAATAAATTTCACGACTTGGCATTATTGCCTGATTTAAAGCTCTGAAAACCGGAATATACGAAACAAGATTTTTGCTTATTTCTCTTTGAAATTCCATTATTGTTTTTTCATCTAATTTTTTAAGTTCTTTGCCATGTAAAAATCTGTTCAACTTATTTGCAAGCATTTGCAATTCATCTAAATCGGTTCCTTCCGGAATTTTTACAACTACATCTGTAACATCGCCGGAATCGGTAACTACCAACAGTATCGCACGTAATTTATCCAAAGGTAAAAACCTTACATAATTAAATTTACCGCTTTTACCCTTTGCGGAAGCTGAAAGTGATAATGTATGCGTCAAAGAAGCAATAATCTTTGCCATATTACAAAAAATTTCATCTACACGCTTTGATGAATCTTCAAAAATACCATGCAGTACTTTTTGCTCTTCTTGAGTTACAGGATTGGGCATCATCAATTCATCTACATAAAAACGATATCCTTTGATTGATGGTACCCTCCCCGCCGATGTATGCGGCTGTTCAAGATATCCTTCATCTTCCAAATCTTGCATATCGTTTCTTATAGTTGCACTGCTTACGCCTAAATCATATTTCTTTGCAACGGTTCGAGACCCTACCGGCTCTGCGGTTTCTGAATAATCTTGAACTATTGCCCATAGAATACGTTTTTTCCTTTCATTCATATTTTTTTTATCATTTTGACCTTTATTTTTATTCATAGCTATCACCCTTATTAGCACTCACCATAATCGAGTGCTAACCTACAATCAAAGTTTATCATTCATTACGTATATTTGTCAAACTTTTTTCATCAAACATATAAAATATTTTTATCCAAAATAAAATTCTCTTACCCTTTGCGATAAAAGAATTTACCCCCTGTAATAAATGTTGAAAATATAAAAAATATATTTTTCATATTCAGTTGAATAGTAAACTTGCAAAACACAATTTTGAACTAATATTGACCTCTTTCGTTAGAAAGAAAAAAGCAACCGTAATTTATGGTTGCTTGAAGTAATTCATATTCGATTTAATTAATTTACCCCGACCTTTGAAAAAGGTTCGAACGTTTATGATTTTTGATTATGCTTACTCGGATTTGTTATCTATTTCAGTCATACTGAATTTTATTCAATTATATTATTTTTTCATACTTACTATTACTTGTTTTTCTTGTTTAAAATTTCCTTAACCAACATTGATGAAACTTCCGCCATAGACTTTCCGCGTTTCATACTTACTTTTTGTAATTGTGTATGTGCCTGATCTTCCGTAACTTTATAAAATTTCATAAGCAACGCTTTTGCACGATTGATTATTTGTTTTTCTTCTATTTCCTTTTCCATATTTTTTACACGATTTACCATTTCGCATTTTTTCTTATATTGGCTTACAGCAATTTCAATTGCAGGAAAAAGAACTTTTTCTTCAACCGGTTTTATTACATATCCGAAAACCATAGAGTTTTTTGCTTTTTCTATAATTTCTTCATCTCCGAATGCAGTTAAAAGCAAAACTGGTGCCAATCCGTCATGCGCAATTAATTTTGCAGCTTGCAATCCGTCCATTTTAGGCATTTTTATATCCAAAATAGCTAAATCAGGTGATTTTTCTTTTACAAGTTCCCATGCCTCTACACCGTCAGATGCTTGCCCTACCACTTTATGTCCGGCTTCTTCAAGCATTTCTTTCAAGTCCATTCTTGCCAATGCTTCATCATCTGCTATTACTATAGTATATGCACCCATTTCCTACTCCTCATTTATAGGTATACAAATACTTGCCGACACCCATTTACCGCTGTTTTTTATTTCAAAACTTCCTTTTAAATCTATTTCTGCAATAGTTTTTACGATATGTAATCCTAAGTCATAATTTCCTTCGTTAAAACTTTCCGGAAGTAAATGCCCGTCATTCATAACTATAATTTTTAAAAAATTATTTTCTTTTTCAGTTTCAAGAATACAAGAACCGCTGCTCATGTTTTCAAATCCATGTTCAATAGCATTATGTATAAGTTCATTTGTAACTATACCTAATGATACTATTTTTTCCGATGGCAAATATATTGATTCTTTACTGTTCTTTTGTATCATATTAACTTTGCAATCAGATAAACTTTCGACCGACAAGTTACAAATTTTATCTGAAATAAGTTTCCAATTTACTATTTCTTCACTTTGATGTGCCAATATATCGTGAATTCTTGATATGCCGGATATTCTGTTTATTGCGGATTTCAATGCCTTTTTTGCTTCTTCATCTCTTGTCCTTCTCGCTTGCATTCTAAGCATTCCTGCAATAGTATTTAAACTGTTTTTTACTCTATGATGTATTTCTTTTATTACAGAGTCTTTTATCAACAATTGTCTTTCTTTTTCTCTTACTGCAGTCACATCTGTAAGTACCAATACCGTTCTGTTTACACGTCCGTTTGATACTATCGGTAATGCCCACGAAGAAAATGTCATTTGTCCGGAAATTTCATCTCCGAATTCCGGTTTTATTGTCGACTCTACACGATCTACAATCGAAATATGAAATGATGTGTGGTTTAACAATCCTTGTCCTATTGTGGTTCTTTGTTCGGAATCTAAAAACAAATCTTGCGCCATATCATTTGTATAAAGTACTCTTCCTACAGAATCTATAATAACTACACCGTCTTGAGGTTTTATTTTATAATAATCTTCATGTTTAAACGGTATCTGCAATGCCATATTGGCAGTATCTGTAAGTATTTCTTCCTGTTCCAAAGAGTTTGATATAAATCCTACAACGGCAAATGTTATTCCTGCATTGTCAAATACAGGATAGGCGGTAACATCCGCCATCTTCCCCAAATCCAGTTCTTTTCTTCCTTTTGCTTTTTCGCCGGTTGAAAAAACTTTGGTTGCAATTGCAAATTCTTGTTTTAAAAAAACATCACCTTCATGAAAATATTTAAGTCCTTTATAATATGAAGGTACTAATGAGCTAAGCAATACACACATATCTTTATTTTTTCCTTTTGTACATAGTACAACTTGACATTTAGATATGTCCGCTGCAAATTGCAACGCTTCTGTCATATAGCCGAGTATTTTTAATTGAACTTCGTTTAAACCGGTTTTTTCACGCGCTAATGAATATAATTCACTCATTTATCTTCTCCGCAAAATCCCAATCCGGGATTTGCATTTAAATTCCATTTTGAATATAATCCTTCTTTTGCCATATAATAAGCTCTACATCCTATCATTGCACCGTTATCCGTACAGAGCACGGATTCCGGATAGCAAAATCTTATATTCATTTCATTGCAAACTCTTGTAAGTTCCTTGCGTATTCCGCTATTTGCGGCAACTCCTCCGGCAAGTACAAGAGTTTTTTGTTTGCTTATCTTTAAAGCCGCTTCGGTTTTTTCTACCAATGCACTTATAACCGCCTTTTGAAAGCTTGCAGCTACATTTTCATGTGATATTTCTATTTTTTTCATTTTTGCGGTATTTAAATAGTTTATTACCGCAGATTTCAATCCGCTGAATGAAAAATCCAATTCATGATTTCCATGCATGGCTACCGGAAAATGTATCGCTTCGGGATTTCCTTTTTGAGCCAATTTATCTATATAAGGGCCTCCCGGATACGGATAACCCATAATTCTTGCAATTTTATCAAAAGCTTCTCCTGCCGCATCATCTCGTGTTTGACCCATGAGATTAAATTCATTGTAGCCTTTAACTTCTACAAGCATTGTATGTCCGCCTGAAACTACAAGTGCCAAAAAAGGGGGTTCCAAATCCGGATATTGCAAAAGATTTGCAAATATATGCCCTTCCATATGATTTACACCTATAAGAGGTTTATCCAATGCCCATGCAACAGATTTGGCTGCAGATACTCCTACAAGCAAGGCCCCTACAAGCCCCGGACCTTTTGTAACTGCAATTGCATCTATATCGTTCCAAGTGCATGAAGCTTTTTCAAGTGCTTCTATTGCCACCGGTAAAACATCTTCTATATGATGACGTGATGCAACTTCAGGTACTACACCTCCGAATTTTTTATGTATAGGTACTTGAGTTGAAATAATATTTGACAAAATACTTCTTCCGTTTTCTATAACTGCGCATGAAGTTTCATCACAACTTGTTTCAAATGCCAAAATTTTCATAATTTTCTCCCCATAGGATCGGTAAGCTTTTTCATCATAATGTATCCGTCTTCTTTCGGATTTTCATATACACCTTTACGCAAACTGCCTACGATAAATCCCATTTTTCTATATAATTCCTGTGCGTTAATATTTCCGACTCTGACTTCGAGAAATATAAATCTCATATTACGATTTACCGCTTCAGTTTCACCGGCATTCATCAATGCTTTTGCCGTTCCTTTTCGTCTGTATTCAGGTTCTACTGCTAAATTTACCAATTGTGCTTCATCCAATATAAACCAATAACAAGCATAACCTATTATACGTCCTTCAAATTCCGCCACAAAGTAACAGCTATGTGATTTCACTAAATCGGATTCAACAGTTTCTTTTCTCCATGCATCAAAAAAACTGTGTTTACCTATTTCATAAATCGCATTTACATCTTTTTTTAAAGCTTTACGAATTTTTATTTCTGATTGTGTTTCTTTTCCCACTGAACTTCAGCCTCACTTCGACGTATATAGTTTGGAAGAATTTGCAAAGGATTTTCAAACTGTTTATTCTTAATTTTTTCAAATGCTGCAGAAGCTACACTCCCCGCTCTGCAACATCTCATATGAAACGGAGCAATTTGTATACCTGCAGATATTAATTTGTCTTTATACAAATCTGCTGCTTCACCGGTTGCTATTATAGGTCCGCCGTGCTTTACGGCTTCATTTATTATATTATCGATAGAATCCGCTTTGTTTTCCCAAACTTGCCATAAATCTTTAAACGAACTGTATAAAGAAGCATAAACATTATTACGTTGTGCATCTATTAACGGTAGAATAAAAGCTTGTGCAGATTTTAAATTATATGCAAGTGCTTGTAAAGTATCTACGGCAATTAAAGGTATATCCCATATATATGCCATCATTTTTGCACTTGCCAATCCTATACGAAGGCCTGTAAATGAGCCGGGGCCGTTCGATATTGCAATATATTTTATATCTTTTCTCAAAACTCCGCTTACTTTCATCATTTCATCTATATGCGGAATAAGTTGTTCAGAATGTGTCAGTCTTCTTTGAACTGTCCACTCTGAAATTAATTTATCTTCTTGTGCCAAAGCACAACTTAATACATATGAAGACGTATCAATCGCCAATAGCATGCTTTTTTATCTCCTTTATAATATTTTCAGGAGTTTTTTCATCCCATTTTATAAAAATATTTCTTTCCGTAAGTGAAACATTCTCTATTCGTACACAAAGACTTCCATGAGGTATAAGTGAAGGAAACAGTTCCGACCATTCAACTACGGTAACTCCTCCAACACTATATTCTTCCCAACCTATATTATACAAGTCGTATTCACTTTCGAGTCTGTAAAAATCAAAATGCTTTAACGGCAATTTTCCTTCATAATAATTCATAATTGTAAATGTAGGACTTGTTACAACATCTTGTATTTTCATACCCTTTGCTATTCCTTGCACAAAATGAGTTTTACCTGCACCGAGATCTCCACTCATAGCAATAAATAAATCATCTACGGCATTTTCACCTATTATTTTTCCTAAAGTAATTGTTTCTTCTACACTTTTGGAAATTATTTTTATTTCAGATTTCACGAATCCACCTCATCATCTCATCAAATCTGTCCATACCTATTTTATATCCTTCTTTATATAAAATTTTTAATTTTGTGCGATTTCTCTCAACACGACTTACCTCGACTTCATGTTCGGGTCGTATTACGAAAACTTTACCTTCTTTTTCAAGTTGCAACAATTTTTCAACTTTTTCATTATAAATCTTCGGAATGGAACATATCATTTCAGCAATTTTGGAATATTCAGATCCGTAAAATTTTTTTATAATTGAGCAATACAAAGATGATATTTCTTTTTTCCTATATTTAATATCTCTGGTAAGTATATATACCGGTTTTATACATTCAAACGGAAGCTCGTCAGGTAAAGGTGCAAGCGGCATAGCTACACCGCCATCTACACAGGGTATCCCTTCTACATTTACAGCTTTGGAAAACAACGGCATTGCACAACTTGCACGACACGCATTCAAATACTTTTTTTCATCCATATCCAAATTTGATATATAAACGCATTCTCCTGTATCACAACGTGTTATAACGGCAAGCATTTCCATATCTGTATTATCGAACTCGTCAAAATCATAAGGTATTAATTTACGTGCAAGATCTCCATATATGAAATTAAAATTAAAATAACTTCCTTCACATATTAAATGTTCCAATCCCATATACCTTCGATCTGAAGAATATACTACATTGGCTTTATAATTTCTTCCTTTTTGTCTTGATAGATATCCCAGTCCTTGCATTGTACCTGCAGATATTGCTACAGTCTTGGCAAAATACAATTTATGCTCCATAAATGCATCCAATACACCGGCTGTAAAAAGGCCTCGCATGGCACCGCCCTCCAAAATAAGAGCAGGTTTATTTTCTTTAAAAATTTTTATATTTTGCACACTTTCACCTTCAATCATATTAAGCTTTGGATTGATTTTTTACTGCATTAATCTTTTTTTGTATTTCTTCTTGATTTCCCAAATATTCTTTTTTTACTACATTAAAATCTTTATCTATTTTATAAACCAGCGGTATTCCTGTAGGAACGTTTATTTTTGAAATTTCCTCGTCTGAAATATTTTCCAAATGTTTCATAAGCGCACGAATTGAATTACCATGTGCGGTTATCAAAACTTTTTCACCTTTTAAAATACGTGGTTTTATTACACTTTCAAAGTATGGAGTAACACGTTCAACTGTATCTTTCAGACATTCGGAAAGCGGAAAATTTTTGTCCGCCTTTATTTTTAAATACGGCATTTTAAATGCAGGATTTCTTTCATCGTCTTTATCCAAACTCGGCGGTCTCACATCATATGAGCGTCTCCATAAATGCACTTGTTTTTCTCCGTATTTTTCAGTTGTTTCACGCTTATTAAGCCCTTGCAATTTACCGTAATGACGTTCATTCAAATGATAATCTTTAATTACCGGTATCCATGTCAGATCCATTTCATCAAGAACGGTATACGCAGTATGTATTGCACGCTTGAGCACAGACGTGTAACATACGTCAAAAGTTATTTCTGCGTCTTTTAAAAGTTTACCTGCTTGTTTCGCTTCAGCAAATCCTTGCTGCGTCAAATCAACATCTGTCCAACCGCAAAAAAGATTTTTTTTATTCCACTGACTTTCTCCGTGTCTTATAACAACTAACGTATACATACTTACCTCCAGATTTAACCGAATTATTTATACAAATCATTTTTTATGAAATGATCATAACCTTTTGCCGCTACTTTTTTTATTTTGCCTTTATGTAAAATTTCTACCGAACTTTTTATTCCTTTTTTCACTGTTCCTATAGCAGTTATACCTTTTTTTAATTTGATTTTTTTCCAAATTTCCTTTGATGCGGTACCTACCAATTCGTAATCTTCTCCGCCGTCAAGTGCAAGTTCAAGACTGTTTTTGCCTAATTTTTCACTTAGTTCACACGTTTCTTTTGAAATAGGAATTTTAGTTGAATCAATTTGTATAACAACATTTGAAGCCGCTGCAATCTCATTTAATTCACGTGATAATCCGTCCGAGATATCATTTAATGAGTTTACACCTACTTCAGAAAAATATTGACCCCACTCAATTTGAGGTTCAGGTCTTGTATGTCTCTTTTTCAAATAATCATTTTCACAATTATGTAACAAAGATATCAATCCTGCAGCGGAATCGCCTACCGTTCCGGTTACAAAAACTATATCCCCTTCTTTTGCTCCCGAACGTGTAATATATGAAATTTTTTTCACAATACCTACTACGGTACCGGTCAGAACAACACCTTGTTTGCTTCCGGTAATATCTCCGCCGAGAATATTCACGTTATACTTTTTACACGCTTCTCTTATACCGTCATAACAAAATTCTAACCAATTTACAGGTAAATCATCCGGTAACGCTAAAGAAAAAACTATACCTGTAGGTAAAGCTCCCATAGCTGCCATGTCACTGAAATTTACTGTACATATACGATATCCTACATCTGACGGACTCATTGTGGATTTTAAAAAATGTATTCCCTCAACCATCGTATCTGTAGAAATAACCTGATCGAAACCTTCCGGTACGGTATATACCGCACCGTCATCACCGCTGCCGAGTTTTACGAGCTTCGGATTATAAATAAAATTTTTACTTATTTTTTTTATACATGCAAATTCACCCAAATCTTTTACGGTTTTGATTTCCATCAAATACTCCTCGACATGACCACGCCTTTATCTTTCAATTCGTCAATTACATGTTTATGATTTTCTTCATTCACATAACCCAAGCAATCTGTAAGCAAAACAACTTCTCTACCTGAATCAATTAATGACAATACGGTTTCTTTTACGCAATATTCCGTGGCAATCCCGCAAACATATACTTTTTTACCAACTGAATTTCCAAGCATTTCTTTTTTAGAATTTATACCATAAAATCCGGAGTATTCTTCCTTGTCATCTTTATACCCCTTCAAAAAAACATTTTCCTTCGAAGGTCTGCAAAATTCATTTTTAACTTTACAAAAAAATTCTTCATGTATTTTTGCGCCCTTTGAATTTTGCACACAATGAACAGGCCAAATCCCTCCGTTCACCTTAAAAGAGCAATGATTACTACCATGCCAATCAGATGTATAAAACACACTCAAATTATTACTATTAATATAGGAAACAATATTTTTTACAGCTTCATATCCATGAATACACGCTAAAGAACCGTCAATAAAATCATATTGACAATCAACAACTATTAAATTTTTCATTTTGCCCCTCCATATTTTTATTTTATCAGTTTTTTATTCATCTATAAAGTTTATTTGCGGATATAAATTTTACAAGTATTTTTCCAATAAGCTTTCCATGAATATAAATTTTATTTCTTAATTACCGAATACTTCAAACTAAAAATGCTGTAACAAAATATTTCTATATTATAAATATTATTTCTGTAAATATATTTCTTACTTTATTCCATGTATTGCTTTAGTAAATACGTAAAAATAAAAAAATCATATCCACTTAAACTATCTTACTTTCAAATCGCTGCATGTAAATACATATTTTGCTACTTTAAATTTATATTTTCTTTTACTTTCCTGTTTGTTGTATTATGTTGTATTATATTTATATAATATCGAATAACTAAAAAATATAATTAACCGATTAAGGAGATGAATAAATTGGAAATACTTAATGCAATTGCACCTTTTATAAGCATCGGTCTTTTCAGTTCCATAGTTTCACGCTTCAGCGGAGCAAATTTAAGCATTCTCGTTTTTTGCGCTCTTATATATACGGGAACAAGTCCGGTGGAAACCGCAAGCATAATGATTACATATCTTATATTTACAAAGCTTACACTTCATACACAAAAATATCCCATAAGTTTCAAACGTTTGAGAGCATTCAAAGGAATTTTGATACTTCTTCCTATATTTCTTATACTTTTCAGTTTGATAATTTATCCGTTTGCTGCTCTTATAATTTTCATCCTTACATTTATGCTGGAAATAATGACTCAAACTTATGAACAAATACCCGTACACGAAAGATTTTCTATAAAAGAAATTGCACTTTATACAACAATTTCAAGCATCTTAATGATTGTTCCATTTGCGCTTACAAAGTATATTCCATACAACATCTACTATATAATAGGCGGAATTATAGCTCTTGTAGCTTGTGCGTTTTTCAAATGGATTGGCGACAATCGTACAAGATTACAAAATATTTGGGATAAAATAATTATTATTTCATTTATATTATCCGGACTGTTCGGATTTGATTTTACAAATTGGTTCAAAGATATGAAACGCTTGAAGTCGACACGTTTTCATAAAAATTTATCTCTCATAGTTTTCCCTACTTTTTTCATAACACTTATAATGTCAAATGTATTATTCGGAATGTTTTCATTGTCAGGACTTTGCACTACATTTTTTACTGCACTGGGAATACGTTTCTTCGGATATTATGAAATGTCCGGAAAAGGAAAATTCAATATTATCGCACTTGCAATTACCGTACTTGCAATTTTAATACTTTTCCTTACAAATCCTCATCCTACAAATGCCGCAAAAATTGTAGATTCATTACTGCAAAGTAATTTCCATTTTGAAGGCTTGTTGAATATGTAAGTAAGGTTCGATAAAATATCTGATTTTATACAACTTAAAAGCGGAGTTTCAATCTCCGCTTTTAATATTGCATTTATTTTCTGTATAAGCCCATTGCTTCAATGGCTTTTACATATGTTACATTTGCTTTTTTATGTGCCTTTTCTCTTCCTTCATCCAATATAGCATCCAATTCCGGACTTCCTTTAAGCTCTTTGTATCTGTCCAAAATCGGTTGCATTTCTCCTACTACCAAGTCTGCAACATCTTTTTTGAATGTTCCATAGCCTTGTCCTTCATACATTTTTTCTATTTCTTCGTATGATTTTTTTGATATTGCAGAGTGTATGCTCATAAGATTTGCTATTCCCGGTTGCTTTTCTTTATCATAATGTACATGTCCTAATGAATCAGTTACAGCTCTTTTTATCTTCTTTACTATGGTATCCGCTTCATCAAGCATATGTATTGTTGCCCATTCGTTTTCATCGGACTTACTCATTTTACTTGTGGGTTCTTGCAAACTCATTACTCTTGCTCCGCCTTTGGGTTCCCACATTTCAGGTATTGTAAATACTTCTCCGTATTTATGATTAAATCTTTCAGCCAAATCTCTTGTAATTTCCATATGCTGACGCTGGTCTGCTCCTACGGGAACAAGGTTTGTTTGGTATAAAAGTATATCTGCCGCCATAAGGGGTGGATATGTCAAAAGTCCTAAAGGTATGAAACCGCCTTTCTTTTCTTGCTTTTGCGCTTTAGATTTATACTGTGTCATACGTTCCATTTCTCCTACGTATGCACTGCATATCATCATCCATCCTAAAAGTGCGTGTTCCGGCACTTCGGATTGTACGAATATTGTTGATTTTTTCGGATCCATTCCTGCCGCTATGTAAAGTGCAGCCAAATCACGTGTACGACTGTGTAAGAGCTTAGGATCTTGAGGTACTGTTATTGCGTGTTGATTTACTATACAGTAGTAGCATTCCGCCGTTTCTTGAAACGGTATAAAATTTTTTAACGCTCCCAGGTAGTTTCCCAATGTAAGACTTCCGCTGGGCTGTATTCCTGAAAAAATAACGTCCATAACTACATCTCCTTTTGTTGATTACTCTACAGTTACAGATTTTGCAAGATTTCTCGGTTTATCTACATCGTTACCTCTCTTGATACCTGTATAGTATGCCAAAAGCTGCATGGGTATTACTGAAAGTATCGGTGCTATAAATTCATTTACACGCGGTATTTTTGCGTTTTCGGTTGTGTATTTTCCGAGATTTTCATCGTTTTCATATCCTATACCGAATACATCGGCACCTCTTGCACGTACTTCTTGTATGTTGCTGTACATTTTAGATGCAATTTCATCTTGTGTTGCTACGGCAATTATAGGAGTTTCTTTTGTTATAAGTGCCAATGTTCCGTGCTTAAGTTCTCCTCCGGCATATGCTTCAGCATGAATGTATGAAATTTCTTTTAATTTCAATGCACCTTCCATCGCAATAGCATAGTCTATAGATCTTCCGAGATAGAATATATCCTTTGCTTTGATAAATCTTTCAGCAAGTTCTTCCATATGTTCTTTTTCTTTAAGCACTTTTTTTATTTTATCTGGAAGCTCAACTATCTGTTTTGTATAATCACGAACTTCTTCTTTTGAAAGTGTTCCTTTTATTTGTCCCATGTACAATGCAAAAAGAAGTAATGCCACAAGTTGTGTAGTATATGCTTTTGTAGATGCTACAGCGATTTCCGGCCCTGCAATCGTATAAATTACGTTATCCGCCTCTCTTGCTATTGACGAACCGATTGAATTGGTTATTGCGATACTTTGTGCACCAAGCCTTTTGGCTTCTTTAAGTGCCGCCAACGTATCTATGGTTTCTCCGGATTGACTTACTACAATTGCCAATGTTCTTCCGTCAGTTAAAGGTTGTCTGTATCTGTACTCCGATGCAATATCTACTTCTACCGGAATTTTTGCAAATCTTTCTATGTAATGTTTCGCAACAAGCCCTGCATGATATGCGGTACCGCAAGCGGTAATAAGTACATTATCTATTCTTTCAAGATTTGATTTTTTCCAATTTAAATTATCGAAAACAACATCGCCTTCTTTTGAAATATGTATTTTCGATGTATCATGAACCGCTTTCGGCTGTTCAAAAATTTCTTTAAGCATAAAGTGCGGGTATCCGCCCTTTTCTGCGGCTTCTACACTCCATGTCACTTCTTGCACCTTTTTGGATATCGGAAGTCCGTCGGCACCGTATACGGAAATGCTGTCTTTTTTCACTACTCCGATTTCTCCGTCATTCAACACATATATACGTCTTGTATGACTTATTATCGCAGGAATATCGGATGCTATGAAATTTTCATTTTCTCCCAGTCCGATAATAAGCGGATTATCTTTTTTTGTGCATATCAACGTATCAGGATCTGCAGCATTTGCAAATACCAAAGTATATGAACCTTCAATAACGGATATAACTTTTCTTATTGTCGATAAAAAATCCCCGTCATCAAACTCTTCAGCCAGATGTGCCACTACTTCACTGTCTGTTTCGGATTTGAAAACATGTCCTTTTTCCAAAAGATCTTTTTTCAAATCCAAATAATTTTCTATTATTCCGTTATGTACAATAACGAATTTATTTTTAGAATCTCCATGAGGATGTGAATTTTTGTCTGACGGCTGCCCATGCGTTGCCCAGCGTGTATGCCCTATACCTATGTGTCCATGAAGCGGATTATTTTGAAGTTCTTTTTCCAATACCGAAAGACGCCCTTTTTTCTTTGCAATTTCAAATTTTCCGTTTTGATATATTGCAATTCCTGATGAGTCATACCCTCTATATTCCAAGCGACGAAGTCCTTCAATTAAAAATTTTGTTGCATCTCCATCACCTACATAACCTAAAATACCGCACATAAACGATTTTCCTCCTATTACATATCGTCTTTAAATAACGATTTTCTGTCTAAAATAATATCTTTATTATATCATATACACATAATAAACTTCACAATTTCATTATATTTGACTTACCACAGACTCTAAATTTTGTAACTCCATAATTCCTGATATTGCGGAAAGTGTTGTGAGTACGACCAATAATAAAATTAATGCCAAAATAATAAGTTGCGGTATAAAATTTACTACAATTGATTTTCCTATTGTGAATTTATAATTTTCCCGTATTGCAATCACGTCCAATACATATGACCAAATTGCGATTACAATAAATAATATTTTTGAAATATTTTCAAATCCCCATTGTGCAAAGAAAACAGGAAATACATAAAACGCATATACAATCGTATTTGAAATAAATCCGGATGTAATTCCTTTTGCACTTCCACTTCCGTTCCATAATGAAGATATATAGTGTACAGATGCAGCATGCATAATTAAATTAATCACTATAAGTAATATTACAACGAAACCTACGATAATACCGGAGTCTTTACCGAATGCAGCTATCATAAATAAAATGCATGAAATAATACATATAATAATCGATTCTTTAAGAAGATTGAATTCAGTTATTTCATTAAGTGCATTCTTCGGATGTACAACCATTTGGAATATAAGATCTAAAAGTTTTGTCATTATGCCTCCTTAACGTACTACAGCAGTTTTTTCCGACATCGCATTTATCGCTTCGTCTACTATTCTACTTGCAAAATTTTGTGCCGTACTGTTCATTTCTGCAGATAACAATCCGCGAAGTGTCATTCCTTTACTATAAGAACGTGTTGGAATTACATCGGAATTTATACCGACACGATTTCCGGCATATGTCAATGCATCATAATAATTCCCCATTGCATCTACAAGTCCGTATGCTTGTGCTTGTTTTCCCGTAAGAATTCTTCCATCGGCAATTTCTCTTACTTTCGCTTCTTCCAAATGCCTTCCGTCGGCAATTGTTTGAACAAATTGGTTATATATATCATCTACCATTTTTTGTAAAATAGTTTTTTCTTCATCGGTAATCGGACGATACATGGATAAAATATCTTTGTGAGTTCCGCTTTTTATTTTTTCATTTTTTACCCCTAATTTATCCATAAGTTCGGATACATTTGTATAGTCCATGTATACACCGATGCTTCCGGTTATCGTTGCAGGACTTGCAAATATATAGTCACCTTTGCTTGCAAGCCAATATCCTGCAGATGCACATGTATCTCCCATAGATACAATTACCGGTTTACCTGAGTTTCTTACTTTATCTATTTCTTCCGCAATTTCCTGTGTTGCACCGGTTGTTCCTCCCGGACTGTTTATTCTAAGTAATACGGCTTTTGCATTCGGATCTCTTGTGGCTTCTCTAAGTTCATACATAATATCTTCACTTGAACTTCCGGATACACCGCCCAACATATTTTGATTTACGTTGCCTCCGTAAATAGGTCCGTCAATTCGTACAACTGCAACGTATTTATTATTATTTTTATTTGCAAATGATGAAACATCTTTCATTCCGACAAAATTTATTACTATCGCTAAGATAAACAATACAATTATTACGGCTAAGGTTATTTTCCCTCTCTTGGATATATTCATAAAATCCTCCGATTTCATACTTTAGATTATTATAAATTATAACATAAACATTTATATTTTTTATTTAAATAAATTAAAATGCACTTCAAGTACCTACTCAAAGTGCATCATTGGCGACCGGTATGGGATTCGAACCCATAATCCCTGCGCTGAGAACGCAGTGTCTTAACCGTTTGACTAACCGGCCACGAACATAATTATTATAACTATGCATTAAAAAAAATTCAAGCAATAAAAAAACTGAATATGCTTTGTATCAAATTCAGTTTTAAAAGTTTCATTTTTTATTTTTCTTATACAAAAGCAACAAGCCTTTAAGCGTAAGCATAGGATCTACTACATCTATAGTTTGCGTTTCTTCCGCAATAAGTGATGACAGACCCCCTGTTGCTACCACTTTCACTTTTTCTTCACCAAGTTCGGATTTTATTCTTTTTACAAGTTCATCTATTTGACCCACAAATCCATAATATATTCCTGCTTGCATTGCCGATACTGTATTTCTGCAAATTACCGAGTCAGTTTTTACAAGTTCTATTCTAGGAAGTTTCGATGCACGTTGAAAAAGTGCTTCCATAGAGCTTATAGCCCCTAATGCAACCGCACCGCCCAAGTATCTTTTTTTACTGTCTACTACGCAAAAAGTTGTTGCAGTACCCATATCTATAATAATTAAAGGTGCGCCGTATTCATTAATTGCGGCAACTGCATTCACTATACGATCCGCTCCTAATTCTCTGGGATTATCGTAAAGTATATTCAATCCTGTTTTTATTCCTGGTCCTACCAAGATCGGATCGCAATGAAAATATTTTTTTGATAATTTTTCAAGTAACGGAATTATAGGTGGAACAACTGTGGCTATAATTACATCTGTAATATCTAAAAATTTAATTCCGCCCAAGTCAAATAAAGTTCCAAACATTCCCGCATATCCGTCTGCAGTTTGCAATGTGTCGGTTGCCAATCTCCAATGTTGTATTAAATTATCACCGTCATAAACTCCGCATACTATATTTGTATTCCCTACATCAAACGCAAGTAACATTTCGTTTCCCTTCCGATTTACTTTAAATTTCCCGCAGGTCTTATAGAAACATCTCCTACAATGACCCTCTTTATACCTTTATCAGTTTTTACAAGAAGACAACCGTCTTGATCTATATCTTGAGCTTTTCCGGTGTATTTTTCTCCATATGAAATAATTTGCACGTTTTTACCCAACGTTACCGTCAGTTTTCGCCATTCTTCAAGAATATTTGCAAATCCGTATTTTTCAACTTCAATATAATTTTTTTCAAGCTCGAACAATACTGCTGCAAGCAATTCTTTTCTTGATATTTCTATACCTTCATTCAAAAATGATGTCGCACGTCCTCTTACTTCTTCCGGAAATTCGTTTTCTTTTATTCCCGTATTTATCCCTATACCCACTACTATGTAATCTATTTTTTCCATTGAAGAAGACATCTCTGTAAGTATTCCTACAAGTTTTTTACCTTTATAGAGTACATCGTTAGGCCATTTTATTCCTGCTTCCGTAAGTCCAAATTGTCTTACAGCTTTACAAACTGCAACCGCTGCCATAAGTGTACATTTGGATGCTTCCATAGGTAGGAATTTAGGCCTTAATATCAAAGACATCCATATGCCTTTTGCAAAAGGAGAGTAAAAATTCCTTGTAAGTCTTCCTCTTCCGCCGGTTTGTTCTTCAGCTATTACCAGTGTACCGTTTTCGGCACCTTGTGCTGCTATCATTTTTGCTTCATTGTTGGAGGATTTTGTTATTTCCATATATACTATACGTTTCCCAAGTATATCGGTTTTCAATTCATTTGAAACTTCAAGCGGCGTAAGTAAATCCGGTGCATAAACCAAACGATATCCTTTTTTCGTACTTGATTCAAATATATAACCGCGATCTTTCAATACTTTTATATGTTTCCATATAGCTGTACGTGAAACTTTCAAAGCATCTGAAATTTGTTGTCCGGATACATATTCGCCGTTTGCCTTGCGAAAATATTCCAATATCTCGTTTCTCATCTGCTCCTCCTCCATGAAACTCATTTAAATAATTATAATCATCCATATATTTTTTTGCAAATATACGGGGTTTCGTAAAAAAACGTATCGATTTAATTTTATTTTAAATCAATACGTTTTTTTATTATAAAATATAATTTGAAATGTCTATGTTTTCTATTATTTTTCCTAATTTTTCACGAACATACACGTCATCTACAACAATATTTTTTTCTACCATGTCAGGTGCTTCAAACGAAATATCTTCGAGTACTTTTTCAAGTATCGTATACAATCTTCTTGCACCGATATTTTCAGTTTCGGTGTTTACACGAAATGCAATTTCTGAAATTGCATCAAGTGCGGAGTCTGCAAAGTTTACTTTGAGTCCTTCCGTTTCAAGCAGCGCTGTATATTGAAGTATTAATGCTTGTCTGGGTTCTATTAAAATTTTCCGTAAATCTTCTTTTGTAAGGTTTTGAAGTTCTACACGTATAGGAAATCTTCCTTGAAGTTCCGGTATGAGGTCTCCAGGTTTGGATACGTGAAATGCTCCTGCTGCAATAAATAAAATATGCTCGGTATTTACAGGTCCGTACTTTGTTTTTACCGTTGCACCTTCAACTATCGGAAGTATATCTCTTTGTACGCCTTCACGTGATACTCCCGGTCCTCCGTTTCTACCTTTTTCGGCAATTTTATCTATTTCATCTATAAATATTATTCCTCGTTCTTGTGCCGCTTCTATTGCTTTTTCTTTTACAGTTTCCATATCAAGCATTTCATCGGCAGCTTCTTCCGCAAAAATCTTTTTTGCCGCTTTTACGGTAACTTTTTTCTTTTTAGTTTTTTTAGGCATCATTGATGAAATAACTTGCGTTATTTGTATTATATTTTCTCCGTCTTGAAAACCTTCGCTTCCGCCTTTATCTACAACTTCGATTTCTATAACTCTTTCATCCATTTCACCGTTTCTTATCCGCTCGATAAAAGCTTCTCTTTTCTTCAATTTGTTTTCGTCAATGATTTCTTCTTTTTTTTCTTCTTTTTCACCGAATATTATATCCATCGGGCTTCTTGATTCTACTTTTTTTGTCGGCCACAAAATTTCAGCTATCTTTTTTATTGCTTCTTCTTGTGAATTTTTTCCTAATTTACCTATTTCTTTCTTTTTTACAAGTCTGATTGATTCTTCTACAAGGTCACGCACCATTGATTCCACATCTCTACCCACATACCCTACTTCAGTATACTTTGTCGCTTCAACTTTACAGAACGGTGCTTTTGTAAGTGATGCCAATCGTCTTGCTATTTCTGTTTTTCCTACACCTGTTGGCCCTATAAGGAGAATATTTTTCGGACTTACTTCTTTTTTCATTTCTTGTGAAAGTCTGCTGCTTCTCCAACGATTTCTAAGTGCAATTGCAACAGATTTTTTTGCTTCTTTTTGTCCTATAATGTATTGGTCCAAGTATTCTACAATTTTTCGAGGTGTCAAGGTTTCTATCATTTATATTTCCTCCACAATTACATTATGATTTGTATATACGCAAATATCTGCCGCTATATTTATTGATTTTTCTGCGATTTCACGTGCGGAAAGTTCAGTTTCTGCATTTAATGCTCGTGCCGCCGCAAGTGCATAATTTCCGCCGCTGCCTATTGCAAGTATTCCGTCATCCGGTTCTATAACTTCTCCGCTGCCGGATACTAAAAACAGGTGTGTACCGTCTGTCATAATAAGTAATGCTTCAAGTTTTTGAAGTACTCTGTCTCTTCTCCAATCTTTTGCAAATTCTACTGCAGCTCTGAGTAAATTTCCGTTGCAGTCTGAAAGTTTCATCTCGAATTTATCAAAAAGTGCAAATGCATCTGCAACGGATCCTGCAAATCCTGCAATTACTTTCCCGTTATACAATCTTCTTACTTTTCTTGCCGTATTTTTCATTATTACCGCATTTCCCATAGTAACTTGTCCGTCACCGGCCACAGCGGTATGTCCGTCTTTTTTTACGGCTATTATTGTAGTCGCGTTAAACATATTACCTCCTTGTTTTATTTAATTATACATTTTTATTGTAATAAAAACAGCCTTAACGGCTGTTTTTGTTTAAATTAACTTTTCAATTGCTTGCAATGCTCTTTCAACTATTTTTTCATTCTTTATTTTTTTCGGATATCTCTTTTCCAATATAGGCATAAGTCCGAAGTTTATATTCATAGGTTGGAAATTTTTACCTTCAAAGTGTGAAATATAGTTACATAATGAACCTATTGCCGTTTCACGAGGAAACGGTTTCGGTTCTTTTCCCAAGTACCTTGCCGTTGCAGAATATGCCGCAACTATTCCGGATGCTGCAGATTCTATATAACCTTCTACTCCTGTCATCTGCCCGGCAAAGAAAAGACCTTCTCTCTTTTTTGTTTCCATTGTTTCATTTAAAAGCTCGGGTGTGTTTATATATGTGTTTCTGTGCATTACTCCATAGCGCACAAATTCTGCATTTTGAAGTCCCGGAATCATTCCGAATACTCTTTTTTGTTCTCCCCATTTCAAATGTGTTTGAAATCCTACAATGTTATACAAAGTATCTTCTTTGTTGTCTTGTCGTAATTGAACTACCGCATAAGGTTCTTTTCCGGTTTTTGGATTTATAAGTCCTACCGGTTTCATGGGACCGAAACGCATTGTATCTTTACCGCGTAATGCCATCACCTCTATCGGCATACAACCTTCAAAGACTTTATTTTTTTCAAATCCGTGTACTTCTGCCGTTTCAGCCTGACACAATGCTTCATAAAAAGAATTATACTCTTCTTCATTCATCGGACAATTTAAGTATGCCGCTTCTCCTCTGTCGTATCTGGATGCTTTATAAATAACGTCCATATCCAATGATTCTTTTGTTACTATGGGTGCTGCCGCATCAAAAAAGTAAAAACCTTTTCCGTCACAAAATTGCTCTATCGATTCCGCCATTTTACCTTCCGTTAAAGGTCCGGTTGCAATAATAACTGTTTCGTCATCCGGAATTTCGATAATTTCTTCATATCGTATTTCTATAAACGGATTGCTCTTTATTTTTTCCGTTACGGCTTTTGCATATCCTATACGATCTACCGCCAAAGCTCCGCCTGCCGGAACTTGATGTTCATCTGCAGTTTTTATTATAAGCGAGTCCAGTCTTCGCATTTCTTCTTTCAAAAGTCCTGCGGCATTTTGCAAGCTTGCGGCACGTAATGAATTGCTGCATACCAATTCTCCGAAGTACTCCGTATCATGTACGGGCGTATTTTTTTTCGGACGCATTTCTATTAATGTCACAGGTATTTTATTTTTTGCAATTTGCCATGCAGCTTCACTTCCTGCAAGACCTGCACCTATTACGATTATTTTCTTTGTCACTTGTTTCTCCTTATATTTTAGAGATTATTTTTCCTTTTCGGATGTATGCTTCTTCTTTTCATTCGTTATACATTCCGCATTTGAGCATAGTATTTTTTCGGTTCCGTTTTTATAGGTTTTCTTTGTCATTATTGAATGACATTCTTCGCAAAATTTATCTATAGGTTCATTCCACAGTGCCATATCACAATTCGGATATTCATTGCATCCGTAAAATATACGTCCACGTTTTGAACGACGTTTTACCATATGTCCTTTTTTACATTTCGGACATGTTATTCCTGTATCTTCTACAATTGCTTTATTTATTCCGCAGTCGACACATTTTAAATATCTTCCGTAAGGTCCTGTTCTGTATACCATATTTTTCCCGCATTTTTCACATGGTATATCGGATAATTCATTTTTCTCTTCGGTTACGGAAAGCGGTTTTATATTACTGCATTTCGGATAATTCGGACACGCAAGATATTTTCCGTAGCGTCCCAATTTTATAATCATGAACGCACCGCATTTTTCGCATTTAACTTCAGATATTTCTTGCTTTTTATCTTTTTCCGCATCAATTTTTGCAGATTCCAATTCTTTTTTGAAAACATCATAAAAATCTTGAAGTACTGCTTTATACGTTGCTTTACCTTCAGCAATTTTGTCTAACCAGCTTTCCAAATTTGCTGTAAAGTCTATATCTACAATTCCTGAAAAATATTTTTTCAAAAGATCGGTTACTACAAATCCGACTTCTGTAGGAATAAATTGCTTACCTTCTTTTGTTACGTATTTTCTTCTTTGAATTGTATCCAATATCGGTGCGTATGTTGAAGGTCTTCCTATACCTTTTTCTTCCAAAGTTTTAATCAGGCTTGCTTCTGTATATCTTGCAGGCGGAGAAGTGAAGTGCTGTTCTCCTTCTGCACTTATATTCAACATTTCTTCGCCTTTTTGAATATTCGGCAACAATTTCAATTCTTCGGCATTTTTCTTTTTTTCTTTTGCCGATTGCAATATTGTAAATCCGTCAAATAATACGTACATACCGTTTGCTTTTAATGTATAGTTTTCAGTTTTAAGCAGTACAACGGTATTTTGTTGTATTTGCGGTGTCATCTGACTTGCAATGAATCTGTTCCAAATCAATGTATATAAACGTAATTGATCTCTTGTAAGTACTTTTGTAAGTATTTCAGGTGCAAATTTCAAATTTGTAGGTCTTATTGCTTCATGTGCATCTTGAGCTTCTTTTGATTTGGAGTATACATTATGTTTTTTAGGTAAATATTCTTCTCCGTATACATTATTTATATATTCTCTGACCGATGTAATCATTTCATCCGATATACGTGTCGAGTCTGTACGCATATAAGTGATAAGTCCGACATGCCCATGCCCGGGAATTTCTACACCTTCATAAAGAATTTGTGCGAGCATCATCGTTTTCTTCGAACCGAATCCGAGTTTGTTTACAGCATCTTGCTGCATGGTTGATGTTGTATACGGTGCTTTCGGTTTACGCTGCTTTTTCGATTTTGTAACGGATTCTGCAATTGCAGGTTTATTTAAAATTTCATTTACTGCATTTTGTGCTTCTTCTCCGTTTTTGAAAACTATATCTTTACCATCTTTACGAATTACTTTTGCAGTAAATTTTTCATTATTTTTTGTTGAATAAACTCCGTTTACATACCAGTATTCTTCCGCTTTGAACGCTTTTATTTCTTCTTCACGCTCGCAAATCAAACGAGTGGCAACAGATTGTACTCGTCCTGCGGACAGTCCTCTATAAACTTGTTTCCATAACCACGGAGAAATTTTATAACCTACCAATCTGTCAAGCACTCGACGTGCCTGCTGTGCATCTACACGATTCATATCCAAAGGTTTCGGATGCTTAATCGCTTCTTTTATGGCTGTAGGTGTTATTTCATGAAATGCTATTCTGACATTATCTTTAATATTTACATCAAGTAAATTTGATAAGTGCCATGAAATGGCTTCACCTTCACGATCCGGGTCGGTTGCCAAATAAACATCTTTAGATTTATTTGCTTCTTTACGCAATTCTTTTATTACGTTTTCACGCTCAGTGGAATTTACGTATTCAGGTGTAAATCCGTTTTCTATATCTACCCCTAATGTACGTTGCGGCAAATCACGCAAATGTCCCATTGATGCCAACACTTTGTAATCTTTACCTAAAATTTTTTCAATTGTTTTTGCTTTCGCCGGTGATTCCACTACAACAAGGTGTTTCCCGTTTGCCTTAGGTTTTCTTTTAAATACCGGCTCTTTTTTCTTTCTTCCCTTACTCTTCGTTCCGACAGTAATAGTTCTGATAATCGGCAACTTTATTCCTCCGTATCTGTTATGAAAATTCAATTAACCGGAAATAATAAATCCGCCTGAAGGTGTTTGTATTACAACCCCCTTCAGTTGTAATTGCAGCAACAAACTTTTTAATGTTTTCAATGACATTCCGGTTTTTATCAACAGTTCATCTTCCGTTATTTCTACACTTTCACTGCAAAAACGATACAACACTTCCTCTTCCAATGTCAACTGCTTATTGAAAGTTTTATCTTTTTTGCATTTTATTTCTTTTTTATTTTCCCATCCGTATTCAGATAATATATCTTCGTATGATGTGCAACAGAAAGCTCCGATTTTTAATAACTTATTTGTTCCTTTTGAACTTTCCGCCCAAATATTTCCCGGTACTGCAAATATATCTCTTCCTTCTTCAAGTGCAAAATCTGCAGTAATAAGAGAGCCGCTTTTTTCAGCCGCCTCAATTACAATTACTCCACGTGTCATTCCGGCAATAATTCTGTTTCTTGCCGGAAATTGTCTGCCTAAAGGCGGTGTACCCGGTGCATATTCGGATAATATACAACCTCCATGTGCAATAATTTTTTCAAAAAGATTGCGATTTTCTGCAGGATATGTTTTATCAAGTCCGCAAGCCGCTACTGTAACAGTTGCGGATTTTCCTTCCAATGCACCTTTATGCGCTGCACTGTCAATTCCTCTTGCACCTCCGGAAACGATAACTACATTTCTTTCCGACAATTCTTTCGCTATTTCTTTTGCAGTTTTAATTCCGTAAACTGTTGCTTTTCTTATTCCTACTATACTTATAATTCTGTCAGTTACAGGCAATTCACCTCTATAATATAGTACCGGTGGAGGATTTATCGTATTTGCCAAAAGCTTCGGATATACTTCATCATTCAATGTGCAATATTTTATATTGAAATTTTGCATCAATTTATAAATTTTTTCCAAATCGGCTTCTTTTCGATATTTCAAAAAAGAGTTGAGCTGTTTGCTCGTCAGTTTTCCTTTTTCGTACAATTCTTCAGATGTTGCGTTCCAGATTTTTTCTCCGGTTTTAAAAACGGAAAGCAAGTGTCTTATTGTTTTCGATCCCAACCACGGACATCCCGGTATTGATGCGGTATATATGTCCATATTATCTACCTGCCATTCTTCGTCTATAGCTTATAGCTTCGGCAATATGTGAACTGTCGATATTTTCGGATTCGTCCAAATCCGCTATTGTCCTTGCTACTTTTATAATATGGTCATAACTTCGTGCTGAAAGTTGCATTTGTTCAAATACATATCTGAGCATTTCAGATCCTTCTTTATCAAGTGTGCAAGTTTCACGCAATTGTTTATGTCTCATTTGCGAGTTGCATTGCATTCCCCATTTTTTAAGTCTTTCTTTTTGTATTTCTCTTGCCTTTTGTACACGAATTGCAACTTCTTTTGAACTTTCAGCTTTTATTGCGGATGTCAACTCACTGTATTTAGGTCTTTGCACTGAAATATGTAAATCTATTCTGTCAAGTAACGGTCCTGAAATTTTTCTGTTATATCTTCTTATTTCTCCGTCTGTGCAAGTACATTCTCTTTTTAAATCTCCGTAGTATCCGCACGGACAAGGATTCATTGCTGCAATCAAAATAAAATCTGTAGGATATACAAATGATGCATTAACTCTTGATATATGAACTTTTCTATCTTCCAACGGTTGTCTAAGTACTTCCAAAACGGATCTAGGAAATTCAGGAAGCTCATCTAAAAACAATACTCCATGATGCGCAAGTGTCACTTCACCGGGACGCGGTATTGTTCCTCCGCCTATAAGTCCTGCGGTAGATATGGTATGATGCGGACTTCGAAACGGACGTTCATGCATGATTTGATTCTCATTAAATAAACCTGCCACACTATATATTTTTGTTACTTCCAATGCTTCTTCTTGCGTCATTAAAGGTAGTATTGTAGTGATTCTTCTTGCAAGCATTGTCTTTCCCGATCCCGGAGTTCCCGACATCAATACGTTATGTGCTCCGGCAGCGGCAATTTCCAACGCACGCTTTGCCGTAATTTGCCCTTGTACTTCGGAAAAATCCACGTCATATATTAATTTTTTATTTTGTTCCGTTTCATTTCTCAAAGCAGGTTTCAATATTTCATTTCCTAATATATGTTCAACTACGCATCTCAAAGATTTGGCGGAAAAAACTTGTATATCTTCACAAAGTAAAGCTTCTGAAACAACTTTTTCAGGTACGAAAAATTTTTGTATTCCATGTTCTTTGGCAGCAAGAACCATTGAAAGTACTCCGGGTACCGCTCTTATTTCACCTTTTAGTGAAAGTTCTCCGATAAATAACGAATCTTTTAAAATTTCCTGAGGTATTACACCCGTTGCTGTAAGTAATCCGATTGCGATAGGAAGATCAAGACCCGACCCGTCTTTTTTTAAATCTGCCGGTGCCAAATTTACAGTAACTTTATTTATGGGAAAATGGTATCCGGAATTTTTTATTGCTGAATATACACGTTCTTTTGATTCTTTAACCGATGTTGCAGGAAGTCCTACAATATCAAAAGAAGGTGCTGCGCGATTTATATCGGTTTCAACGATAATAACGTGACCGTTCAATCCATAAGTTGTTGTGCCATATACTTGCGCAAACATAAATCCTCCTAAAATGCATTAACTACATGTCTGTAAACAGGTGCTTTCCCCGGATAAATCATAATTTCAACTACATCAAATCTTACTTGCCTGTCTTCTTCTTGTTTCATATATAAGTACATATTCGCACAATAGCGTATATGTTCTCTTTTATAAGGAGTAACAGATTCTATAGGTTCACCGAAACGTTTATTTGTTCGTGCTTTTACTTCTACAAAAACCCACGTTTCTCCGTCTTGCATTATTAAATCAATTTCTCCATGTCGCCTTCTGAAATTTTTCGCTAAAAGTTTGAATCCTTTTCTCTCAAGATATTTCTCTGCAAGTTCTTCTCCATAACGTCCAAATTCGGATTTTTTCATATACTTCTCCACAAACCAATTCAATCACTTTTAAATCAATATTAATATATTGTAAATAAACAAGTCAAACGCATAAAAAATTCCAAAACAAAAGGATGCTTCTTGTAAGATACAAAAAAGCATCCACGTGTTCAATTCGATTGATAATAAATATGTCCATAATTTCCGATACATGTCGTAGTGTAAATTTTTTTATTATACTTATTCGTTTTTTATTTTATTTTTTGCATTCTTTTACAATATGCTTCTACTTATTAATAAAACATTTTAAATTTTTATTCCGTTATTCTTTTTATAGTTTCCTTTTAAAACAATACTTTTTACAGGTTCATAACTTTTTCTGTGTATCGGTGTTATTCCAAGTTCATATATTGCTTCCATATGCTTTTTCGTTCCGTATCCTTTATTATCTTCAAAATCATAGCCCGGATATATTTTTGCATATTCATCCATTATATGATCTCTGTGTACTTTTGCCACTATAGATGCTGCAGCAACCGATGCACTTTTTGAATCTCCGTGTATTAATGATTTACATGGCATTTGAAAATGCAGAGGCATCGCATCTACTATTACCGCTTGAGGTTTTATTTCAAGTTTTTTTACAGCTTGATACATTGCAAGCATAGTTGCCTGATATATATTCAGTGTGTCTATCTCTTCAACCGATAAATCCGTTATTGATATAGCAAGTGCTTCTTCATGTACCTTTTTTGATATAATTTCTCTTTTTTCTTTTGATACTTTTTTAGAATCGTTTAAATTTTCTACAAACCAGTGCGGTTTAAGTATTACTGCCGCTACCGTTACAGGTCCTGCAAGCGGTCCTCTTCCTACTTCATCTATTCCGACTACATATTGTATGCCTTGTTTATAAAATTCACTTTCAACTGCATACATTTCTTCTACACGGAGTCGCTCTTTATTCTCAAAGTCTTTTTTCTTAAAATACGTATTCAGCGCCTGTTGTACACCTTTTCTTTTGTCTTGCATAAGTTTTTCAATAAGTGATATTTCTACATTATCTTTTTTCAATAATTCTTTTACTTCAGCAATATTCATTTTTTATCCTCTGACGGCGGCATATCCAATGTTACTCTGCCGAGTTTCCCGCTTCTGAAATCTGTAAGTACCAATGCTTCGGCTCTTGTCGAGTCTATTTCTCCTCCAGGTAACAGGCATCCTCTACGTTTTCCTATTAATTCCAAAAGTATTTGCGTATCTTGATTTACATCTTCAATGTCATATTTCTCTTTTAATATTTGCGGTGATATTTCTTTTAGTGCGGCAAGTAATGTTGTTACTACTTCATATGAATCAAATATTTCTCCTGCAATTGCACCTGTTGCCGCTAATTTCAATGCTGCATTTTGATCTTCGAATTTCGGCCAAAGTACTCCCGGTGTATCAAGAAGGTCAAGTCCTGATGAAAGTCTTACCCATTGCTTGCCTTTTGTGTGTCCCGGTGTGTTTGCCGTTCTCGTTGCTTTCGATCCTGAAAGAAAATTTATAAGTGTTGATTTGCCTACATTCGGTATTCCTAAAATCATAATTCTTACGGATCTGTTTTTAAGTCCTCTTCTTTGCCATTTTTCAAGTACGGGTTTTGCTTTTTCTCGTATTAAATTTATTAATTTTTTCTTGTCTTTTCCGTTGTATGTGCTTACAGGTATAACATCTATATTTTCTTTTTTAAAATATTCAATCCATTTTTCCGTAATTTTTACATCTGCAAGATCCGATTTATTAAGTACGATTATTCTCGGCTTGTTTTGTACCAAATTTTCCACCATAGGATTTGCGCTTGACATCGGAATTCTTGCATCTAAAAGTTCTACCGCCACATCTACAGCTTTTAAATGTTCGGTTATAAGTCGTTTTGTTTTGGCCATATGCCCTGGAAACCATTGAATCAGCATTTTTTTCTCCTGTTTTTACTTTTTGTTTTTATTTTTTATATTATCATAAATTCATATATTAAAAAAATACGGCGTTAACCGTATTTTATAAATTATATTAAATGCAGCATTATTATATATACCAATGCACCTACCGCTGCCGTGCACGGTATTGTCATTACCCATGCAGATACCATTGAGTATGCTACATTCCAATGTACCGCTTTAAATCTATGTGCCCAACCTACACCCATAATAGAACCTGTTACTACATGTGTTGTAGATACGGGAAGATGCAAAAATGTAGCTGTAAATACCGTTATTGCAGAGTTCAAATCTGCAGCTACTCCGTTTATAGGTTGCATTCTGAATATTTTATTTCCTACGGTTTTTATTATTCTCCAACCGCCCATGCTTGTACCTAATCCCATTGCTATTGCACATGCAATTTTTACTTCCCACGGAACTTCAAGTGCTCCTATGTATCCTCCCGAGAGTAATGCAAGTGTTATTACTCCCATAGATTTCTGAGCGTCGTTTGACCCGTGTGAAAATGCCATTATTGCCGCTGACAGTATTTGAACATGCACCGCTATAAAGTTCAGTTTGGATTTTCTCATTTTTGCAAAAAGCAGGTAAAAAAGCGTCATCAAAATATATCCTGACACAAGTGCCGCAAGAGGAGAAACTATAAGTCCTGCAACTATCATAAGCACTCCGCTTACGTGTATCGCACCAATGCCGTATGAAATAATTACTGCACCGATCATGCCTCCTATGAGTGCATGAGATGAGCTTGACGGCATCCCTATCCACCACGTGAAAAGATTCCATATAATTGATGCTGTCAATGCCGCTATCAAAACTCTCGAGTCTACCATATCCGGTGAGTTTACTATTTCTCCGCCGATTGTTTTTGCAACTCCGGTGGATACCATGGCTCCCAAAAAGTTTAAAATTGCGGACATTACTATTGCGACTTTCGGACTTATTGCTCTTGTAGCCACGCATGTTGCTATTGCATTGGCAGTGTCGTGAAATCCGTTTATAAAGTCAAATAACAGCGCCAATATAATAACAAACCCTATCAAGTAGATATCATGCATATTTCACTACCACTTCTCGAATAATGTTTGCAACACGTTCACCTTGATCTGCAGTAATTTCCATTGTTTCCATTATTTCTTTCCAACGTATTATCTCCATAACTTCATGATCTCCGTCAAAAAGGTCCGATACTACATCTCTATATATATTGTCGGCTTCGCTTTCCAATATATTTATTTTTCTTACTCTTTCATTTATTTCTTTTTCGTTTTTGTCAATATTTTTAAGAAGTCGAAACAGCACAATAAGATTTTCGGCCATTTCTACAAGTATATCCGCCATACGAAGCGGTAATGCCCAACCTATACCTGCATGATAAAGTCTCAACGACAAAATTACGTCTTTTACGTCATCTACGCAATCATCTATATTGTTTGTAAGTAAACAAAAATCTTCTCTGTCTATAGGAGTGATGAATACTTCTCCCATTTTATTTACAACTTCATGAGTAACATCATCTGCAGTGTGTTCTATAGCTTTTATTTCTTTTGTGTATCTTTCAAGTTTTGACGGATCCGTCAATAATTCTTTTATCATGACAGCGCCTTTGTGAAAGTGTTCTGCATTTGTTACCAAGTAGTCAAAAAACTCCTCATGCTTATTTACCAGACTGAACATTTGTCCCTCCATCTTAAAATCATTTTGCACTTTCTTTATCATACTTTGGTTTTGTAAATTTTTTGTAAATTTACAATGTTTTTTAATATAATTTTGAGATTCTTTTATTACTTTTGGGAATAATTGGGTAGAATTATTATTTGTCGCTTTCCCCGTTTATAAATTTCAATGCATCTCCGAGTATATATAGCGATCCGCAAACAATTATTACATTGTCTTTTCCGGATATTTTCAATGCTTTGTCCAGTGCTGTTTTTACATTCGGCATTTCAAAGTGCTTCGAGTCCGTCATTTTTTTGAGTTCATCAAATGTTCTTGTACGTTTTGTCGGTGCTTCAACAAAAAATACCGTATCATTTTCTCTTACTATAAGTTTCAGTATTTTTTGAGTTTCTTTGTCTTTAAGCGAACTGAAAATTACAAGTCTTTTTTTATTTTTATACTTTTGATTCAATGTTTCATTTAAAGTTTTTGCTCCGGCGAAATTATGTGCTCCGTCAAGAATAATTGTATTCCCGTCTATTTCAAATATTTCAAATCTTCCATGCCATATTACCGACAAAAATCCTTTGAGTATACTTTCATTTGTTATACGTTTTTCTTTATTTTCAAGTAATTTTACAGTTGTCCATGCAACCGCCGCATTTATTGATTGATATTTTCCGTTTAACGGTATTTCTATAGTTTGTTCTTTTTCGGAAATTTCTTTTATATCGGCCTTGAGTTTTATGATTTGACCTTTATTTTTTACTTCTACCGAATCAACTGCAAAATCTTTATTGTACACATATATTTTCGAATGTTTTTTCTCGGCTTCTTTGCTTATAATTGAAAGTGCTTCATTTGTTGCAGATGTTACTACAGGTTTTTTCTCTTTTATTATTCCGGCTTTTTGTTCTGCAATGGATTTTATATCTTTACCTAATATTTTCATATGATCCATTGCTACATTTGTAATAACGGAAATTTCCGGTTCAACTACATTTGTGGAGTCCAAAAGTCCTCCCATTCCCACTTCTACTACCGCATATTCTACGTTCTCTTCTTTAAAATATAAAAATGCCATTGCGGTAAGCATCTCAAATTCCGTAGGTTGTTCGTGTCCTTCTTCTTTCATTATTTGAACTGCTTTTTGTACCTTTTCATACATTTCCGCAAATTTTTCTTTTGATATATACGCTCCGCATGAATAAAATCTTTCGGTATATTCAATCAAGTGCGGTGATGTAAATCTTCCTGTTTTTATACCCGATAATTCAAGTATTTTTGTAATCATCGCAACTACGCTGCCTTTACCGTTTGTTCCTGTAACGTGAATTACTTTATATGCTTTTTCAGGATTGTCGAGAAGTTCTAAAAGTTTTTTTATTCGTTGCATTCCGGGTTTTATTCCGAATACAAGTGATTTTTCTAAAGATTCTATTGCATTTTCGTAAGTCATAAATACCTCCATAAAAACAGCCTTGCTTTTACAAGGCTGTTTTTATTTATATTTTTGTTAAAAATTTCAAACGTTCTTCCAAAGATTTCATTTGTTCTTTGAATTCTTCAAGTTTTTCTTTTTCTTTATTTACTACCGCTTCCGGTGCTTTTGCTATAAATCCCTTGTTCTTGAGTTTACCTTCGGCTCTTGCAATTTCTTTTTCAAGTACTTCTCTTGTTTTGTTTATACGTTCAGTTTCTTTTTTCGTATCTATAAGTCCTTTTAATTCCATGTATATGTCGGAATTTGTCACTACCG
The DNA here is from genome assembly GCF_947090205.1 of Dialister micraerophilus. Taxonomy (NCBI): domain Bacteria; kingdom Bacillati; phylum Bacillota; class Negativicutes; order Veillonellales; family Veillonellaceae; genus Dialister; species Dialister micraerophilus. The sequence continues at coordinate 204,932 of NZ_CAMUNF010000001.1, forward strand.
CCGTAAGTGCATTTTCAGGCTTATCTTCATCACTGTTCAAAAATTCGATACTTTCCACATTTGCAAGTTTTTCAAAGTAGCTCTTATGATTTTCAATACAATTTTTGAGATTTTCTCTTGTTACATGTATCTTTATTCTACATGTCTTTGCAGGTATAACTCCGGCTTCTGCACGCATATTACGGATTGCTTTTATTATTTCCATAATACGTTCCATTTGTTCTTCTTCTTTTTCAAAGCGAAGTTTTTCAGATACCTTCGGCCATTCCGCTCTTGCCAATGTTTTCCCTTCATGAGGTAAATGTTGCCAAAGGTGTTCGGTAATAAAAGGCATAAACGGATGCAAGAGTGCCAACATACGTGTCAATGTATATACAAGTACATATTGTGTTACTTGTCGATCTCTACAATGTTCTGCATATAAACGTGATTTTGCAGTTTCAATGTACCAATCACAGAAACAATTCCATGCAAAATTATATATACTGTCGGCAGCTTCTCCGAGTTCGTATTTATCAAGATTTCTGCTTACGAATTCTTCGGTTTTTGCCAATTTTTCCAATATCCATTTATCTGCAAGTGTATAATCTTTTTCTTCCGGTGTGAAGTTCTTATCATAGTTATCCAAATTCATAAGTGTGAACTTGGTTGCATTCCACAATTTATTTGCAAAATTTCTGTTTCCTTCTACACGTTCATAGTAGAATCGCATATCATTTCCGGGTGTATTACCCGTTACCAATGTAAATCTCAATGCGTCTGCACCGTATTTTTCTATGACTTCAAGCGGATCTATACCGTTGCCTAAAGATTTCGACATCTTTCTTCCTTGTGAATCTCGTACAAGTCCATGTATGAATACGTATTTAAACGGTATTTCATGCATAAATTCCATCGACATGAACATCATACGTGCTACCCAGAAGAATATAATGTCATATCCGGTTACCATTGTGCTTGTAGGATACCATTGTTTTAATGTTTCTGTTTTTTCAGGCCAGCCCATTGTCGAAAACGGCCAAAGTGCAGATGAAAACCATGTATCAAGTACATCGGGGTCTTGATTGATTTTTTTACTTCCGCAGTTTGTGCATTCAGTTATATCTGTGCGAGATGCAATCGTTTCTTTGCATTCTTCACAATACCATACCGGTATACGATGTCCCCACCAAAGTTGGCGTGAAATACACCAGTCATGAATATTTTCAAGCCATTGTATATATATATTTGTAAAACGTTCCGGTACGAATTTAGTTTTACCTGATGTAACCGCATCCATTGCCGGTTTTGCCAACGGTTTCATTTTTACAAACCATTGTCTGGTTGTTAAAGGTTCGATTACAGTTTCACAACGTGAACAATGTCCGACTGCGTGTTCTTTTGTTTCTGTTTTTACAAGCAAACCTTGTTCTTCAAGATCTTTGATTATTTGTTTGCGCGCTTCATATCTGTCCATTCCGTTATATTTTCCGGAATTTTCATTAAGAGTGCCGTCTTTATTCATAATAATCAATGTTTCCAAATTATGACGAGTTCCTACTTCAAAGTCATTTGGGTCATGTGCAGGTGTAATTTTAACACAACCGGTACCGTATTCTTTATCTACGTATTCATCGGAAATAACAGGAATTTCACGATTTGTTGTCGGCAATTTAAGCATTTTACCGATTAAATGTACATATCTTTCATCATCCGGATTTACCGCAACTGCCGTATCACCCGGCATTGTTTCAGGACGTGTTGTAGCAATTTGTATATATTCATCACTACCTACGATAGGATAGTTAACATAATACAATTTACCGTCTTCATTTTCGTGTTCAACTTCAATATCCGAAAGTGCGGTTTGACATCTGGGACACCAATTTGTAATTCTGAATCCTCTGTAAATCAAACCTTTTTCATACAATGCTATGAATACTTCTCTTACGGCTTTTGCACATACATCATCCATTGTAAAACGTTCTCTTGTCCAATCACATGAAGAACCCAATTTACGTATTTGTTTTCCTATTGTATTTCCGTATTTTTCTTTCCATTGCCATACACGTTCAAGAAATTTTTCTCGACCCAAGTCGTACTTGGTCAAACCTTCTTTTGCAATTTGTTTTTCAACTTTTACTTGCGTTGCAATTCCTGCATGATCTTTGCCCGGAAGCCACATTACATTATATCCTTGCATACGTTTGTATCGTATCAATATATCTTGTAAAGTTCCGTCCAACGCATGTCCCATATGTAACTGTCCTGTTACATTCGGTGGAGGCAAAACTATACTATACGGTTCTTTTGAAGAATCCGGCTCATCATGAAATACGTTGTTCTTTTCCCAAAATTCATATAATTTGCCTTCAATTTCTCCGGGATTATATTTATCCAATCCTTTTACTTCTTGCATATGTTCCTCCCCTTTAAATAAAAAAACTCTTTCATCCCATAGGACGAAAGAGACCTTCCGCGGTACCACCTATATAATTTACAGACACTACTCCTTAATTATCTGTAAATCACTCGTAAACGCGTAACGAACGTAACGGACATTTCTGTCTGCTCAGGGGTGACTTACCGTTTCATGTATTCCTGTACTTTCAGCAATTGTACAAGTCTCTGTAAAACAATTCACAGCTTCTTCCCTTCATAGCATTTTCTATTTATACCATAATAACACAAAAACTGCTTTTTTCAAGTAAATTTTTTAAAATATCTTTTTATTATATAAATTTATCATACACTCACAACCGAGTTATTTTAATGCATGTTCCTGTGATATAATAATAGAGACAGTTTGTTTTCGCATTTGAAAATCAGAATGCATTTTACTATTTAGAAATCAAGGACCTTTATGTCAAACACCTATAAAACAATTTCCGGAATTGTTATGTTTATCATTGCCGGATTTCTTTGTTTTGTAATTACAAAAACATATTTTCCGGTTTTTTATCACACAACTGCAAAGTTGATTTTAGCGGGAGATATGAACGGATTATCTTCTTATATTACGTCTTTCGGGTATTGGGCTTTCATAATCAGCATATTGATTATCGCAATTTTCAATGTACTCGGTATTCCTACAATTCCTTCCCTTACGGTAAACGGAGTTTTATTCGGAATAATACCAGGAATTATTATTTCATGGATTGGAGAAGTAATAGGTATTGAGTCAAGTTACCATATAGGAAGAATATTTCTAAGAAAAAGTTCAAGACAATTTATAGAAAAAAGAAATCTTTTGGAGAAACTTGATAAATACAGTACAATCAAGGCAATGATTATTGCAAGAGCAGTTCCATATTCACCGAACATATTAACTACTGCAGTAGCCGTAGTCAGTAAATTAAACAGCAGAGAGCATCTTCGATGTACGCTGATAGGTAAAATTCCTTCAGTAGCGGTTGAGGTTTTGCTCGGACACGATTTATTGCGTTTCGAAGAGCATAGTGTACGATTTTTTATACTTTTATTTCTGGTAATCGCATTTACTGTTGTACATCGTTACAGAAAAAGATTTTATCAATTACCGTTTTTGAAGAAATTTTATAATAATGCGGAAATAAAAAACAGATTTTAATCTAATTATCAAATCAAATATAATTATTTGAACAGAAAACGGATGCAAAATTATATTTACGCATCCGTTTTTTATATTGCCTTTTAAATGTCAAAATAAATCAATTGAACAAAATCAGAAATATACACAATAATACTTTTTGCCTCAATAATCTTTTATAGTATCTGAAAATTTATTGCATAATTACATTTATTCAATTTAATATTAAAATGATTTTTCAGATTTTCTATTAAAAATTCACGTACTTATCAGTTACTCATTTGATTATTTTCGGAGATAATTGTGTGGTATCGATACGAATATGTGCACTTCTTATTTTAAATAAAAGCTGAATAGATATATTTGCTTACACTCATCCGACATTTATTATGAAACCGCATTTTATTATATAGCCGTATAAACATCGTATTTCAAAATTTCAAATTCACGCAATAAAAAATCAGACATCCGATTAATTCAATCGTGTCTGATTATTTTCATGGTGCCGGAGGTGGGACTTGAACCCACACGGTGTCGCCACCGCCAGATTTTGAGTCTGGTGCGTCTGCCATTCCGCCACTCCGGCATTTCACTGACAGAAATAATTTTAACATAACAAACTATTTACGTCAATCAAATTTCAGAAAATTATTTTTTGTCAATTTCTTTTTTTCTTGTCAGCGATGTTTTTTCGAAATTCAAATTTCTTGTATGAACTGTATGTACCCAATCTTTTTTATGTCGATCCAACCATCCTAAAAATGTTACCGGTATCCATGAATACATAAATAACGGATAGAAGAACCAATAAAAATAAATTTTCAGCGGTACTTCTATTTGCAGTAATACAATTAACGGTAAAACATATTGAATAATACCTAAGGTTGACCAAAATTGTTGCGGTATCAACACGTCGTTATATAAAATTACCGTAAAGCACGGATCGAACATATTTATATAAGTCATAATTGCATAAAATGTCGAAATCAACAGAAAATAGTTTTGCAAAAGTTGCATTATTCCGTCAAGCATAACTATATTTCTGCGACGTATACCTTCTTTAAACAATATCGGTATGTATCTTTCCGAACAATCGAACTGTCCTTGTGCCCAACGTTTTCTTTGTTTACATGATGCCATCAATGATAACGGTTTTTCATCGTAAATAATTGCATCATGTACCCAACATGTACGTATACCGTGACTGAGACATTTCATTGAAAATTCCATGTCTTCAGTCAAACAATCACATCCCCATCCGTATTTCTTTATAATGTCGGATGCAATACACATACCGGTTCCTCCCAAACAGGAAGATAAACCGATATTATACTTACCCAAGTGCCATAAATGATTTACAACCCAAAAAGCTATTGCAAATGTACCGGATACCCATGTATCCACAGGATTTTTAGCGGAGAGATATCCTTGCATTACTTTTTCGCCTTTAAGAAGTCTTGTGTTCATAACTTTCAAAAAGTCCAAGTGTACAAGATTATCTGCGTCAAATACACAAAAAGCATCATAGTTTCTGTTCAATTCGAATATTTTAGGAAAAGCCCAATCCATCGCATAACCTTTTCCTATTTCTTCTTTATTTTCACGTTCAAGAACTTCTGCACCGTACTCTTTTGCTATTTCAGCCGTTTTGTCCGTACAGTTGTCCGCAATAACGAATATGTCGTACAGGTTTGACGGATATTTTAATTTTTTCAAATTATCCAACAATTCTCCTATTACTACGGATTCATTATGTGCCGGAATTACTATTGCAAATTTACTTTTCGGTTCTGCCAGATTTTTTTCTTTTCTATGCCACATTCCGAATATAGCTATAACTGTATAATAAATCGTAAAAAACGCTACAATCAGCTGTACCGGAATCATAATAATGTCAAGAATGTATGTCATAAATCCATGCCTTTTCTCATTTTTCTTGCTCTGCGCATTTTCTTCTTTCTACGATTCAGCCATGTATTTATCATACCGAATATAACGTATGCTACGCAGATTGCAGCTGCCCATGTGGACGGTTGTAAAAATATACATATAATCACGAAAAGCAAACATCCGAGTAATGCAGGTAAGTGCAGTTGATCGGCACTTGCACCTTTATTATCCGGATAGTGAACTTCACTTACCATCAGAATTCCCAATCCTAAAACACAAATAAGTGCAAGCCAATCCCAAATCTTCACTCCCGAAAGTACGTATGATGAAATCAAAACTCCTACTGTCGGACAGGGAAGTCCTTGAAAGTATCCATGTACATCCGAAACCATTACGTTGAAACGTGCCAATCTGAATGAACAAAATGCACCTAATAAAGCACATGGAATCAGTCCATATGTTCCCAATGATTGCAATTGATATGAATAAATCAAAGCACCTGCGGCAATACCGAATGAAATATTATCACAGAGAGAATCCAGTTCAACTCCGAAAGGACCTGCAGTTTTAAGTGCACGTGCTACACGACCGTCCAATGCATCTGCAACTGTTGCGAGTAATATAAATGTCGCTGCCAAATAAAATTCTCCGTTTATGGAGCACATAATTGACAATCCTCCGAACAACGCATTGGCTGCCGTAACTCCGTTTGCTATCCATGATTTTTTCACTTTATTTCAACCTCCCTATGATTGACAATCCACCTTTTACTTTACTACCTTTTTTTACACATATTTCAACATTTCCGGGAATATAAATTTCTGTACATGAACCGAATTTAATCATTCCGTACAATTCACCCCTTTTAAGGTTGTCTCCGAGTTTTTTCCATGAAACTACACGTCTTGCCAAAATTCCTGCAATCAATATTACAAGTATCGAACGTTTTTCGCCTTTTATCCCTATTGCGCCTCTCTCGTTTTCAAATCCTACCGAATCTTTATATGCCGGTAAAAATTTACCTTGAGTATATGATTGATATGTGATTTTACCTTCCATAGGTGAACGATTGCAATGAACGTTGAATACAGATAAAAAAATTGTTATTTTCCAACATTTTTCTCCAAGAAACATTTCTTCATCTACGTCTTTTACAACGGACATTACAGTTCCGTCTGCCGGAGATACTATAATATCTTTTTCTTCAGGTATTTTGGAATTTCTGCGCGGACAACGAAAAAAGTAACAAAAATATACCGCAAAAACTGCCGGCACTACCGCTGTATGCTTAAAGCCGAAATAAGCCAATAATATTGCCAATAAAACCGATACCCCTATAAAAGGATATCCTTCCGGTAATATAATAGGTTTCTTTAACATTTTACTTCTTTTTCGATCCTTTCCAATTCTTGATTTTTATCATAAATTTCGGAATTGCCATTACTCGATGTATACGCTGAGGTTGTTTGAACAACCTATATGCCCATTCCAATCTGTTTTTCTGCATCCATTTAGGTGCACGAGGTACAACCCCCGCCATTACGTCAAAAACTCCGCCTATACCTATTGAGAATATATTTCCCAATTTATCTTTGTTGTTATAAATCCATTTTTCTTGCTTCGGGACTCCCATTCCCACGAGCAAAATTTCAGTATTTCTATTTTTTATTTCTTCAATAATTTTTATTTCTTCTTTTTCATCAAAATATCCGTCATGTATTCCGGCTAAAGGAAATTCTCCATATTTCTCTTTGAATTTTTCAACGGCTTTCATTGCTACTTTAGGTGCTCCGCCCAAAAAATATACGGATATTTGTTTTTCTACCGCTTTTTTCAGTAAATTTTCAACAAAATCTGCACCGGCAACACGTTCCGGAAAATGATATCCCAGTTGTTCTCCGGCCCATATAATCCCTGCTCCGTCTGCTATAAGCATATCGCAAGAGTTCAAAATTTTTGCAAATTCTTTATCTTTTTGTGCCAACATTATCATTTCCGCATTGGGTGTTGCAGTCATACATGGTTCTTTACGTTCAATTTTATCCAAAGCAAACTCCAAAGCCTGCTCCATGTTTATGGCATGAACATTAATTCCCATAATATTTCTGGCACTTTTTTTTATATCAAACATAGTTCTCCTAAGTAAAATATTTTTACTTTGTTGTCAGATTAACACTATTATTGTAATTCAAATATATTTATATGACAATATTCATATTTACCATATGTAAAAAGTATAGCATATAAACGGATTATGTTCACAAATACTTTTCACATTAATGATATAAACGTTCTAAAAAAACTTTGCCGAAACGTTTTTTTACTTCACTTTTTATGTTTTTCTCCGAATGAATAAATTTTTGTGCGTAGTTCCTTGCTTTTTCAAGCAGCGGCAAATCTCTTATTATATTTGCAACTTTCAAGTCGGGCATCCCATGTTGATGATATCCGAAAAGTTCTCCCGAGCCTCTCAACATTAAATCTTTTTCCGAAAGTAAAAATCCGTTGTTTATTTTTGTCATTATGTTGAGTCTTAATGTTGTAGTTTCATTTGTATTTTTTGTGTACAAAATACAGTATGATTGTATTTTACCTCTACCTACTCTTCCTCTTAATTGGTGCAGTTGAGAAAGTCCGAATCGTTCGGCTCCATACACAAGCATTACAGTTGCATTCGGAACGTTTACTCCTACTTCTATTACCGATGTGGCAACAAGTATTTGCAGTTTGTTTTCACAAAAATCATTCATTATTTGCTCTTTTTCGGAGTTTTTCATTTTTCCGTATATAAGTCCGCATTTATATTCGGAAAAAATATTTTTTCTGAGTTTATCATAAACGGATATAGCGGCCGCAAGATCTGTTTTTTCACTTTCTTCTACAAGCGGACATACTATGTATGCTTGATGACCTTTTTGTATTTCTTTTTTTATAAAAATCAATACTCTTTGCAGCAATTTGTCATTTATTACATATGTTTTTACCGGTTTTCTGCCTATCGGCATTTGATTTATAACGGACGCATCCAAATCTCCGTATACCGAAAGTGCCATCGTTCTCGGTATAGGTGTTGCAGTCATTACAAGCACATGAGGATTTTCACCTTTAGTTTCAAGCAATTCTCTTTGCTTTACTCCGAATCTGTGTTGTTCGTCGGTAATAACAAGTCCCAAATGTGCAAATTTCACATTATTTTCAATCAATGCATGCGTACCGATCAGTATATCTATTTCTCCGGATTTCAATTTATTTAACAGTACTTCTCTTTCCGAATTTTTTATATTTCCTGACAAGTATGCAATTTCTACCGATAAATTTTTGTATAAATTCAAAAAAGTTTTGTAATGTTGTGATGCTAAAACTTCAGTTGGTGCCATAATGGTCGCTTGATATCCGTTTTCTACAATTTTAGCCGCTGTAAGTGCCGCTATTGCAGTTTTACCGCTGCCTACATCTCCTTGCAATAATCTGTACATCGGTTCTATATCTTCCATATCATTTTCAATATCCGAAAATGCTTTTTTCTGATCTTTTGTAAGTTCAAACGGAAATTTATTTAAAACGGATTTTACAAGTTTGCCTGAGGGACCGCATTTTATTCCATAAGAATTTATTTTTCGTTTTTCTTTTAGCATCAATATTCCCGCTTGCATAAAAAATAATTCTTCAAATGCAAGTCTTTTTCTTGCCGTCTCTTTTTCTTTATAATTTTTAGGATTATGCAACGTTTTTATGGCAAGTAATTTATCCGGAAAATTTTCACGTATCAAAATTTCTATGGGTAAATTTTCTTTTAAATTCGAAACATTTTTCAATGCAAATGCTATCATACTTCTCATTTGTGTTGCCGTTATTCCTTCCGTAAGCGGATATATCGGTACCAGTTTTTCAAAATTTTTCAAATTTTCTTTTGGAACCGCTTCAATTTCGGCATTCGATATTTGATATTTACCGTACAAATATTCAACTTTCCCATATGCTAAAATTTCTTCGTTTATATTAAATTGTTTTTTCTTCCAGCTTTGATTGAAATATGTCAGAGTCACACTGTTTATATTGTCGGTCAATATTACCGAAAGAAGTCTCATTCCGCGGCGTAAAATACGTTCATCTACTTTAACGATTTTACCGTATATTAGACATTCTTCTCCTATCACAATATCTTCCATAGGTGTAATCTTTGACCAATCTTGATATTTTCTCGGAAAAAAATTAATTAAATCTTCTACCGTTTTTATATTCAATTTTCCAAGTTTTTCAAACATCTTCGGGCCTACACCCTTTACTTTCATTACCGAGTCTTCCAGTTTCATATGTGTCCTCATTTTTTACATTTTGTATTTATTATATTAAATAAATTTCCGAGTTTCAAAATAATTTACAACTTATACTTTGTAAATTCTTGATTAATTGAAATTCATATGATATGATGAAAAACGGTTATTTGAATATTGAAATATAGACATCTAAAAAAAAATATGCTATATTATTAGTGTTGCAATCAGGGACATGCAAGGAGGTGTAGCACATGGCTAATTATTGTGAAATTTCAGGTAAAAAAGTATTGACCGGATTTAAGATTTCCCATTCTCACAGAAAATCAAAGAGAACTTGGAAACCGAACGTTCAGAGAGTTCGTGTTCTTGTTAACGGGAAAGTCAAGAGAATGAATGTCTGCACTCGCGCCCTTCGTTCCAACAAAGTTAACAGAGATATTTAATAAAGTTGCCGACTTATGTCGGCTTTTTTATTTTAAAAACATCGAGATTGAAAAACTCCTTTATCGTAAAAAACGATAAAGGAGTTTTTTGCAATTCGATGCCTTTTTATACATAATCTGTAAAATTTTTAATTATAACTATCGGTGTTTTTTGATTGTCATTTCCGAAAGGATTGTCTATTAATATTTTTGCCACTTTGTATGGACTGATTTTTGCACTTTTTCCGAGTACGGCAGCTCTTTTCAAATCATTTACATCTGCTATTACAGCTCCGTATGCTCCTGTGGCTTTTTTTATTTCTTCACATACCTTACTTGCATTTGCAGGTCCATATACAAGACATTTATCAAACGGCGGCATTGTTCCGGTTACATCGTCTATTAATGATGCTTGTCTGCATCTTTGATAGAAAACTCCATGTTTACCCGCCAATTTTGCAATTGCACCCCAGATAAATGAAAACATCATATTCCATTTACCTTCTTCTTCCATTGCGGCCTGCATTCCGTAAATACTTGCCATAGATCCTGCAGGTGGTACAAATCTGTTCATAAGTCTTGCTTGCCAGCATACTTTCAGTTCTTCGGGCCTTACATATCTGCTTTGTGTTATCGCAAGTACGGATTCGGCAACACATACTATATCTTTATTTGTAATGATATCTTGTGCATATTCTTTAATTGCTTCTACTATATTATCTTTATTTGTAAGTATTCTTGTATGTACTGGTATAAGTTCCGGTGATTCCATTTATTTCACCTCCGATGTATATGAATATACTGCAGAGCGTATTTCTTCACTTTTTATATGTATCATTTCTTTTTCGTAATAGTAATCGCTTCGTCCTACAGCCTGATAAATTATTTCCAACGGTATATCAGGTATAGTTTCCAAGTCTCTCAATATGTTTCCCGATTTTCCTTGCATTATTATTTTGCAAACCAATGTCTTATGACTTCCTTTGGGAATTATACATGCTTGCCAATATCCGTCATTTCTCGGCAAATCTTTAACTGTCAAAAGTGTAGATAAAAATGCCTCGTTGTATTGTTCGAACGGAACGTATAGTCTCATAAACGCATCCATAATCGTTCCGTTTTGTCTACCTTTGTTTACAATAGGTACCGAAAATGTAAATAATACATGGTTATCGCTCATGGAGTCCACTTTAAGTGAGCTCATTTTATTTTTCTCTATGTGAAATTTGCAATCACCTTGTATAAAAGCCATTATCCAATATGCAATAAAACCTAAGCAAATCAGTCCTATAACGGCGGTAATAATCTTTATTACTGTCAAAGTCATAATTAACACCCCAATTTAATATTTTTTACGGAAACTTTATTTCCGAAAAATTTTTTTACCAAAATTTCCGCTCTTTCGGCATTTTCTGTAAAATAAAACAAATCTTCGGTGTAAGATTCCGATTTTTTGTTTTCTTTTTTTAATTTTTTCATGGAATTTTCCACCGTACTTTCCGCCGGATCCCAAAATTTTGTTTTATTCCATATTTTCTTAAATACGTCTTCAACAAGAGGATAGTGCGTACATGCAAATATTCCTATATCTGTGGGTGAAATTTTCCTTTTTTCTATTATTTTTTTTAAAATTTCAGTTATTTTTTCCCGTGAATTATTTTCTTCTATAGCATGTGCCAACCCTTCACATGGCATTTCTTCAATTTTCGAGTTAGGGAATTTTTCTTTTATTTTATTTTTATGTATGTGCAAATTTATTGTTGCCGGTGTGGCAAATACGGTTATGCTTCCGGCGTTTTCAAAATGAGGTAAGTCCAAACTCATACCTTCAATCGGTATTTTTTCGTCATAAAAATTTTTTTGCACGTTGAATGTAATCGTATTGCATGCAATTATAATCATTTTTACATTCTTACTTATCAAAAATTTTTTCATTTTTCCCGCTAATACGTTTATTTCATGAGAGGTACGTTCTCCATAAGGATTATTTGCCGTATCTCCTATAAATATAATTGATTCTTCAGGATACTTTTGTCTCAGAATACGTGCAACTGTAAGTCCGCCTACTCCTGAGTCCATTATTCCTATGGGTCGGTTATCCATTATTCTCTGTCCTCTTTTGAAATAGAAATCAACTTGGCTATTTTTTCCTGAGGTATTCTTACAATCTTACCTGTGTTTATATCCGTATATGTACCTTTTGTAGTAGCCGTTGTCAGTATTTCACCGGTTTCTTCTTTTACAACTTCATAGTAAAATGTCAATTTTATTCTGTTTATTTCTTTCAAATATGTTTTTATGATAATTACATCATCATATTTTGCAGATTTCAAGTAACGTGCTTGCACTTCAACTATCGGAAATACTATTCCTTTTTTCATAAGTTCATTTAAACATATTCCTCCTGCACGAAGGTATTCCACTCTGGCTTCTTCAAACCATTTAAAGTAATTTGCATGATGAACTACTTTCATACCGTCGGTTTCATAAAAATGAACTCTTCTTTTTATAATATTCATATCGTTCCTCCGCATTTTTATTTTACAGCAAATCGTTTAAAAGTCAAAAACTTATATCGCTGTTTATTTAAATGGAAAATGAACACATAAGCTTTTGAAATGTACCCAAAAAACTTATGTGTTCATTTTGTCAGGGTCTATTTATGTAATTATTTATTCTTTCTCGTTTTTCGCTTTTGCTTTCTTTTCCGCTGCACGTTCTTCGGTTTTTTCTTTAAATTCTTCGGCTGCAGTCAAAATTTTGCCTTTTGTCTGTTCGATGGCTTCATTTGCCGCCGTTTTATATGTCACTGCAGTTTCTTTCGCTTTGCCTTTTATTTCTTCTACCTTTACTTGAACTTGTCCTGCTTTTTCTTTCATATCTTCTTTAAGTTTGTCTGTTTTTTCTTTTACTTTTTCCATATGTATTTTTGCTTGCAGTTTAAGTTCTTCGGATTTTTGTTTTGCTTGCAATGATTTTATTTCTGATTTATGGCGAAGAATTTCTTTTTTCTTTTGCAGCTCTTCCATTTGTTTTTTTGCTTTTACTTTCATTTCTTCCGCACATTTTTTTGCTTCTTTGTGAAATTCTTTAGAACGTATTTCTACTTGTTCTCTGAATTCAATTATCGCTTTTTGTGCTGTTTCTTGTGCTACTTCACTTGCGCCGAGTACCGTATATTTTGCGTCTTCGATTTGTTCTTCGGTTACACCGGTCTTTTTAAGTACGTTAATTAATTTGTCTCCCAATATTTCTACCGTTTCGGATAATTGGTCTGCCATTTTATTTACTGCTTCGTGTGCTTTTTCTTGATATGCGTCTTCCAATTTTTCCAATTCGTTTGTGAAGTCTTCTTTTTCATTTCCTAAAGGTTGATTTTTAGATTCATTGTTTTTCAATTCTTCCATCTTCTCATCTCCTTGAACTTTTTCGGTTTCAAAAACTTCACGATAGGGTTTTGTGTCGTCAGGCATACCGTCTTTTATCCATTTTTGTGCCGCTCTTCCTATTCCGTATGTTACGGATATCGCTATCGGACCTTGTATTATACTTACGGGTATAAGTGTAGATGCCAAGTTTCCTATTACTGTTGCTCCAAGCGATCCTAAAAATGACAGTACGGCTTTTTTTGAAAGATTTATTCCGTATATATCACCTATGCGTGTAATCATATATACTTCATTTGCGATGAGTGCCGCCGTTCCCAAAAACGGTGTCAAAACTATAACTCCGGCTCTTGCCGCTCCCCACTGAATAAGTTTTGCAGCTTGTTCATCTCTGTTGTCAATCACATTAACTTCAACTTCGGCTTCATTTTGTACCGCTTCGTTTGTTGTTTCCGAATTGCATTTATTTTCAAGTTCTTCATTTTTTATTTCTTCATTATTCATGAAGTACCTCCTGTTCAATTAAATAAAAGATTTTCTTTATTTTCATTATACACGAATTTGAATATAAGTATACTGATAATAAATTTTTATTTATAATTGATTTTTCAATTCACCGTTTATTATAATTCCGATTTTTACCAGTCTGTAAGTCCTCCGTCTACTGATAAAATTGTACCGGTAATGAATGATGCTTTTTCCGATAAGAGAAATGCCGCCGCATTTGCTACGTCTTCCGCTTTTCCTATACGCATGAGAGGATATTGCCTGCTCAGAATTTTTTTGTTTTCTCCGCTTTTTAAAAGCTGCTTCTCCAATAAGGGTGTATCTATGTCTGCCGGGCAAATTACATTTACTCTGATTTTGTATACTGACAATTCAAGTGCAAGTGATTTCGAAAATGCCGTTACGGCTCCTTTTGTTGCGCCGTATAAAGAACATTGAGTATTTCCTTGCAATGCCGCATCCGATGCGATTGTAACTATGCTTCCTCCGGTTTTTTTCATATATGGAATTATTTCTCTCAGTATGTACATCGTACCGAATACATTTGTTTCAAAAAAATTTTTTATTTGTTCGTCCGTTGTATTTTCAAGTAATGATTCACCGTAAATTCCGGCCGAGGTCACTACTGCTTTTATTTCTCCGAATTTTACCGCTTTTTCAATAGCATTTTTACATGATACAGGATTTCTTACGTCACAAGAAATAAATACGCTTCCGGATATTTCGGATTCCGCCGATTTTCCTTTTACTTCATCTCTTGCAAGTAATATCGGCATATATCCTTCTTCTGCAAGCGTTTTAGCTGTTTGAAGACCTATTCCGGAGGTACCTCCGGTAATAATTGCTGTTTTTTTCATTAAATTCTCCTGTTCATAAAAAAAGACGTCTTGTTAAACAATACGTCTTTTTTTGACAAATTATTTATATTCTTTCATTGCTTTTGCAATTCTTTTTATACCTTCAATTATCAATTCATCGTCATTATATGAAAAATTAAGACGGAAAAAGTTATTTTTTGCAGATGCAGGGAAGAATGCGTCGCCCGGTACAAATGCAACTTCATTTTCAATGCAAACTTCAAATAATTTACGTGCATTCATGTGTTCGGGAAGTTCTACCCAAAGGAACAATCCTCCGTGAGGACATTGACATTTCACATCACTCGGGAAATATTTTTGTATTGCTTCCCACATTACATTTCTACGATGTTCATACAACTTGCAATTTTCACGTATATGTCCTTCGAAATCATATTCGTTCATGTACATTGCCACTTCTCGTTGTCCTACGCAAGATGTACATAAATCTGTACTTTCTTTTATTTCGTCAAATTTTTTCATTATTTTTTCGCTTGCTAAAATCCAAGCTATACGCATTCCGGGTGCCAAAACTTTTGAGAATGTTCCCGAATAAATTACCAAGTCTTCAGTGTCGAAAGCTTTGAGCGGCGGTATTTCTTCTCCTTCAAATCTCAAATCTCCATACGGGTTGTCTTCAAATACCGGTATTTGATATTTGTTTACAACTTCCATAAATGCTTTTCTACGTTCTAATGACCATGTAATTCCTGTAGGATTTTGATAGTTCGGAATTACATAGATAAATTTTGCATTTTCGGTTTTTGCAAGAATTTTATCCAATTCGGACGGTATCATACCTTCATGATCTGTAGGAACTTCTACAAATTTTGGTTGTTCAAATGCAAATGCTCCCAATGCTCCCAAGTATGAAGGGCTTTCTACCAATACAACATCGTCTTTATCGATAAATGCACGTCCGGTTATATCCAAGCCTTGTTGAGATCCGCTTGTAATCATAATACTCTTGGCATCCACAGTTTTCATTCCGTGGTTTTTATACAAAGAATTCATTCTGTCGGCAATTGCTTGTCTAAGTCCCATATATCCACGTGCCGGTCCGTATTGCATAGCATTGCTTCCGTCTTTTTCTCTGACTTTTATAGCAATTTCGGTTAATTCTTTTATTGGAAAAGTTGCCGGTGCCGGTAATCCGCCGGCGAAGGAAATAATATTGGGCTGTGCTGTCAATGCCAGCAAACATCCTAAATCCGATTGTTTTTTATTTTCTAAAACTTTTGAAAAACGTATAGCCATAATATCCTCCTTATACCTTGCTACCTTATGGCTGCTTTTTAGTATAAATGCCAAGCCATGTTATATTACTAAATTTTAACAATTATATGTCCAAAAAAAATATGTGTCAATACCTTTATTGTTAAATTTTAAATATTTAATTGTTTGGCCTTTTTAAAATCTCTTCCGCTTTCTCTATATCTTTTTTAATTTGCAGTATTAAATCTTGATATTTTTCAAACTTTATTTCGTCACGAATTTTTTCAATCCATTCCAATTTGACGGTTTGTCCGTATATTTCTTTATCGAAATCTAAAATAAATGTTTCTATTGTACGTTCTTTGTCGTTGAATGTAGGATTGGTTCCTATATTTGTGATTGAAGGATGTTTATTACCTTTTACTTCTATATAGGTTGCATAAACTCCATCGGAGGGCAACATACGCTCAAAGCCATATTCCAAATTTGCAGTTGGAATTCCAAGCAGTTCACTTCCCCTTTTAAATCCATGTACAATTTTATCTGTAATAAAGTACGGTCTTCCTAAAAATTTCATAGCTTCACGCATATTTCCGTCAGCTATAAATTTTCTTATGTTTGTACTTGAAATCACCGTATTATCGGTCAGTGTATTTTTTATCAAATTTATTTTTTTTACTTCAACTTCATTTTTAAAAAATTTTTTCATGGTTTCGGCATTTCCCGAACCTTTATAGCCGAATGTAAAATTTTCTCCTACTATGATGCCTTTCAAGTTTGAAAATTTTTTAAGCTTATTCAAAAACTCTTCGTGACTTTGATGCAAAAATTCTATATCGGGTTTTATTTCTATAATTATATCCAAATTGTATTTCTTTAAAATTTCATATTTTTCAGTTTGCGTTAGAAGTAATTTTACCGGATTTTCAGGAAATATAACTGACAAGGGATGAGGATAAAAAGTTATAATTCCCGATTTTGCGGATTTTTTTGCTGCAAGCTTTTTCGTCTGATTTAAAATTTCTTGATGCCCTTTATGTATTCCGTCAAAAAAACCTATTGCAAAAACAATCGGTTCTTTTATATTCATTTCTTCTAAAGAATGTATAATTTTCATTTCATACCTCTTGCAAAACTTTTCTCGGATGAAGTACTCCTTTTTTCATTTCCGCTATTCCTAAAAGGGTTCCTTCTTCACCGTATACTGCAATAATTTCGCAATCATTCATTTTTTGTAAAATTCTTTTACCTTGCAAAAATCCTTTTCCATTGTTTTCGTCAAGTTTTATTCTCGGCAAATGTGAAACGAAATCGCCTAATTCTTTTTGAACGCAATCGTAAGGATTTTCATTTATTTCTTCCAATGTTACTGCATTTTCTATATCAAAAGGTCCCATTTTTGTTCTTAAAAGAAATGACATCGTCAAAGGACATTTTACAGATTTACCCAAATCTCTTCCCAATGCACGTATGTATGTACCTGCGGAACAGGTTACGGATATTCTTATGTATGGATATTCTATGGATCTTATTTCCAATTTTTCTATATTTACTTCTCTTGCCGGTATGTTTACTTTTTGTCCTTTTCTTGCTGTTTTGTATGCACGTTCTCCGTTGATTTGAATTGCAGAGTATTGTGACGGTACTTGCATTATTTTGCCTCTGAATTTGTTTAATGCCGAGTACCACGCTTCATCTGAAGGTTTTTCGTTTGAGGTGGAAATAACTTTTCCTGTCATATCTTCCGTATCTGTTTCTATATTCATTATAAATTCCGCTTCATATGTTTTTTTATCAATTGAAGCGTATTCTATAATTCTTGTTGCCTTGCCTAAAAACACCGGAAGAACTCCTGCCGCCATAGGGTCCAGTGTTCCTCCGTGTCCTATTTTCTTTTGTCCGTATATTTTTCGTAATTTCGCTATTACATCAAACGATGTCATTCCGGAGGGTTTCAAAACATTTATTATTCCGTCCATTACAAGTATTTCTCCGCAATTTTTATAATTTCTTTTTCCGCTTCATTCATAGGTTTTGAAATTGTACATCCGGAAGCTCTTGCATGTCCTCCGCCTCCGAATTTCGCCGCTATTTCGGATACGTCTGCATATTGAACCGAACGTAGTGATATTCGTGTTGTATTTTCGTCTTGATATTTCAGAAGAATTGCAATTTCAGTACCTTTTAAGCATCTTGGTATGTCTACATATCTGTCTGAGTTTTCTCCGTCAAGTTCCATAGCGTTTTTATCCATTTTTGCGGTAACAAGTTTACCGCCGCATAATGTTCTTATGCTGTTTGCCACAAGTGTATAGCATTGCATATATTCTTTACTTTTGGCATCTAAATGTCTTGATATATATGCAGGTTCGGCTCCCATTTCCACCAATTTGCTTGCCATAAGTAATGTGTGCGCAGATGTACAACTGAATTTAAAAAATCCGCTGTCTGTACAAAGTGCCATGTACAACGCATTACATGTGTCTTTATCCATTTTTATGTTTTCATCAAAAAACATTTCCGCAAGCAATTGCGCCGCTGCCGCATAATCAGGTTCCAAGTATAAATAATCGGTGTATCCTTCATTCGTTTTATGATGATCTATACAAAGACTGGATACATCCGGAAAATCGAAATCTCCGGCTCTTTTTAAATTTGCCAAATCGGTAAATACCATAGCATCGTATTTTTTATTTTTCGGTATTTCATTTTTTATCAGTTTGGCTGTTTCTATACATAAAAATACTTCAGGAACCGGATCTCCCAGCAGCATGTCAGCATCTTTTCCCATAGATTTAAGTACATTATGCAATGCGCACATTGAACCTACATCGTCTCCATCGGGACGTATATGTCCTACAAGCAGAAAACTGTTGTGCTTTTTCAAAAAATTCATTGCTTCTTTTTTATTTATTCTTTGTGCATGATTTATCGCCAAACTCATTTTTTGTCATCCTCATGAATTTTATTCAAAAGTTTTTCAATTTTCATTCCATATTCCAATGATTTATCTTCTTCAAATGAAATTTCGGGAGAATAAAAAATATTTAAACTTTTTCCGACTTCTTTTCTTATAAATCCTTTTGCTTTGTTCAATACATTCAATGAATCTTTCTTTTCTTTTTCACTGCCGAATAAGCTTACATAAACTGTAGCTTCTCTTAAATCTCCGGTTACTTTAACATCTGTAACCGTTGTAAATCCTAAACGAGGATCTTTAATTCCGTTCAGAAGCAATTTTCCTACTTCTTGTTTTATGAATTCTTGTATCTTTCGTACTCTTAATTCTGCCATTTTTTACCTCTCATCAATAAATAAAGCGTGATTGAAAGCATATGTCATGCATTCATATCACGCCTCACTTTCTTTTTATTCTTCAGATTCCAATGTTCCTGCGGTTTCTTCTATTTCAAAGGCTTCCAATATATCTCCTTCTTTTACATCTCTATAGCTTTCTATCGCTACACCGCATTCCATTCCGAATTTTACTTCTTTTACATCGTCTTTGAATCTGCGAAGTGAACTTATTTTACCTTCATGTACAACAATTCCGTCACGTACTATACGTAATTGACAACGTGCTACAAGTTTTCCTGTTGAAACGTAGCATCCTGCGACTACTACTTTAGGTGTATGAATTACTTGACGAACTTCAGCTTCTCCCAATTCTATTTCTTTGAGTTTCGGTGAAAGCATACCTGTCATTGCCGCCTTGATGTCATCTATTGCATCATAGATTACTCTATACATTCTCATATCGACTTTTTCTCTTTCGGCAGCTATCTTTGCGTTTGCATCCGGACGAACGTTAAAGCCCAAGATAAGTGCATCAGATGCCGAAGCAAGTACTACGTCGGATTCATTGATTCCGCCTACTGCGGAGTGAACTATTACAACTCTTACTTCGTCACTCTTTATGGCTTCCAATGATTGTACAAGTGCTTCTACTGAGCCTTGTACGTCCGCCTTGATAATAATATTCAAATCTTTCATTTCGCCTTCTTTGATTTTTTCGAATATATTATCCAATGTAATCTTCTGTTTTCTGCTTTGTTCTTCTTCTTTTGCATGTGCTGCACGTGCTTCCGCAATAAGTCTTGCTTGTCTTTCATCCATTACATAGAAGTGGTCTCCACCTTCAGGTACGCTGTCCATACCGAGAATTTCTACCGGCATTGACGGTCCTGCAGATTTCATTTTTCTTCCATGTTCATTTGTCATCGCTCTTACACGGCCCCAACATTTACCTGCCAAAACACCGTCTCCTACATGAAGTGTTCCGTTTTGTACCAAAACACTCATTACAGGACCTCTACCTTTATCCAGTTTGGCTTCTACAACGATACCGTATGCTTCTCTGTCGGGATTTGCTTTCAATTCTTGAATTTCCGCAACCAAAAGTATGTTTTCAAGTAAATCTTCCAACCCTATTTTTTTCTTTGCGGAAATAGGAACCATAATCACGTCACCGCCCCATTCTTCCGAAATAAGTCCGTGGTGTGATAATTCTTCTTTTATCTTGTCGATATTGGCTCCGGGTTTATCTATTTTATTTATTGCTACCATAATCGGTACTTTTGCATTTTTTGCGTGATTTATGGCTTCAATAGTTTGAGGCATTACTCCGTCATCTGCAGCTACGATTAAAACTGCAATATCCGTAAGTTGCGCACCTCTTGATCTCATTGCGGTGAATGCTTCATGTCCCGGTGTATCCAAAAATGTAATTTTATTATTTTTGTACTTGATTTGGTAAGCACCTATAGCTTGAGTAATTCCGCCCGCTTCATGTGATGCCACATTGGTTGAACGGAGTGCGTCAAGTAATGTGGTTTTACCATGATCTACATGTCCCATTATTGTTACTACAGGCGGTCTTACTACCAAGTCTCTGGGATCGTCCGCTTCCGGTTCGTACTTTGTCGGATCCGCTATAACGTCCGGTTCCAATAATTTTACGCCAAATTCATCTGCAAGAATTTCTATTGTGTCCTGATCGAGATTTTGATTGATTGTCGCCATAACGCCGAGCATCATCAAACGCTTGATTACTTCGCTTACTTCTCGACAGAATAATTCCGCCAATTCTTTAACCGTAACGCTCAAAGGCATTTTTACTTCCGTAGGATATACGACGGGCTTTTTCTCTTGTGCATGTTTTTTCTTTTTGCTTTGTTTCAAAGAACGTGCCATCAATGAACCGCCTTCACGTTCTCTTCTGCTGCGTTCGTAATCTTTACGAGTTTTTTTACGAGATGCGTTTCTTTCTCGTCTTTGCTGCGGTTGTACAAAATCTTCTGCAGGAATATCGGTAAATGAAAGTTCTTTTCTGGATTTTTTCACTTTATTGTTTCCTGATTTTCGATAGTCCGAAGAATTTTCATTTCTGTTCATTCGACTCTTTTCATGACCTCCGTTTTTATAATTTGAGTTATTATCAAAACGTGTATGTTTACGTTCATAACCGGATTCTTTTTTATCAATGATTTTGTTCACTTGTTTATGCTCGCCATATTCCTTCTTTTGAGATTTTACATTCTTTTCATGTAATTTTGTCGTTTTATTGTCTTTCGTACCGTCATTTGATGTTTTCTTTACTTCATTTGTTTCTTTTTTTATTTCTTCTTTTTTTATTTCTTTTTCTTCTTTGACTTCTTCAGTAGAGTAGGAAGAGTATGCATTAGGAGCATTATGTTTCTTTACTCTGTCTGTAGGTCTGCCTTTTTTATCAAATCTTACTGTACGAAAAACCGGTTTTTTAGACGGTTTTTTCTTGCTTGAAGCTTCTTCAACGATTTTCTTGGCATTTTCGTCTACGCTGCTCAAGTTTCCTTTTACTTCTATTTTATTTTTCTTCAGAATATTCATTACCTCTTCATTCGTTTTACCATACATCTTAGCCAATTCATAAATTCTGTATTTCTGCATAAAGAGCCTCCCATTTCACCATTACAGGTCATTCAGTTTTTTTCGGAGTGCTTCTGCAAATCCTTTATCCATAATCAAGACCGCAGTTCGTATACTCTTTCCCAAAGCATTTCCCATTTGCTCTTTTTCACCGAAAATAATATAACTTACTCCGGCTTTATTTGCCGAATTGATATATTCGTTTTTCGTATTCATAGAACTGTCTTCAGTAATTATAAGCAATTCGCCTTTGCCTTTTTTTAATTTATCTGCAATCTGTTCATTACCGGACATCAAACATCCCGCTTTCATGCACAGTCCGATAAATTGATAAATTTTTTTATTCATTACTTACTTGTTCCTTAAGTTTCTCATATACTTCCGGAGATACCGGTCTTTTCAAAGAACGTTCCAAACCATGCGATTCAAACGCTTTTTCAAAACACTGTATATTTCCGCAAATATATACACCTCTACCTGACATTTTCCCTGTTTTATCCAAATCAATCAAACCTGTAGGAAGTGCTACTATACGTAACAATTCTTTTTTCATCTTAAGATTACCACAACCTACACACATACGCATAGGGATTTTTTTTGTTTTCATTATTCTCCCTCCGGTTTTTCGTATGCTTCGTCAAAATCTTCCAACACACTTCCTTCTTCTTGTCCGAATCCGTCTTCTGCAGCTTGTGATTCACTCTTTATATCAATCTTCCAGTTTGTCAATTTAGCTGCCAATCTTGCATTTTGTCCCGCTTTACCTATTGCCAAAGACAATTGATAGTCCGGAACCACTACGTAGGACGAGTTTTCTTCTTCCCATATAGATACCGAAATTACTTTTGAAGGAGACAGTGCGTTTGCGATATAAACCGCCGGATCTTCATCCCAACGAACTATATCTATTTTTTCATCGTGCAATTCATTTACTATATTTCTTACACGTTGTCCTTCCGGACCTACACATGCACCTATCGGGTCCAAAGTCGGATCCATTGTGTATACTGCAATTTTTGAGCGTGAACCCGCTTCACGTACTACCGCTTTTATTTCAATTACGCCGCTATAAATTTCAGGTACTTCGACTTCAAATAAACGTTTCAACAATTCCGGCGATTTTCTTGAAAGGAAAATTTCCGGACCTTTTGTAGTTTTTCTTACTTCTGAAATATAGCACTTGATTTTATCGTTCGGTGCAAAATGTTCGCCTTCGATTTGTTCGGAAAAAGGAAGAATACCTTCAACACGTCCCAAATCTACATATACCGTTCTGTCGTCACTCCATTTTACAGTTCCTGTTATAATATCTCCTTCACGTCCGGAAAATTCATCGTAAATGGAACCGCGTTCGGCTTCACGCAATTTCTGTATCATTACTTGCTTTGCTGTTTGTACAGCTACTCTTCCGAAGTTTTCCGGAGTAACTTCAATACGGAAAAGATCTCCGGCTTCCAAATTTTCATCATATTTCTTTGCTTCCGCAACAGTGACTTCATTTATAGCGTTCTCCGATAACGGATCGATTTCTTCAACAACCGTTTTTTCGGCATAAATATGATATTCACCGGTTTCACGATTGAAAGTTACCGAGCTTTTTGCGTTGCTTCCGGTTTCTTTTTTATAAGCTGTGAGCAATACCATTTCAAGTGCATTGAAAACAATTTCTTCATCGACCTTTTTTACTTTAACTAAAGCCTTTACGGCATCCAACAAATTTGTATTCACGATTCTTTACGCCTCCATCAAAATTCAAAATATAATCTCATCTGAGAAATTTTTTTCTTTGATAAAAAAATTTCTCTTCCGTCATCTAATATCAAAGATATTTCATCATTTACCAAGCCGTTCAAAATTGCCGTAAATTCTTTGTCCAAATTTAATTCTTCAACAGGTGCAAACAATTTTACGCTGACTTTGCTGTCTTTATAACGAATAAAATCTTTGTCTTTTTTCAAAACACGATCAATTCCGGGTGAGGAAACTTCCAACATGTAATTATCCGAAATTAAATCGTTTTTATCAATTAATTCTCCTGCCGAAACGCTTATCTCTTGACAATCGTTCAAATCTACTCCGCCGTCTTTGTCGATAAAAATACGTAAAATCCAATTTCTTTCACGAACATATTCCACGTCGACAACTTCAATGCCCTTTTTTTCCAATACCGGTTGTATAAGTGCTTCTACTGCAGATTCGATTTCCTTATGTGACATAATTTACACCTCTTAAACTTCTCAGGTACATTCCCTCAATACAAGAAAAAGTGAGCCGCAGCTCACTTCCACTAGGAAATATATATTAACGTTGTTATTATAGCAGAAAAACTCAACTAAGTCCAATTTTTTTATTTATTACCGTCATTTGAATTTTCAAATAACTTGTATAATGCTTTTTTATTGATTTTTCCCGTTGAATTCAAGGGAAATTCAGACACAAAAATATAACGTGACGGTCTTTCCCATGAATGAAGTTCGGTATTTACAATTTTTTTCATCAACGTATGATTGAATGTGTCCGACTTGACAATAAATGCTGATATTTTATTTTTTCCTTTTTCGGTTTGAAACGGAATTATACATACATTTCCCACGCCTTTTATATTTTTTAAAATTTGTTCTATGCGTTGTGCATGTACAGTGTTTCCTTTAACCGAGAATACATCTTGCTTTCTTCCGCAAAAAAACAATTCTCCTTTTTCATTCATAAATCCTCTATCTCCGCAGCTGTACGGTTTTGTAAGTCCCAATGCCGTAAACGGACTTTCTACAAAAATTTCTCCGTTACAAACGGATACATTTACTTCCGGAAAAGGTTTACCTATGCAATTGAACGATTTTTTCACTTCCGGATTTCGCAAATAACTTACATAGCTCAATTCTGCCGAGCCGTAGTACAAAATAATTTCCGCATTCGGAAATTGTGTTTTAAGGCATTGCATTTCTTTTTCGGATATCAATTCCGATCCTGACAATATGGACTTCACACATGTGCAGACAATTTTGTTTTTTGTCAATATTGCCAATTTTGAAGGAATCATATAGATATGGTCACAGGAAAATTCCGAGATTTCTTTTTTCCACACGGACGGAGACATTTTTGATGTCCCTTTTACAAATGCCCCTTTGTATAAAAAAGCCAATATCATGTTCAAATTGCCGGAAAATGCCGACGATCCGTGAAAATAAAGTGATGAGTCGGAATTGATTTTGAAAATACGATTTTGTATATCGAAAAAATCTGTCCAACTTGAACATGTTCTATATATAAGTTTCGGATTGCCTTCACTTCCCGAGCTCAATACTGCAAATTTTCTTTCTGAAATATTTTCACATATTTTTTGTGTTTCAGATATTTCTTGTTTTGCAAAATGTGTTTTTATAATTTTACCGTTTGAAAACAAATAAGGAATTTTATATGTATTCAATAAATTATTTATTTCATTTTTGTTTAAGTAGTCATGAAGCAAAAGAGGAATTCCTTTTGCATTTTCCACCGCCAAAAAGACAACGAGTTGCTCAATAACGGATGTTGTATAAATCGCAACTATTTTGTCTTCTATATTGCAATTGAATATTTTTTCCGTTTTTTTTATTTCATTTGCCAATTCCTCATATGTATAAGAATTTTCATCAATTGAAATTCCTTTTTTATTACTTTTTGTCTTTGCGTATAAAAATATTTGTTCTGAGAATGTATTCATTTTTTACCTTTATGATTAACGACAAGAATTGCTTGTCCTATTCCTCCTGCTGCAGGAATGGCGGCAATACCGTATTGTCCGTTTTCTTTTTTCAGTATTT
This sequence comes from Dialister micraerophilus, assembly GCF_947090205.1. NCBI lineage: Bacteria > Bacillati > Bacillota > Negativicutes > Veillonellales > Veillonellaceae > Dialister > Dialister micraerophilus. Next base: position 230,743 of record NZ_CAMUNF010000001.1, read on the forward strand.
CCTGCAAATGAAGCATTAAAATCGCTCCCGATGCTCCATATGGATGTCCGTATGCCAATGCTCCACCCCATTTATTGAATCGTTTTTTCTCTTCTTTGTGTTCTTTTTGGAAGTGAACTCGAATTATGGAGAAAGATTCATTGTATTCGAAGGCAAATATATTTTTGTATTTTAAATTACATTCATTCAATATATTTAAAGTCGCAAAGTCTGCCGCCAATGGAGGATACTCCGGATTTGTACCTTTCATCATAGTGCTTAGCAGTTCTATTTCACATTCTCTTTTATTTTGTTTCATCCAATTTTCCGATGCCAATATCACAAATGCGGCTCCATCATTAATTGTACAACTGTTTGCCGAAGTCAATACACTTCCGTTTTGACTGAATATCAATGGTGCTCTTTCAAGTAATTTCTCAGTGAATTTACGTCTCATAGCCTCATCTCTTGTGCTGGAGAAGAGTGGACAAATTATATTTCCAAGCAAATTTTTATCTCTTGCCTTGTATGCATTTTGATAACATTCCAATGCGGCCATGTCTGCTTCTTTTTTACTTATGTTCAATAATTTTGCTGTTTTTTCGGCACCTGAAAGCATTGCATCATCTTCATATTCCGACGGTGAGAATTGTGCTGCGGTAAATTTCGGATTTCTTAGTTCTGTACGCGGATCGTTTTCATTATATTCTCGATACGGTTGAAGAGAGGTGCTTTCTATACCTCCTGCAAATACCAGTTCACATTGCCCCGATGCAATTTTACTGTATGCTATATCAATCGCAGTCAGTCCGGATGCGCATTGCGTATCTACCGTAAAAGCAGGTACATTGTCTGATATACCTGCATTAAGCAATGTCAATCTTCCGATATTTCCGCCCGGTCCTATTGCGTTTCCACAAATCAACAAGTCCGGATTTTCAACAAAATATTTTCTTTTTATTTCTTTTATCAATGCGGCTCCCAATTTTTCAGGAAGAACGTTTTTAAATATACCGTTTCTTATTCCTATGTGAGTTCTCAATCCGCCTAATAAAAAAACTCGGTTTGTCATTTATATCACGCTGCTCATTTACAATTAAAAGAACAGATTCGATAAGAATCTGTATCTTTTTTATTTCAATACTATTTTTCGATATTTTTTTATCAAAAACGATGCTATCAATATCTTGGCTGCATCTCCGGGTAAAAAAGGAATTACGCATACTGCCAAAGCACTTTGAATTCCTTTACCGGTTAATATAATAAACCATATAATTCCAAGTAAGTAGCAAGCTGCAGTTCCTATAATACCGCCGATACACAATTTCCCGTAATGTTCACCGAACAGTTCCGCCGTAAGTCCCATAATCAATGCCATAAATATAAAGCCTATAATAAATCCGCCGCTGGGTCCTACCAATGCTGCAAATCCTGAGCGCATCATTGAAAATACGGGAATTCCTAAAACTCCGAGCAAAACGTATAGCAACATGCTCAAAGCTCCGTATTTTTTACCTAAAAATCCTCCGGCAAGCAATACTGCCAATGTTCCGAGTGTAATGGGTACGGGATTTATCGGTATTGCAAGTTGCGCAAATACTGCCGTAAGTGCAGCAAAAAGTGCAGCCAAAACCTGTTGTCTTAATTTGTTTTTACTTTCCATATAGCACCTCGTTTTCAAGATGTTGTTATTATATATGTCTATTGTCAATTTGTCAACTAAACTATTTTGATTAAGTTGATATTTATATATGAACAAATATTTTTTTGATTTCTTCTTACATTTGCTGTTTTACGGGTTTTATCTTCAAATAAATTTTTTATTTTTTATTGTTTTATACAATTCAATTGTCAACTTGTATTTCAATTTCATTAATTGTATTTATTACGTTTTTATTTTCTTCATATTTTATATTTCAAATTCATTGTAAAAAGCGATCATTTTGGAATGACCGCTTTTACAAATTGCTTTTATTTATTTTTCGCTTCTTTTTCAATTCTTTCTATTGCTTCTTTTGCTGCACGCTGTGCCGCTTGTTTTTTACTTTTGCCTATACCGCTTCCCAGGTATTTCCCGTCTGCGGTTACCGACATCCAAATTGTTTTATCATGATCCGGACCTTCATCATGTATTACGTTGTAACAAATTTCTACATCACCGTTTTGTTGCAATATTTCTTGCAAATCGGTTTTGTAATCTTTGTCGTAGTCACCTTGCATTATCAAATCCAAGAATTTTTCAAGATGTTTTATTACAAAGTCGAATGTCACTTCGTATCCTATGTCTAAATATATAGCACCTATCAACGATTCAAAAGCATCTCCGAGTATGGATACTCGTGTTCTTCCGCCTGATTTTTCTTCTCCTTTTCCCAAGAGAAGATATTTTCCTACATTAAGCCTTGTGGAGATTTCCGCACATGCTGGTTTACATACCGCACTTGCTTTTGCTTTAGTAAGTTCACCTTCACTCCACAAAGGATATTTACGAAACAGGTATTCTCCTACTATCAAATCAAGTACGGCATCTCCTAAAAATTCCAATCTTTCATTATCATGTTCTTTGTTTTTTTTATGTTCGTTTGCATATGATGTATGTGTCAATGCAATATTAAGCAATTCATAGTTTTTTATCGGAATTTCATTTTCTTTTATAAATTCTTCGAGTTCTTTTATTCTGTTTTTATGCATTTTTTCACACAATCATTCTTTATAACGTTTCATTACTATAACGGCATTATGTCCGCCGAATCCGAATGAGTTGGACATTGCAACATCAACTTTAGTATCTCTCGGACCTTCTTTTACATAATCAAGATCGCAATCTTCGCCGCCGTTTTCAAAGTTCAATGTTTGATGAACTTTTTGATTTTCAATTGATAATGCGCATACAACGGCTTCTACCGCACCGGCAGCTCCCAATAAATGTCCAATCATGGATTTTGTGGAGTTTACCGGTATTTCATATGCATGTTTACTTAAAAGTTTCTTTATTGCAAGTGTTTCATTTTTGTCGTTAAGAGATGTGGATGTTCCATGTGCGTTTATATAATCTACGTCTTCAGGCTTCAAATTTGCATCGTTCAGTGCTTTTTCCATGCAAAGTTTTTGCAAATCTCCTCCCGGTCTCGGAGCTGTAATATGATATGCATCTCCGTTTGCTCCATACCCGGCAAGTTCCGCGTATATATACGCACCTCTTTTTTTTGCGTGTTCAAGTTCTTCCAATACCAGAACTCCGCTGCCTTCACCTAAAACAAATCCGTCTCTTCTTACGTCAAATGGACATGATGCTTCTTTCGGATCGCATTCTCTAGATGAAAGTGCTTTCATTGCGGCAAATCCTGCCATCGGCGATGAACATACTGCAGCTTCCGTTCCGCCTGCAAACATTACATCCGCATCACCCGATTGTATTATTCTCAATGCTGTTCCTATTGCATTTGTTCCCGATGCACATGCCGTTACATCTGTAAGTACCGAACCTTGCAATCCTAAACTTATGGATACATGTCCGGATGCCATATTTCCTATCATCATAGGAACTGCGAACGGATTTACCTTGGTAGGTCCTCTTTTGTCTATTCTACGTACCGTTTCTTCCAATGTGGCAATTCCTCCTATACCGGTTCCTATTACCACACCTGCACGATTGGAATTTTCTTTTTCCATGTCATATGATGCGTCTTTTGCTGCAAGTTTTGCCGCCGCTACTGCAAATTGTGCATAGCGATCCATATGTCTTACTTGCTTTTTGTCCCCTATATATAAGGCAGCATCAAAATCTTTTACTTCTCCTGCTATTTTTACCGGAAATTCCGTTGCATCAAATTCTGTAATTTCGGTTATTCCAGATTTGCCTTTCAATAATTCTTCCCAAAATTTTTCTTTTCCTATACCTACCGGAGATACTACTCCAAGTCCTGTTATGACTACACGTCTTTTCATATTTTTAACAACCCCTTTTAGTATTTTCGATTAGAGACAAATTCTCAAAAAAACCAGAGATATCTTTACCTTTTTTGAAAATTTGTCCGTATACATAGTAAACACCGGGAGGTTTTCCCCCGGTGTCCCTATGATTTAAGACAATTACTGAATTTGTTTTTCAATGTAGTCTACTGCATCACGAACTGTCTTAATTTTTTCAGCTGCGTCATCCGGAATTTCAATATCGAATTCTTCTTCAAATGCCATAATCAATTCAACGATATCGAGAGAATCTGCTCCCAAATCATCAATGAAAGTAGCATCTATCTGCACGTCTGCTTCGTTTACACCGAGCTGTTCAACTACGATTTTTTTCACTCTGTCAAATGCGCTCATCACTTTCACCACCTTTCATTGCATTATTTTTAAATTATATTACATAACCATTCCGCCGTCTACCTGCAAAATTTGCCCTGTTATATAGGAAGCATCATCCGATGCAAGAAAACTTATTGCATTCGCAATTTCCTGTGCTTTTCCCATACGTCCGAGCGGAATGGAATTTAACATATTTTCTTTTATTTTTTCAGGAAGAATTTCCGTCATATCAGTTTCTACAAATCCCGGTGCTACGGCATTTACCCTTACACCTCTTGATGCAAATTCTTTCGCCATAGTCTTTGTCATACTGATTACTCCGCCTTTTGCCGCAGAATAATTTGCCTGACCTATATTCCCTACAATTCCGACTATGGATGCAACGTTTATAATTACTCCGCTTCTTTGTTTAAGCATAATTGAAGCTGCAGCTTTTGCAGTTAAAAATACACCTTTAAGGTTCGTTGTAATTACTTCGTCCCATTGTTTTTCTTTCATTCTTATAGTCAAACCGTCTCTTGTAATTCCTGCATTATTTACAAGTAAGTCAAGTCTGCCGAATTTTTCTTTTATTTCCGAGAAAATTCTGTCGACATCTTCGGATGAACCTACATTCCCTTGAATTGTAACGGAATTTCCACCTTCTTTTTCTATTTCGTTTTGTACCTTGTCTGCAGCTTCTTTATTGCCTGCATAGTTTATTACTACTGTGTAACCTTTTTTTGCAAGTTCCAAGGCGGTTGCTCGTCCTATACCTCTGGATGCACCTGTTACCAATGCTACTTTTATTTGATTTTCCATTATTCACCGTCTTTCATTTTGACAATTACTTCATTTACGGTTTCTATATTTTCCGCATGACAGTTAAATACCGTTTTGTCTATACGTCTCATAAAGCCGGACAATACCGTTCCGGGACCGCATTCAACAAATTTCGTCACTCCGTTTTCAAGCATAAATCTTATAGAGTCTTCCCAACGTACGGGGTTAAATGTTTGATTTATAAGATTTTCCCTTATTTCTTCCGCATTGTTTTCAACGTTTGCATTTACGTTCGCTACAATCGGTATAAATGAATCTTTTATTTCTATTTTATCCAAAACTTCTTTCAGTTTTAAGGCTGCAGGTTTCATTAATATCGAGTGAAAAGGTCCGCTTACTTTGAGCATTAAAGCTCGTTTTGCGCCTTTTTCTTTAAATACTTTACAAGCTTTTTCCACAGCTGATGTTACTCCGGCAATAACCACTTGTCCCGGACAATTATAGTTTACGGCTTGTAAAGGTTCTTCATCTGTAGATATAGTTTCACAAATTTCTTCTACAGTTTCAGCTTTCATACCTATGACGGCAGCCATAGCTCCTTGTCCCAAAGGTACTGCTTCTTGCATAAATTTACCTCTCAAATTTACCGTATGCACCGCATCGGCAAATGACATCGCATCAGCAGCTACCAGTGCGGAATATTCACCCAAGCTATGTCCTGCAACTACACAAGGATCTACTCCGTTTTCAAAAAGAACTTTCCAACATGCCACGCTTGCCGTCAAAATAGCCGGCTGAGTAAATTCCGTTTTCATCAAAGTTTCTTCAGGACCTTCAAACATAAGTTTTGAAATTGAAAATCCCAGTGTTTCATCCGCTTCTTTTACTATATTTTTTACCGAGTCATATTTTTCATATAAATCACGAATCATTCCGACTTTTTGTGATCCTTGTCCGGGAAATAAAAATGCCGTTGTCAATTTTTCCATACTTCTGCGCTCCTATGTATCAGTTCCATTTAAATATCGCACATCCCCAGGTCAATCCTGCGCCGAATCCTGTAAGTACCACAATGTCACCTTTTTTTACTTTTCCGGCTTTTACCGCTTCATCCAAAGCTATACCTATAGAGGCTGCAGATGTGTTTCCGTATTTATCGACATTTACCAATACTTTTTCACTTTCAAGCCCAATTTTTTTTGCTACTGCTTGTATGATTCTGTTATTGGCTTGATGTGCTATAAACATATTTATATCTTCTTTTTTCAGCCCGGCTTTTTCTACAGCCTTCAAGGTTGTAAATTCCATATGCCTTACTGCGGCTTTAAACACTTCAGATCCGGACATATGAAGAAACATATCTCCGGAATCGATTGTTTCATGACTTGCAGGTTTTGCGGTTCCTCCTGCCGGTATACACAATATGTTTCCCAAACTTCCGTCAGAACCCAATTCTGCCGAAAGAAGTCCGTAACCTTCACTAACTTCTCCTACAATTGCCGCACCGGCTCCGTCTCCGAATAAAATACAGGTTGTACGATCATGCCAATTTACTATTCGTGAAAGAGTCTCGGCTCCTACTACCAAAATTTTTTTGTACATTCCTGTGCTTACCATATTTGATGCTACCGTACATGCATAAACATATCCCGTACATCCTACGGATATATCCATTGCACCTGCATTTTTACATCCTAATTTGTCTTGAACCAAACATGCAGTTGAAGGTGTAATGTAATCGGGTGTAATTGTAGCCACAATTATAAAATCTATATCGGAAGCAGTAATTTTTGCAGCTTCCATCGCTTTTTTTGCGGCTTTTACACATAAATCGGATGTATTTTCATTTTCTGAAGAAATATGTCTGCATTTTATTCCTGTACGTGTTCTTATCCATTCATCCGAAGTTTCTACCATTTTTTCCAAATCAAAATTGGTAATTATTTTTTCAGGTACATAATGACCTGTTCCAAGTATTCCGGACGGTGTCATCTCTTTCATATCAACACTCCGTTTCATCATTTTTTTCTATTTTTTTCAGTGCTTCTGCAATTATTTCATGTAAATCTGTTTTGGCTACGTCTTTTGCCAATTTAATCGCATTGCGAATTGCCCATGATTTCGAAGAACCGTGACAAATAATCAAACCTCCGCGTATGCCTAAAAGTAAAGCGCCTCCGTATTCGGAGTAATCCATCCTTTTAACCAAATGCTCTTTCAATGCCGGTTTTAAAAGCCATCCTCCGATTTTTGCACGCAATCCGCCTTTTTTTACCGATTCTTTTATCAATGCCGAAAAAAGATGCCCTGCACCTTCTCCGAATTTCAATACCACGTTGCCTGTAAATCCGTCCGTAACAACAACATCATATTCTCCGGTCATTACATATCTTCCTTCAACATTTCCCATAAAAGGAATCGTTTTTTGTTCGGAAAGCAACTTGTTTGCTGCAGTAACTTCAGGACTTCCTTTTACACTTTCTTCACCGATGTTAAGCAATCCTATTTTAGGATTTTCTATATTCGCAACATATTTTGCATACACATAACCTAAAAGTGCATTTTGCAAATATGTTTCTTTTTTAGGTTGTGCACTTGCACCGGAGTCAATCAAAAAAGTCTGTTCTCCCTTTTCATTGGGAAGAGGTGTCAAAATTGCAGGTCTTTCTATTCCCGGAATACGTCCTATTCCCAAGAGTCCCGCAGTGACCGCAGCTCCTGTAGATCCGGGTGCTACCAAAACTTTACATTCTCCGGATCTTACCAATTTTGCACCGACGGAAATCGATGCATCTTTTTTCTTTCGAAATGCCAACCCCGGATGTTCATCCATACCTATTACTTGTGATGCATGATGAATTTCAATCAATTCATTATTTTCTTCATTTTCATTTTTTAAAATTTTTTCGATTTGATCTTTATCGCCGACCAAAACTACATGAACTCCGAAATCACGTACTGCACGTATTGCTCCGAGTACAATTTCCAAAGGTGCATAATCTCCACCCATAGCATCTACTGCAATTTTTATCATATTTTTTTCTTATCCTTATCAGTTAATGTTTCCATAATAAATTTTGCACGGAAAACTTCTTGTGCATCATTGAAGAAACTTATATACACATATTTTTTATTACCGCGCATCAATACTACTCTTCCCTTTACTATCAATTGTTTATCGGGTACAACGGGAATTTTATATTTTACATTTCCTACCTGCGTGGGTAAAAAAGAAATTCCTACAATGTATTGAGCCATTTGCGCTGCAGCTCCATAAAAGTATTCCGCAGAAACCATTCCTTCACTGCCTGCCATAGATTCATCGGTATTAAACAGTGCTATACCTTTTTTGCCGATATCCAAATCTATAACTTTCAGTCCGTTTTTTCTTTGCGGAAAACCTTCGGAAACAACCTGTTCAACTCGCTCTCTCATTTGAGGAATTCCTAAAATTTGTCGATCCAAGCGAACAGTTGCAACAGATACCGAGAATTGCTCAGCAAGGTCGGCATCCGTGAGACAAGGATTTTGTCGAAGTATTTCTGCAACGGCTTCTCGCCGTTCTTTTTTGCTAAAATGCTCTTTGCCGCTCACTTTTATCACCTACCGATAATACTATATCATACGTGCTAAAAATATTCACCATTAAGCAAAATTTTAACAAATAAATATTACATTATTAATTGAGAATAATCAACTGTTTCAATTATCATTTTTGTATTTTTTATTTGTTTTTTTATTTTTAATTTGACTTTTATCCCCTCTAATACTAGACTATTCAAAAATATATTTTTATTTTTTATATAAAACATATTTTTATATTTGTTTGAATATTATTTTTTTTGATAAGGAGTTTTCTATGTTGTTTTCTTCTCTTCGTATAGGAGATTTGATTGCAAAAGTACCTATAATACAAGGCGGTATGGGTATAGGTGTAAGTCTTTCAAAATTGGCCGGAGCCGTAGCAAAAGCCGGAGGAATAGGAGTGGTTTCAGCAGCACAGCCGGGCTTTAAAGATCCCGATTTTAAAAGACATACTTATGATGCCAATATAAGAGCTTTAAGTTATCATATCGAAAAAGCAAAAGAAATTTCCGATAACGGAATAATCGGCGTTAATATAATGTGTAGAGGACAGCATTATGAAGATTATGTAAAATGTGCTGTACAAAGCGGTGCCGATATTATTTTCTCCGGAGCAGGTCTTCCGAAAAATTTACCTGAATCTGTTAAAGGAACAAACACAAAAATCGCACCTATTATCGGTTCTTCCAAAGCTGCCGCCGTATTGCTGAAGCTTTGGGAACGTCATCATAAGAGAACTGCCGATTTGGTGGTTATAGAAGGTCCTAAAGCCGGAGGACATTTAGGATACAGTCGTGAAGATATTGCTATATATGAACACAAAAGTTATGATGAAGAAATCATAAAAATCTTGGAAATAGTAAAAACTTTTGAAAATAAATTCAATAAAAAAATACCTGTTGTTTTCGGCGGAGGCATTTTCGATAAAAGTGATATAAATCATTGCATATCTTTAGGACTTTCCGGTGTACAGATGGCAACACGTTTTGTCGCTACCGAAGAATGTGATGCCTCGAGAGAATTTAAAGAGGCTTATATAAAAGCAAAAAAAGAAGACATAGGCTTGGTTCACAGTCCGGTACACATGCCGGGACGTGCAATAATAAATCCCTATGTCAAAAAAATATTGAGAGGTAAAGAAATTGTTCGCAGTTGTTTCAGATGTTTGACAGGCTGTTCTCCGCAAACTACTCCATACTGTATTACAATGGCGCTTGTACGTGCGGTAACTGGTGATGTGAATAACGGGCTTATTTTCTGCGGTGCAAATGCTTGGAAAATTAAAGAAATTACAACCGTTCCGAAATTGATTTCCGAATTAACTGAATAATTCCACAAAAAATCAGAATGTACTTTTTATACATTCTGATTTTTATTTCAAATATTTATTTTTTCAAATGATGACTTCCTCTTTCGGTCAAAGGAATTTTTTTCAAACATTTAGGACATTCTTCAGCTTTGAATGTAGGTACTTCCAAATGCAGCAAAGCATGCACTTTTTCTTGAGGTACTCCAAGTTCGGCTTTTCCTCCGGAACGGTCTACGAAAAGTCCTACACCTACAATATCGCCTTTTTCCTGATTTACGGCATCTACAACTTCTTTTATGGATCCTCCGGTTGTAACGATGTCTTCAACTATCAACACTTTTTCGCCGGGCTTTATTTTAAATCCTCTTCTGAATTTCATTTTTCCGTTTTCACGCTCGGTGAATATTGCACGAACTCCCAATAAATCTGCAGTAACGTGAGATAAAATTATTCCTCCTGTTGCCGGCCCTATTACGGTTTCTATTCCTTTATCTTTAAAATATTTTGCAAACTCCTTACATAATTCACGTGTATACTTCGGATGCTGCAATACATTGAATTTTTCTACATAAAGCGAACTGTGCAGTCCGGATGTTAAAAGAAAATGCCCTTCAAGAATTGCTTTTGTTTCTCTCAATAATGCTTCTACTTCTTTCTCGTTCATTATATTGCCTCCCTTATTTCTTCATTTATCAATTCTGCAGCATGTCTCGGATTTTCCGCTTGAGTAATCGGTCTTCCTATCACTAAAAGAGTTGCACCGTTATTTATTGCTTCTTTCGGTGTAGTAATACGTTTTTGATCGTTTGCACTTGCAAACTTCGGACGTATTCCAGGTGTAACTATAAGAAATTCATCGCCGGAAATTTCTCGTATCATTCGAGCTTCTTTAGGAGATGCTATTACACCGTCAAGTCCGGATTTTTTTGCGATTTTTGCAAAATTTATAACGCTGTCTTTTATAGATAATTTGCTGCCAATTTCTTTCCATGCTTCTTCATCAATTGCAGTTAAAACCGTTACGCCTAAAATTTTCGGAACTTCTATTCCTTCTTCTTCAGCTGCAATTTTTGCATAATGAACTGCACTTTCAAGCATCCTACTTCCACCTGCCGCATGCACAGTTAATAAATCTACTCCCAATTTTGTAAGATAATATACACTGTGTCCTACCGTATTCGGTATGTCATGCAATTTCAAATCCAAAAAAACTTTTTTATTTTTACTTTTTAAAAATTCAACAGCTTTTTGTCCGACACTGTAGTACAATTCCATTCCTACTTTATAAAAAGAAACGGCATCTCCCAATTCATCTACCATTTCTTTCATTTTATCAAAGGAATTCATATCCAATGCCACAATTATTCTGTTGTTTACTTCACAGTTTTTTCCCACTTTATGCACTCCTTTCCGACCACAATTCTTATCATTTTAACTTATACAGATATATATATCAAGATTTCAGAGTAAAAAAATAAGAAGCCGAGCTTCTTATTTTTTTTGCTTTTCAGATTGCAATACGGCTTCCGCTATCATGTGAACTGTAACGGAATTGAAATCTACGGGAGTTTCCAAAGATTTCACTTCTTCAAATCCTACTCCGAGCTTACCTACACAATAACTTACAGCTTCTTTTTTTGAATTTATTTTTACCGCATAAATAGTTTTATCTTTACCTACGCCGACCAATCTGTACATACCCGGAGGTGAAATAACTCTCCAAGAGCCGTCAGAACCGTCAAAAGTATACATTGTACCGCGTTCGGTATCATCATAAAACAATCTGTCTTCGTCATAAAATACTGCAATTTTACCTATATGAGAAGATTGCAAATATATTCTGCGTGTATCATAATTTGCATCCGTTCTGTAAATTCTATACAAGCCGTCTCCTACTTCCATTTTCATATACACAACGTTTGTCGCTGTAGAATATGCAGCATCTACAATTTTACTGTTTTTCGGTAAATCGTTAATCGGAGCATCCGACTCATGAACTGTACCTTCAGGATTATATCTTGCAAGAGTTACATTCCACTGTCCGCCTTTCCAGTTTTTAGGATATAACGCCATAAGCGCCAAATTTCTGTCGGGCATCCAATCGAAATAAGAAACACCTTGTCCTTTAAGTACAACATTTTGAGGATTTGATAAATCTCCGGCATTATATATGGTTACGGAATCTTCAGTTACATCTGCCATGTACTGATAATCATGAGAATAATATGCTTTACCTTTTATTTTTATTTTTGAAAAAATATTTTTTCTTGCTTCGTCAACTTTTTTATCATTCAAGTCCGACACGTCATAATCATGACTTGCCAACGGTGCAAAAAGAACTTGATCAAGGTAAACATACGCTGCAGCTTGCACCCCTATACCTATTATGAAAAACGTTACAAGAGTTATTAATTTCTTTTTCACACTTATACCCCTTATTTAACGACAAAAGCGGTAGGAATCATACGTTCTCCCAACAAATCTGCCGGCTTATTAATTACATTACCGTTGTAATACAATGTGGTACTTGAACCTCCGTCCAAGTTTGCAGCAATATATGCACCTTGTTCATACATAATATTCTGCACATCTACCAAAGTCGCACCTATACTGTAACCCGGCTGTCTTCCGTCAATTACAAGGAACAATACCGTCCCGTCTTTCTTTTGTCCTATCGCTGAACGTGGACTTATTCCCCATCCTCCGTCGCCGCTTTTAATTACTTTCTCTCCGTTTATTATAAGCGGGGGTCCGAATGAAAGACCTTCAATTGCTCCGAGTTCACTCAATTCTTTCTTATTATACATACCGGCAATTAAATTGCCGCCTTTTGTCATACCTATAAAATCAACCTTTTCAGATTCATCAACTTGTTCACCCAAAAGATATTTTCCTTCGTGCAAAATAAATCCGTAAGGCAGTCTTCCCGTACCGGTACCGTTCGGATCATAAAATCCTCCGCCGTTAATCGCCGCTACAGCTCCGGCATTACGTGCGATATTACTTGTAGTATCACCTTTTTCATTTATATCTGCAGCTGTGCATACCTGAACTCTTTTAGGATTTGGAATTTCCAAAAGATATCCCACAAATCGCTGTGTTTCTATTTTATGTAAAGTCAAAGTGGAATCAGTTTTTACTTTAAAATTAAATAATTTTTGCTGGTCAGTACTTTTAACCGTTCCAAGTATTTGATTAAGCTGTTCACTGTTGAAAAGCCATGTAATATACTGCGGATGTCTTGAACGCATAATCGCTCCGACAACCGCACGTTTAAGGTTACCGAAAGGTCCGAAAAGCACAACAATCGGAGATGTAATAATAAAGAATAATATTGTTATTAGTATAAATTTAAAAATTAAACTTTTAAATAATTTTTTCATCCTTACCCCTGTTAATACAAATTTTTTAAAGCGTGGAATAATCATCTTTCATCAATCGTTCCGCAAAATGATGCATATCTACATTATTTCCGATGTATACACGCTTCAATTCATATGGATAACTGCCCTCATGTACACGTCCTGCATCCGTTGTCAATGCAAGTTTTATGCCGGCCTTGACACATATATCTATTACCTCTTCATCGTAATCACCATATGGATAAGCTATCCATGCGTTATCAATATTCAAATGATATTTCAATGCTTTTTGAGCACCTTCAATTTCATTTTCTTTTTCTTTACGTGATGATAAATTGTGCAACTTTGGATGTGAAAGAGTATGATTGGCAATGGTCACGGTATTGCTGTCGGCCATTTCTTTAAGTTCTTCCCATGTCATACGATTATAAGCTTTTCCGACATCATCGGTTATCAAAAACAACGTCCACGGAAAATTGAATTCTTTCATCATTGGATAAACTATAGTATAACTGTCATGATACCCGTCATCAAATGTAATACAAACAGGTTTCTCCGGCAATGCCGCTCCTTTAGATACATAATCATAAAGTTCCTGCATCGTTATAGGATGATATCCGTTATCTTTTAAATATTGCATTTGCATTCTGAGATTTTTCTCTGTCATAACGGCATCGTTTCCCGGAATATCTCCAATCATATGATACATCAAAACGGATACTCCTTCAGGGACACTGTATTTTACATTTTTATCTCTTTTAGGAACGGCAACTCCGGGTTTCAAAACTTTCTGATTGTTTTGAGCGACATTGTCCTGTTCATTCGAATTGTTCATTGCACATCCGGAAAAACATAAAACACTTATTGCCAAAATTATAAATATTGCTTTTTTAAATATATCTTTTAAACGACACATCATAAATTCCTTTTAATAAATATTATTTATTTTACTACATTATAGCGCCCATGTCATATATTGCTGCATATTATAATATATTCTTTACAATGTATTCACTAAATATCTTTACCGCACACTTATTATAACTTATTTTTATCTCGAATAGTCAAAAAAATTAAAAACGGACATTATTATAATTGCATAAATTTCGTGAATAAAATTTATTTATATAAATCAATGTTATAATAAATACAAAACAATTTTTGTATAACAATTCATTATACATACTAAAGAGGTATAAAATGAAACTAATCAATAAACTTTTGATAATCTTTGCAATGATTATCTTAACTTTATTTTCTGTATCTTGTGTTTCCGCACAAAACTCGGTCGTGACAAATCTCAGATACAGTTCACGAAATGATAAAGATCCGCCTTTCATGCGTGTTGTAGTGGATTTGTCAAAACCTGTTTATGCAGAAGCAGCAATGGATAACGAGGGTAAAAATCTTGAAATTATTTTAAGAAATACTTCCAAAGGTTCTATACCTCATCAATATGATGATATGGATCATCGTATAATAGATTTTGCTACGGTTTCCGAAAAAGACGATGATACTTACTTGGATTTTGCATTGACGCAATCTCAAAAAATGAAAAATATTTCTATTTTCGCACTTAAAGCGGATAAAAATGCAGATAAACCTCATCGTCTTGTAATAGATATACCTATTCCCGGTGCTAAGCAGACAATTTTTGAAACTCCGAAAATAAATAAAACCGAAGTAAAAAAATCTGTTTTAAACGGTAAAATTATTTGTATAGATCCCGGTCATGGAGGTTCGGACACTGGCGCAATAGGAAAACTTGACGGAAATGACGTTTATGAAAAAACCATTACACTTGAAGTTGCGAAAAAATTGGAAGCTCTTCTTACCTCATCCGGTGCAAAGGTACTCATGACTCGTACAGGAGATAATGACGTGTATGCACCTTTTGCAGACGGTACGACAGAACTTCAGGCACGTGCAGATGTGGCAAACAACAATAATGCAGATGTTTTCCTCTCTATTCATATAGATGCTTTTTCAAATCCCGAGGTTGACGGTACAACGTCTTACTATACGGAAAAAACAAAAAAGGATTTCATTCTCGCATCTTCACTCAATCATGCAGTTTTAAGAAACACTTCCATTCCCGACAGAGGCGTCCGTGCAAGTAATTTATATGTAAATGTACATACAAAAATGCCGTCAACTTTAATCGAATTGGGCTATATATCAAATCCAGATCGTGTAAAAATGCTTACAAAAGCTTGGGCTTCCGATGCATTGGCGAAATCATTATATGAAGGTTTCGAAGATTATTTTAAACGAATTGAAGAGGAGAATTTATGAAAAAAATATGGATAGCACCGGCAATTTCCCTTTTAGTGCTGACTCTTTGCGGATGTGGAACCGATATTTTGCAAAAACCTGAAAATGTTCCTTCTAAAACTCAAGAAGAAATTCCTGCACAGAAAAATGCAAAATTGACTTATTATAAAGTTTCAAGTGATGCCTCACATATTATTCCGGTAACGAAATCGGTAATTGCATCCGATGCCACTCCGAAAACGGCTGTCGAAGAAATGATACGTTTCGACAGAAATTCAAAATATCCTTTTTTACCTGAAGGACTTTCGGTAAAATCCGTATATGTCGAAGACGGTACGGCAATAGTCAATTTTTCAAAAGAATTGAAAAATATCCAAAAAGGAAGTACTTCGGAAAATTTGCTTATTGCAATTACGGTAAATACTTTAACCGAATTTGCAAACATAAAAAAGGTGAAATTTTTCGTGGAAGGTTCTCCGATTAATTCACTTACAGGACATAATGATATGAGTCAAGAGTTTGTACGTGATACTTCTCTTATTTCCGACAAATAACAAAAACGTTTGAAAGAGTTGAATATTTCCTAATTGTTTTAAGAAATAACTTTACTCTTCAAACGTTTTTTTCATTTAAAATATTTTCTTATTTCTTCTATATCATCAGTTTTTCCCAGTGCCAACGCAAGTAAAATTCTAGCTTTTACGGATGACAGATTTCTAGAAAGTATTATTCCGAATTCTTTCATACTCATGGCACTTCCGTCATATCCGTATTCTTCTTTTATCAGTCCCGTATGTACTCTCGTCGCCAATACTACAGGTATACCGGCTTTTCTAAGTTCTATAATTCCGTCTTTACATAAAGGCGGTACATTTCCGCATCCCAAACCTTCTATGACAACTCCGGATGCATTGTTTTCTTTTGCCAGTTTACATAATTTTCCGTCCATTCCGGAATAACATTTTATTATCCATACATCTTTTTTTATGGAATCTGAATGTATCTTCATCCTTCTTTTATGAGTTCGGGAAAAATAAATTTCATCGGAATATACTACTCCAATCGGTCCCCATTCCGGAGATTTAAATGTGTCGTTACATGTTGTATGTGTCTTTGTCACATCTTCCGGATTATATATTTTCTCATTGAAACATACAAGTACGCCTTTTCCGTATGTTTCGTCACATGCTGCCGTACGAATTGATGACAATATATTTCCGTAACCGTCATATCCTACTTCTGCCGCACCTTTCATGGCACCTGTTACACATACCGGTTTTTCTGTTTGCAAAGAAACACTCAGAAAAAATGCAGTTTCTTCCAAAGTATCCGTACCGTGAGTGATTACAAATCCGTCTATATTTTTATTTACGGCAAGTTCATCGATTTTCTTTGACAATTCAAACATATCTTCTATTGTCATGTACCCGCTCGGCTTGTTTGAAAATTCAATTATATCAAGTTTTGCATATTTTTCGATTTCAGGAATTGCATCTATCAAATCTTTTCCGGATACTGCAGGAATCAATTTTTTCGTTATAGGATCTTCTTTCATTGCAATTGTTCCGCCGGTTGTAATTACGATTATATGTTTTTTCATAAATCAAATCTTCCTTTTACAACACAAATGCTCCGCTTTTAAACGGAGCATTTTTTATTGAGCGATTAATTTTCGCCGTCTTTTTCTTTTCTTATAACATCGTGTGCTCCGCCTTCGATTATCGAAGTTGAGGATACCAATGTCAATTTTGCTTTTTCCTGTAATTCCGGAATTGTCAATGCACCGCAGTTACACATTGTTGCTTTTATTTTACTGCAAGTTTTTGCCAAGTTTTCTTTTAATGCACCTGCATACGGAACGTATGAGTCTACACCTTCTTCAAATTGAAGTTTCTTTTCTCCTACACCTAAATCATAACGTCCCCAGTTTCTTGCTCTATTGGAACCTTCTCCCCAATATTCTTTTACTACCGTTCCGCCGACAGTTCTCTTTTGTGAGGGTGATTCGTCAAAACGTGCAAAATATCTTCCGAGCATTACAAAGTCTGCGCCCATTGCCAATGCCAATGTGATGTGATGATCGTGTACTATACCGCCGTCGGAGCAAACCGGTACGTATATTCCTGTACGTTCGAAGTATTCATCTCTTGCTTTACATACTTCAATTACCGCTGTCGCCTGTCCACGACCGATTCCTTTGGTTTCACGAGTGATACAAATAGATCCTCCGCCTATACCTACTTTTACAAAGTCGGCTCCTGCTTCTG
This sequence comes from Dialister micraerophilus, assembly GCF_947090205.1. Lineage (NCBI taxonomy): Bacteria > Bacillati > Bacillota > Negativicutes > Veillonellales > Veillonellaceae > Dialister > Dialister micraerophilus. The sequence continues at coordinate 248,589 of NZ_CAMUNF010000001.1, forward strand.
CAAGGAAAAGAAATCCTTCTCTGTCGACAACGTTACCGGCTCCAACTTTTACTTTATCGCCGTATTTTTCACGAATCCAATTGATTGTAATTCTCTGCCATTCGGAAAACCCTTCAGATGAATCTATACAAAGTACATCAGCACCTGCATCTACAAGAAGCGGTACTCTTTCCGCATAATCTCTCGAGTTTATTCCGGCTCCTACAATAAAACGCTTTTGTGCATCCAACATTTCATGCGGATTTTCACGATGTGAATCATAGTCTTTTCTGAATACAAAACCGTAAAGTCTTCCATCTTCATATAAAACAGGGAGTGAATTTATTTTATTATCCCAAATAATATCATTCGCTTCGGATAATGTAATTCCGAATTTCGCAGTTACCAATTTATCCAAAGGTGTCATGAATGTGGAAACTTTATCTGTCTTTTTCATGCGACTTACACGATAATCACGACTTGAAACTATTCCTACAAGTTTACCGCTTGCAGTTCCGTCTTCGGTAATTGCTACTGTCGAATGTCCTGTTTTTTCTTTAAGTGCAAGTATATCTGCCAGTGTATTGTTCGGTGATAAATTTGAATCACTGGACACAAATCCCGCCTTTTGTGCTTTAACGCGTGCTACCATTGCGGCTTCATCTTCAGGTGTCTGAGATCCGTAAATAAATGATATACCACCGTTTCTAGCCAATTCGACAGCCAGCTTTTCACCGGATACTGCCTGCATAATAGCCGAAACCATAGGAACTTCCAATTCAATTGCGGGTTTTTCTCCACGCTTGAATTTTACCAAAGGTGTCTTTAAAGAAACATTTGACGGAATACACTCACATGATGAATATCCCGGAATAAGTAAATACTCGTTAAATGTATGTGCCGGTTCATTAATATACTTTGCCATTGCATCCTCCTTAAAATAGATATTGTTTTATTATATATCAAAAAATATTTCATATCAAACCGAATTTATAAGTATTTATCAAAAAGTAAATAAATTGATTTGTTCTTCGTCCGGAAGATTTTCGAGCATTTTCATTTCTTCCATTGTTTCTATAACCGATTGACTTACTTTCCCTCTTTTTTTCAAATCTTCTTTTGAGGTGAACGGAGCTTCTTCCCTTGCTTGAACTATTTCTTTCGCTACTTGATTTCCAAGTGCCGGTATGCAATTAAACGGAGGTAAAAGTTTTCCGTCTACGATTTTAAATTCATATGCATCGCTTTCCGTAAGACTTATAGGTAAAAATTCGTATCCTCTCAAGTACATCTCCGCTGCCACTTCTATAACTGTGGCATTTTCTTTATCTACATTTGTAGGTCGTTCCAAGCTTGAAATTCTCAAAATTTCTTTACGCTGTGCTTCTAAACCTTTCAATATGATCAATGAATTGAATGAGCCTTCGGCTCTGATAGTGAAGTACGATGCATAAAATGCCAACGGATAATAAACTTTGAACCATGCAATTCTGAACGCCATCATTACGTATGCTACCGCATGAGATCTGGGGAAAAGATAGGATATTTTTTTACATGATTGTATAAACCATTCAGGTACATTTGCTTCTCTGATATATTTTTCATTGTTTGAGTTGCCCTTTTCCAATCCTTTACCTTTTCTTACGTTTTCCATTGTTTTAAATGAAACTAAAGCATCTACACCATGTTTCATCAAGTAGTTCATTATGTCATCACGTGTGGAAATCGCTTCTTCCAATTTTACTTTTCCGCTTGTTATCAAATCTTTTGCATTGTTAAGCCATACATCGGTACCGTGTGAAAACCCTGATATGCGCACAAGTTCGGAAAAATTCTTAGGTTTCGTATCTTCAAGCATAACTCTTACAAAAGGTGTTCCGTATTCGGGAAGTCCTATAGCGCCCACTTTTACACCTTTATGTCCTATCACTTTTTCCAATTGCTCTGAACTTATTCCCAATGCATCGGTATTTTGAAATAAAGACAATACTTTTTGTTCGTTAAACGGTATATGTAACGGATCCACCCCCGTTATGTCTTGAAGCATTCTTATGATTTTAGGATCATCGTGACCCAGTATGTCCAATTTCAACATACGTCCGGATATTGAATGATAATCAAAATGTGTGGTAATCGTTCCGGGTATTATATTTCCGTCTTCATCTTTTTCATGTTTCTTGTTTGCAGCGTATTGAAGCGGAGTAAAGTTATGTATATCCATATCACGAGGACAAACCATTATTCCTGCCGGATGCTGTCCTGTAGTTCTTTTTACTCCTACTATGTCGGATGATAAGCTTTCTATAAATATATCATTTACATTAAGTTGTCTGTTTTCCGCATATTTTTTTACAAGTCCGAATGCCGTTCTGTCTTGTATTCCGGCTATTGTACCTGCACGAAATACGTTATCCCTGCCGAATAATTCTTCAGTGTACTTATGTGCTACCGCTTGATCGTCTCCGGATGAAAAATTCAAATCTATATCGGGAACTTTATCTCCGTCAAATCCCAAAAATACTGCAAACGGAATATTATGTCCGTCTTTATTCAATTCATTTCCGCATTTCGGACATTTTTTATTTGGTAAATCGAATCCGCATCCCACTGAATTGTCGGTGTAAAAATGACTCCAATGACAATTAAGACATACATAATGCGGTTCAAGCGGATTTACTTCGGTAATTTGTGCCATTGTGGCGACAAATGACGATCCTACCGAACCTCTCGAGCCTACAAGGTAGCCTCTGTCGTTTGAATGTTTAACCAATTTATGTGCAATATAGTATAAAACACCGTAGCCGTGTCTTATGATAGGTGTCAATTCCAATTCAAGTCTGTCTTTTACTATTTTCGGCAGCGGATTTCCATAAATTCTGTATGCATTTTCATAACACATATCAACCAATTTATCATCGGCACCGGAAATTTTAGGATTATACGATTTCCATTCTTCGGCAAGCGGCTCTATCCATTCACAGGAATCTGCAATTTTTCGTGTATTCGTTATTACTATTTCCTTCGCTTTTTCTTCCGGCAAGTAATTGAAATCTTCCAACATTTCTTTCGTTGTACGTACATATACAGGAGGATGAGATTCCGCTTCACCTGATTTTTCCCACATGGATAAAAGCAATTCTCTTTTACGACTTTGTTCTTTAAACATATAATGTGCATCCGAAGTTGCACAAACGGGAATATTTGCTTTTTCACCTATTTCTATAATTCTCTTGTTCAATCTTTGTAAATCTTCAACGCTGTTTACATCCGCATATTTATCGTCTTTAATCATGAAAGCGTTATTTCCGACAGGTTGAACTTCCAAATAGTCATAAAACTTCGCACGCTTTATAAGTTCTTCGTCACTTTCTTTATTCAAAACGGCACGGAAAAACTCTCCCGCTACACAAGCAGTTCCATATAAAAGCCCTTCATGAAATTCTTCCAATATGGCTTTTGGCATCAAAGGTCTTTTACGGAAAAATTTAAGATGCGAAATAGTGACAAGTCTGTATAAATTACGCATTCCTGTCATATTTTTTGCAAGAACTATTATGTGATTATATTTTTGTCTGTCCGCATCCACATCTTCGGGTATGTTTTCTATCATATACCCTTCCATTCCGTAGATGACTTTTTGTTTATATTTCGCAGCTATTTCCTGTATTTTCGGAAAGGCCTGAATTACACCGTGATCTGTAATCGCCACTGCAGGATGATTCCATTCTTTTGCAGTTTTTATTATTTCTTCATTATCAATAAGTCCGTCAAGACTCATTTTCGTATGTAAATGCAATTCTACACGTGTAAGCTCCGCATCATCTTTATGCTCGATTTTTTCAACTTCACACACGCACATTTGTGCTATTTGCATGACCAATCCGCCGCTGAAATTATCAAGCTGTACGCTGCCGCGAATTTTTACAAACATTCCTTTTTTTAAATATTGTTCGACAGCTTCGGCCTCCGTTGCATTATTGAAAAACTTTTTGCAAGATATTCCGTTTGTATCATCGGCAACATCCATTATCAAAAGACGTCTTTCCGCTTTTGTACGAGGATCCGGTCTCAATTCTTTTATTTCAAAAGATACAACTTTACCTTGTATGATGATATTTCCGGTTTCACCTCTTATATCACGAATATCCATACGATCTCCGGAAGGTATTTTTTTACCTATAAACATTCCGTCAAACTTTTTAATGTTTTTCTTTTCTTTTTTGCATTTCAAAACCGGCAAAGTTTCCGGCATTGACAACTTTACGGGTTTATCTTGTTTAAAATTGTTTTTTTGAGAAAATTCTCCGGCTTTTTTTATTTCTTCAATAGAAGGTAACACTATATTTTCAATATTACTTGCAGATTTTATTTCCGGTAATTCAAAAATCGGTGTACTTTCTTTTTTTTCATTCAAATTTTCTTTTTGTGAAAGTACATAACTCGTTACATCTTCACCGTTTACAAAGAATGATTCTATGCCTTTAAGTTCTTCAGACATTTCTGCCAAACTTTTTATTGCGGCTTCTTTGTTGTCCGCTTTCAAATGCCATGCACGACTTTCAGTATCTACTTCCAATACCGTAATCAAAGCATCTTTCTTTCTTGCTTGAAGTCGATACTTCCCCATTAAAATTCCCCTCCGGTCAGATGTCTTTATCTTTTCAAATCTATTGTCGATTCTTTTTCGGTATCATCCGATTTCTTTTCGACCTCTTTTGATTTTTCGGATTTGACGTTTTTATTTATTTTATCTTTATTTTTGTCGAGCTTTCCGTCACTGTTTTTTAAAGCTTCACTTGCATAATAAACTACCGTATTCACCGGTTCATAATCCGATGCAAATGTATCTTCATGGACTCTTCCGTCATTCCATGTAGCTCTTTGTGTTATTGAAGTCCTATATCCTTCATGTCCGTATTCCGTTTTTATATTCTCTTTTATGCTTGTATCTACTTTTTTTACCACTTCAAACGGTAATGTCTTGACTCCGTTGTTAAATACTTCTACATGATTCGGAACATCCTCTTTTGCGCCGAGTATGTATATGGAAATAATTCCCGGTGAATATTCGGTATACAAGTATATTGCATTTTTCAAATTGTTTTTAAATTTCAAATCCAGGTACCCTTCGGCAACAGTTGCATCTTGCCCTATAGGTGTATATGATATCGGACTGAAGTGCGATGTTCTTTCCAATACTTCAAGTCCCGAATATAACAACGCATTGAACAAGGTTGAACTTACCTGACACACTCCTCCGCCCGTTCCGGGGACCATTTTCCCGCCTACTATAACGGGTGCGGATAAATATCCGTTGTCGGCACTGCGAGATCCTGTTGCATGATTATAAGAAAAACTTTCACCCGGCATTATTATAGTTCCGTTTATACTGTTTGCGGCAATTTCTATATTTCTGCTTCGATTATAATCTCCTCCGAATGTCGTAGTATATTTACCGATTACATTTGTAATATTCTTGATTTGATCTTTTGTCAATGACGGTAACTTTTCTTCCGATACCGGAATTTCAACAGCATCAAGATTTCCGTGTTCTATTGCAAAAGTAATTTTTTCCGTCAATTTGTCTTTATCAATCTTTAAATACGGAACTCCGTCATCGAATGTAACCGTTCCGTCATCATGAATGACAGGCAGGGTATCTCTCGGTTCTTTACTATATTTTTGTATTATTTCTTCTATTTTTTTATTCAATACTTCTTTGTTGAATTTATAATCCGATACGGCATCTTCAAAAGAAAGCAGAACTTTCCAACGTGTAAACCAATTTTCAAAAGCATTTCCGTCACGTCCTGTTTTCAGTATTTTTTCTACTGTCTCTTCATTTAACTTCAATTGTAAATCTTTAACGGGAATTTCTTCTTTTATATTTTTATAAATTAAAATTATTTTTTTCTCTTCAAATTTTTTTAATTCATCGTTCAAAAATATATTAAGTTCTTTTTCCGTTTTTCCGCCTATATCAGATTTACCCGATTTCATTCCGGGAATAACTTTTCCTTCACTCACCCATAAAAACGGCAGTACTGCAATTATCAACGCAAAAACAAGTACACCTGCACAAGTTATCCTTTTCCATCTGTATCTCACAAATTACCGCCTTTACTTTTTCTGCAAAATTTTAAAAATACATCTTTTATCGTTCTTTCCGTTTGTCCATGACGTTGTTCATATTGATATTCGAATAAATCCAATATTAACTCTTCAACTTCATTTTCTTTCAGTTTTCGTGAAGTTTGCATTAAACGTTTCATTTGCCATTGACTTTTAATTTTCAATTTATTTGAAATTTCGGAGCTTGATTTTCCTTCTCTTTGCATCTCTTTTATAATTTTTATTTTTCTTAATTGAGATGAAATAAAACCGATATTTTTTATTTCACTTGATGTATCGTAAAATACATGATCGGTATTTTGAAGTATTGCAGCAATATTCTTTGAAAATAACTGATCCGCATATCTGAAAATTACTTGATTCATATAATCGGGAAGTGCTTCTTCGAGAAGTTTTCTGTCTATTACTTTCGATTTGTCCGCCATAAGTAAAATTTTATCGCATTCCGTAGCAAGCAATGATTCGGAAATTTCACTCCACGAACTTAACACTTCTTCCAAGTATTCTCTTGCATCATAACTTAACGTTTTGCCGTTTTTTTGAAATTTTTCGACCATTTTTTCAATTCCTGTCGAAGATTTCAACATCGCACATTCAATTACGTTGCATATATTCATCAATAATTTAAAATTTTTTATTCTTTTATCTATTTTTCCTTCTTGTGCAATGATAACTAACGTGTCGTCATTTAACTTACTTAAAACATTCAAAAAACTCAAAAATTCTTTTTCTTCTTTTTCCGATTGCGATTTTTTCTTTAAGAAAAAAGGATTATTTATAATAACTGCTATATTTTCGGAAAATAACGATTGACTTTCCAATCGATTTTTATATGCTTCATATGTTCCGTCAGATTCAAATACCGTAATTTCGGGATTTCCTTGCGTGAAATAATTTTTCAATATTTCCTTTTGCCTTGTATTTACCGCAACTACATCTTCTCCGTATAAAAAATAGCAGTTTTTTTTATGAGTCAATTATATTCCTCCTCAATTGGCAAGAGTCCATTTATCTTTATAATTCAATTTTATCATACCTGTATCCGAAACATTTATTTCGTTTCCTTCATTTTTTTGTTTTTTGTCTGATTTTGAAAAAAATACTTCAAAGTCATTTTGTTTTATTTCATTTCTTTTTCTTGTTTTTTCATTACATTCAATAAAAAGTATTCCTTTTTTCGTTTTCAATGTATTTGAGAAATTGCCGTGCATGAAATAAATCGCATTATCTTTTCTTTCTATGATACAGTCTTCATTATTTACATGTATATTTAAATCTTGTTTGTATTTTATTGTTTTATTTTGTGCATTTTCAACAAAGTAACCTTTTTTCTGCAATTGATTTATCAACTGATTTTTATCTTTTCCGATAATCAATATTTTCTTTGCCGGTATATCGGGAATTGTGTTTATATTTTCGGTTCCGTTTATATTTAATATTAAAATATCGGTTTCTCCTATTCCGTAATATTCAAGAACAGATTTAAATTCCTTTCCTGAAAATCTATTTCCTTTATATTCATAGTATAAAATTTTTTCGTTTTTACTTATTATTCCTGCAGAAACTGTTTTCCCGGTGTCCGGTATAATTACATACTCTTTTTCTTCAGTAATTTTCAAGTATATTGTCGTTATAATAAGCAGACTCAATAGACTTATACTTCCTATATACATTATTTTTTCTTTTCGTATTTTTTTATTTACATATACAAACAGTATTGCTCCGTAGTAAGTCAAAACTTCAGATAAATTCATTCCTCCTGTCAAGTATCTCGCTTTAGGAAGATTTGCTATGAAATGATTTATTATAAGTGAAAATTCCAGTATGTAATCCGTTATGTAAAGTATTCCGCCTGAAAGCGGAGGAAGTATCCATACAAAAATTGCCGCTGTAAGTCCGAGTATTATTACAAAATCCAACAAGGGTGTGACAAATATGTTGCTGAATATAAAATATATCGGAAAGTTATGAAAGTTGTACAGTATAATCGGCACTATCAAAAGTTGTGCGGATATCGAAAGTGCAGCAGCTTGTGTTATACGTTTATATGAAATTATTTTTTCAAGTTTTATTTCTATCGGTTTATAAAATATTAAAATTCCTGCGGATGCACCTACCGACAGTTGAAAACTTATGTCGCTTATATAGTAAGGATTTACGATAAGCATTATGAATACAGTTGCTCCAAGTACATTCAAGGCTTGTTTTTCTCTCTCCGAAAATATCGCAACTATTGCCAAAAATCCCATTATGGATGAACGAATTACCGGCGGTGAAAATCCCGATATTGCCGCATATATAAAAATCGCCGCCGTAGTTAAAATCAATATGGATTTTTCTTTCAATTGAAACCATTTCCCGAGCATGTATATAAATCCGAACAAAAGTGTTATATGTGATCCCGATACGGATAATATATGTATTATTCCGGTTGTTGAAAATGCTTCTATTTCTTTAGGTGAAATATTGTTGTAGTTACCTCCGAAAAGCAAACTCATCAATATGGGAAGATTTTTATCTGTTACATACTTTGAAAATGTATTTTCTATTTTGTCTTTTATTTTTTTACAAATTCTTTCTATGTAATAGCTATTTGTTTTTTCTATTACCGATGACCCTTTTTTCGGCAACAATATACCTATTATATGTTTTCCTTTATTTACATTTTTATATTCCGCTTTCCCCGGATTTTTAAATTCATTGAATGATTTTACCGTTCCTGTCGTTTCTATGTAATCTCCGGGTTCATAAAAAAATGCATAGTAGTCGTCATATACACGCAAGTATCCTGAAACTTTTTCTTTTTTCCCGTTTTGATGTACAAGTTCGTCAAGTTTCAAAAGATATACGCTTCCGGCTTCTTTCGCATACAATATCGGTGATTCCGCTATTGTTCCTCTCAAGGTTACATCGTTCCCTATAAGTTGGTATGCATCGTTTGACGATTGAATATCAAATATACATATTCTTACCATTCCGACAATGCAAATTAAAAGAGCACAAAACATAAGTCCTGTACTCCGTTTTTTATTTATTAAAAGTATTGATGAACATACAATTAAGAAAGTTAAAACTATTGCAATTATAGTTTTGCTTATATTAAATTCGATTTGTATGAGTATTCCTGTTGCAAACAGAATTGCAATTATAAAAAATATATTCTTCCGGCTCATATTGTTATTTTATCCGATAATTTACTATATTTTCCTTCTCCTATGCCTGAAATTTCTTTTAGTTCTTCTTTTGTTTTGAACTTTCCGTGTTCTTCTCTGTAGTCCAATATTTTCTTTGCGGTTGCCACTCCTACTCCCGGTAAAATTCTAAGTTCAATTTCATTTGCAGTATTGATATTCACAAGTGATTTTGAAGTTGTCGCTTTATCTATATCGACCGGTATATAAATTTTTGTATCTTCATTTACAGATTTTTCCAAGTGAATGTCTTTCATGTCTGCATACGGTACGGTGTCTCCGGCTTTTTTTATTATTTCATATATTCTTGTACCTTTCGATACTTCATAAACTCCGGGTGAGTTTACTCCGCCGGCAACATATACATATATTTTCCCGGTATCGTTCACACTTTCGTTTATGGTATTTATTTCAGGATTTTCAGATGTATTGTATTCAAAATAAATCCAATATAAGCAAATCAACGAAAATATAAATATTGTAACAATCAATATACGTTTTTTTAAAATTGCAGATTTCATTGTATATCCTTAATAAAAAAGGCGATCTCATTGACCGCCTATGTGTTATTTGCTATTTTGTTTTTTTGATGCCGAGTTGGACGCGATCAAACTTTCTCGATTCTTTTTTAAATCTTCAAGTACATTTTCTATATTTGTTTCCAAATATTTCAAAACGTCGGTTGCATATGTCACAGATCCGGTTCTTAATTCTTCTGCAGATTTATTTGCCGAAGACACAACTTCATTTGCTCTTTCTTGCGCTTGCTTTACAAGTTCACTTTCTTCGGTAATACGTGCAATGTAATCCTTGGCTTGTGCAATCGTATCGTCCGCTTTCTTTTCAGCTTCCAACAAAATTCTTTCTTTATCTGAAACAATTCTTCTTGCACTGTCAAGTTCATTGGGTAAAGATTGATTAATTGCATCAATTAATCTTGCCACTTCATCACCGTCTATCATTTTTTTGTTTGTAAACGGTACATCTCCTGCATTCATAATTACATTTTCAAGTTCTTCAAGCAGTTTTCTTGTATCCATCTTGAGTGCCTCACTTTTTCACAGAATGTATTTTTAAATTAATTTTCTTCGCTACATATGGCGGTACCATTCGATCTATTTGACCTGCAAAATGTGCCAACTCACGAACTCCTGTAGATGATATGTATGAATATTTCATGTCGGTCATAAGAAATAATGTTTCCAATCTCGAATCTATTTCTTTTATCATCATCGCACGTTGAAATTCATAATCAAAGTCGCTGAATGCCCTAAGTCCTCTTATGAGAAAATATCCTTTTCTTTTTTTTGCATATTCATAAAGAAGTCCGTCAAATGCATCTACTTCGACATTAGGAATCGTTTTCGTAGTTTCTTTCAACATATCCATACGTTCTTCTATTGTAAACATATGTTTTTTATTAGGATTTATAAAAGCAGCTACGATCAATCTGTCTACAAATTTCGCACTTCTTTTTATTATATCAAGATGACCATATGTCACCGGATCGAAACTTCCGGGATAAATAGCTGTTTTCATCATTATTCCCCTAATCTTTTGCAGATTAAATAAGTCACGATTATATTACCTGACTTTTTTTCTTTCCAAAGCCTGCAATAATTTGCATGTTTTTCGAAATCTATTTCTTCAAAAGACGAATGCTCAACTATAATAATAGCATTGTCCCTAGGTAAATCGCAAGCAAAAATACATTGCATTATATCATTCACGTAACCTTTTTTATAAGGTGGATCCATGAATATATAGTCATAGTGTTTTTTTTGCAATACTTTAAGTGCCGTATGTACTTCTTTTTTTAAAATCTCGACTTTATTTGTGAATTTACAACGATTTGCGTTTTCTTTTATTACATTTGCAGTAACTTTATCAATAAACGTTGCTGTCGATGCGCCTCTGCTCAGCGCTTCCAATCCCATAGCACCCGTTCCGGCAAATATGTCGAGTATATTTGTTTCCAAAAGTCCTACGTTCGACAGTACATTGAAAATGCTTTCTCTTACTTTTCCCAATGTCGGTCTGGTATTCATTCCTTCAGGGGATTTAAGTTGAGTCCCTTTTGCAGTTCCCGCAATTATTTTCATGGTTTTATAAAAAATTCCTCTTTGTCAAATAAATATCCTTCAGTTTCGGATTTTTTCGTTCTTGTCATGAGTACTTCCAAAGATTCTTGCGGTGAGTGCTTTCCTTCCAAAAGGTGGCATATTTCTTTAGTTATAGGCATATCTATACCTTTTCTTTCCGCTATCTCATTGACAAGTTTTGCCGTTCTTATTCCTTCTACAACCATGCTTGTACTTTCAATTATTTCCTTTGCGGTTTTACCCTCTGAAAGCGCTCTGCCCGCTCTGTAGTTTCGGCTATGAATACTTGTACAGGTGGCAATCAGATCTCCCATTCCCGCAAGTCCTAAAAATGTACTCATTTTAGCATTGAATGATATTCCGAATCGTGTTATTTCAGTAAGTCCTCTTGTCATTAAAGCCGCTCGACAATTATCTCCCAATCCCAATCCGTCTTGCACTCCGCAAGCCAAAGCAATAATATTTTTCAATGCTCCTGCATATTCTACTCCGCAAATATCATCACTTCTGTATACTCTGAACATCGGAGACATAAATATATCTTGTACAAATCTTACAGCGTCTTCATCGCATGATGCCGCAACTGTCGCACAAGGTTTATCTTCCCCTACTTCTTCGGCATGATTGGGTCCTGAAAGTGCAACTATTTTATTTGTAACTTTTGAAAGTTTTTTTGCTATGACTTGCGACAAACGTGTGCCTTTATTATCCGCAAGTCCTTTTGATGCACAAACTGTTATTACATCTTTTTTCAAATATTTTTCGATTTGACTTACAGTAGATTCAACAGCTTTTGAAGGTGTGCAGAGTATAACGCAATCCGCATCTTTCACTACATTTTCCAAATCTGAAGAAATATTTATTTTATCGGACAAAATAACTCCCGGCAAATATTCTTCATTTATACGTGTTTTTCTGAGTTTTTCAGCCTTTTTTTCATTTCTGCAATATAAAAATAGAGAATCGTGTTTTTTTGATAATACATGTGTCAGTGCGGTTCCCCATCCCCCTGCTCCTATCATAGATATTTTCAAAATATTACCTCCTCTATTTGATAATTTGCTTTTCTTCTCCCTTTATCAATCGTTCTATATTACTTTTATGCTTGAATATAACCAAAATACCTGCCAATACGCTGAACAAAACATATTGCCACGGTTTTTCGGCAAAGTACATTACCAAAGGTACGAACGGTACTGAAATTATAGATGCAAGCGATACTATTTTTTTCCATAAGAATATTACAAGCCATACAATAAATGCGGCAAGTGTTGCAAGAGGACAAAGATACGTAAATGCTCCAAGTCCGCACGCAACACCTTTTCCGCTTTTAAATTTGAGAAATATAGACCAATTATTGCCTATAAGTGCAGCTACTGCACAATATAATGCAATTTCAGGAGAAAATGATCCTAAAGATGCTGCAATAAATCCTTTTGCTACATCACATATAAATACGGCTGCTCCGGCTTTTTTCCCAAGCACACGATATGCGTTTGTTGCACCTATATTTTTGCTGCCTTCTTTTTTCAAATTTACTTTGTAAAAAACTTTACCTATCCAATATCCGCTTGGAATCGCACCTATAAAATATGCTAAAAAAATCACTATATATGATTTTAGCAAACTTCTTCACCGTCCCTCTTGCTTCGTACAACAATTCTGATCGGTGTACCTGAAAAACTGAATGATTCTCTAAGTCTGTTTTCTATATATCTTACATATGAAAAATGAATCAAGTTTACATCATTTACAAACATTACAAATGTTGGCGGTCTTATACCTACTTGTGTCATGTAGTAAATTTTCGCAAGTTTTCCTGCATGTGCCGGCGGCGGATTTATAATTTTTGCATCTTCAAGCAAATCATTCAATACGGATGTTGATATACGCATACTTTGCTGTTCCGCAACACTGTAAATCAAATCTCCCAATTTATGTATACGCTGTTTTGTAAGTCCGGAGCCGAACAAAATTCTTACATACGGTGCAAATGGAAGTCCGTCTCGTATTTTCTTTTCAAAGTCTACTGATGTATGAGTGTCTTTTTCTACAATATCCCATTTATTTACCATCAAAATAAGACCTTTTCCTGCTTCATGTATATATCCGATGATTTTTTTATCTTGTTCTGTAAGCATGTCTTTTGCATCCAAAACAAATACCGCAACATCGCAGTCATCTATTGCTCTTATAGATCTTATTACACTGTACTTTTCAAGCGGTTCATCAATTTTATTTTTCTTTCTCATTCCGGCGGTATCTACCAAAACGAATTTTTTACCTTTATGTGTCCATAAAGAATCTATTGCATCACGAGTTGTTCCCATTTCATCGGCAACAAGAGATCTTTCATATCCGAGTAACGAATTTACCAAAGTAGATTTGCCGACATTCGGTCTTCCCACTATGGCTGTTCGTATTATATCTTCAGACTCACGAGCTTCATACTTCGGAAATCCTTCGGATATTTTGTCAAGTAAATCTCCGAATCCTACACGATTGCTTGCAGATATGCCTATGGGATCTCCCAAGCCCAAAGCATAAAATTCGTAAACGTCCATTTCCTGTGCTTCGGTGTCTACTTTATTTACTGCAACTACAACAGGTTTTCCGGTTTTTCTAAGTATTTCGGCAATAGTTACATCGTCATCCAAAAGTCCGACACGTACATCGGTTACGAATAAAATTACATCCGCTTCTTCTATGGCCAATTGTGCCTGCATTCTTATTCCGTCTGAAATTTGATCCGCTTCTTCACGAAATTCTATTCCGCCTGTATCTATTAAAGTAAATTCTCTATCGAGCCACTGTGCATCACAATAAATTCTGTCACGTGTAACTCCCGGCAGATCTTCTACAATTGATACTCTTTTCTGCGCAAGTCCGTTTATTATTGTAGATTTTCCGACATTGGGTCTTCCTACTATTGCTACAAGAGGTTTACTCATATATTTTACCTCCATCGGTTCATTTCAAAATTTACCTTAAAATTCTATATTCTGTATTAAGTATAACATTACTATATATTATACACCGTAAAGTTTTAGAACGTAAGAGACGGGAGTCATCGATACGACAATGACTCCCGCCTTTTAATTTCAAAACACTTAAAATGTTTTTTATTATTCCGAAACTTGTTCGCTTTGTGGTTCAACCAAAGAAAAACTTATTCTCTTACGTTCTTCATCAATGCTGATAATACGTACTGTAAGTACGTCACCGATTTTACAAACATCTGCCGGTTTCTTATTATGATCTTCAGTCATTTCATTTATATGTAACAAGCCGGTCAAACCGTCATTCATTTCTACGATTACGCCGAAATCCAAAATTTTTACGACTTTAGCTTCTACTACATCGTCTACATCATGGTCATGGATTGCTGTTTCCCACGGATTAGGAAGGCATTCTTTATGAGTGAAGGAAATTCTCTGTTTTTCTTTGTCAAATGATTTAATCTTGACATCGATAACTTGTTCAGGAGAAAGTACATCTTCAACTTTAGCTATTTTCTTCCAAGATATGTCGGAAATGTGCAAGAGACCTTCAACACCGTTAATTCCTACAAATGCACCGTAAGGCATAATCTTCTTTACAGTACCTTTGAGAACATCTCCGTTATTGAAAGCGACTTCCAATTCATCCATTTCACTATTTCTTTGTCCTTCCAGTACTGCTTTACGTGAAAGTACAAGACGATTCTTTACGCGATCAATTTCCAAAATCTTTGCTTCAAATTTCTTTCCTACCAAACTCTGCAAAGAATGTACGAAACGTAAATCACCTTGAGAGAGCGGAATGAAACCGCGAAGGGATTTCAGCTGTACAAGCAAACCTACTTTTATTGCTTCAATACCTTCACATTCAACCGGTTCGCCTTTATTGTAAGCGTCTTCGATAACATCCCAGTCCGCCAAGCGATCTACCTTAATCTTGGATACAAAAATAGTGCTGTCTTCTTTTACTCCACTAACTACCTGAACACGAATTGTATCACCCACTTTCAATACATCCTTCAATGATGCCGGTGCCGGGTAAGAATATTCGTGAGCCGGAAGAACCGCCTCAGTCTTATACCCAAAGGAAATGTAAGCTTTGTCGTCGGAAAGGTCAACAACAGTACCTTCCACAACGCTTCCTTTGTGGACATCTAAATTGATATCCTCCATCGCCAGCATTTCATTCATGTCTTCCATAATAAAAAATACCTCCTCTATGATCCAGTCCGGTGTCGATGCACCGGCGGTGATTCCGACTTTGTAATGGCTCTTAAACCACTCTTTTCGTAGCTCTTTCGCAGTTTCGATATGATAGGTTATTGCACCTTCATTACGGCAAACCTCAGCCAATCGTCCGGTATTGGCACTGTTTTTACCGCCTACTACAATCATCACATCCATCTGCTTTGCCAACTCACGCGCCGCTTGTTGCCTTTCCGAAGTAGCCGCACATATGGTTTTATGTACGGATATATTATCTGATTTTCTTGAAATAGCCTCAATAAGCTCATCGGCCAAAGCTACCGAAAATGTTGTTTGAATGACTACATGTGCTTCTTCAAAATGCGGCAACTTGTCGACATCTTCCATTGTTTCTACAATAAACGATTTCCCGACAGCCCATTCCGAAACACTTTTCATTTCCGGATGCTTTTTCTCACCTATGAGTACGACCTGCTTCCCGTCTGCAACAAGTTTTTTTGTTATTTCCTGATTACGTCTGACAAAAGGACATGTTGCATCTACAAGACCCAGATGCTTGCACTTAAGAGTATTATAACACGAAGGACCTACTCCATGCGAACGAATTATTACAGTTTCATTATTTAATTTATTTAAATCATTAACAACGGGGACTCCACGCGCTTCCAAACGTGACACAACTTGCGGATTATGAATCAAAGGCCCGAAAGTGACGGCATTATCGTGCGTTTCGGCAGCCTTCTCCGCAATATTCATAGCACGTCTTACGCCATAACAGAATCCCATAACCTTTGCTTTGTAAATTTCCATTATATTAACCTTTTATAAAATAATTATAAAATTATTGTTTACTATTGTAATCTTTTATTAATTTTTCGATTTCAGATTTCACTTTTTCATTTAAAATTTTAATTTTTTCCGAATCAGGTTTTTCTTTATTTACTTGAACAGGTTTTCCTACAAGAATTGCCAAATTTTTTCCACGTTTAGGCATCGTCATACTTCCTACAACAGCAATCGGAAGTATTGATGTACCTGTCAGCATCGCTATTGACGCCATACCGGAATGAAATTTTCCCAATTCTTCTTTTCTTATTCGTGTACCTTCAGGAAAAATTCCTAAAATATGCCCGTCCTTCAATAATTTTACAGCCGTTCTTATAGCACCTTGGTCTACTCTTCCGCGTTTTACGGGAAATGCTCCACATATTCTCAAAATTTTTGCAAAAAAGGGATTTTTAAATAACTCCGCTTTCGCCATGTAATGAACCAATCTCTTTTTAAATGCAATACTTACAAGCGGCGGATCGAAGTAGCTTTTATGATTAGGTGCAACAATTATACTGCCTTTTTCGGGAATATTCTCCTGACCTTGTACATCTATACGATAAATATGCACGAATATTATTTTAAGTAAAAACCTTACTGTAGCTGCAAATGCATTCCAACTTGTTTTTTTCAAGTTCATACAATACCTCTTTATTCGGAAACTTTTTTCCAATATGAAATTATTTTATCTGCCGTTTCTTCCAATGTTAAATCGCTGTTGTCCAACAATATCGCATCATCGGCTTTGCGTAACGGGGATATTTTTCTTGTCATATCCAAATTATCTCTTCTTTTTATTTCTTCTTCTATACGTTCTAAAGTCATATCGGTATCTTTAAGTTCTTTGTACCTTCTCAATGCCCTTGTATGAACGGATGCGGTAAGAAATATTTTCAAATCTGCGTCCGGTAAAACAACGGTACCTATATCACGACCGTCTAAAACTGCATTTCCTTTTTCGGCAACTTTTCTTTGCAATTTGACCATTGCATTTCTTACACCTTGAAATGCAGATACACGAGAGACATTCGATGAAACTTCAGAAGTTCTTAAATATTGTGTAATATCCTCACCGTCAATAAATACGTGCATGGTATCTTCTTTTGCACATATATCCATATTCAAATTTTCCACCATTTGAACTATTTCTTTTTCTTCTGAAATATTTCTTTTGAGTGCTTCATATGTAATTGCACGATACATTGCTCCTGTATCCAAGTATGTACAATTCAAACGTTTTGCAACCATTTTGGATACACTGCTCTTTCCTGCACCTGCAGGTCCGTCAAGTGCTATGATTTTTTTACGCATTTTTATCCTCCGATGCATTTATCGCTGCCGTATATCCGGTTGAAAATGCAGCTTGTATATTGAATCCTCCCGTAAAAGCATGAATATCAAGTACCTCACCTGCAAAATATAAATTTTTGACTTTCTTGGATTCCATAGTAGATGAATTTACTTCTTTTACGGAAACTCCGCCTGCGGTAACTATAGCTTCTTCTATGGGACGTGTACCTGTAATGGTAAGCGGAAAAGCTTTCATCGTCTTAACTAAAGAAATTCTTTGTGCTTTTTTTACTTCCGAAACCGGTAAATCTTTATCTATTCCGGAAAGTTCCAAAACTATATCTATCATTTTATGCGGTAACAATTCTTTCATTACCGTAGATATTTGTTTGAGATGAAACTTTTCAAACTCTCTTAATATGCGTTTGTCCAAAACTTCTTGAGAAAGTGCCGGTTTCAAATCTATGTACGCTTTCAAGCAATCTTCATTCAACAATAATGCGGATACCATGTCGCTCAAAGATAAAACTATCGGTCCCGATATTCCGAAATGTGTAAAAATCATTTCTCCGAACGCTTCCGACTTTTTCTTTTTACCCTTAATTACCAAATTGACATTACGCAACGATAAACCCTGCATAGCTTTACAATACGACTCTTTGCATACCAAAGGAATCAACGCCGGACGAATTGTGACTATTTTATGTCCCAACTCCTCCGCCATACGATAACCGTCTCCGGTGGACCCCGTACGAGGATATGATTTACCGCCTGTACAGACAATTACGGCATCTACATCATACACACCTTTTTCTGTAAATACCTTTGAAACCGCTCCGTCTTTTACAAATATACGAACTGCCGGTTCTTTTAAATATAAATTCACGTGCATTTCATCCAGTTTTCTCATAAAGAAATGCCTTACGGTTTGCGCACTCTGAGTTTCAGGAAATACACGACCTCCACGCTCGGTAACCGTTTTAAGTCCCCATTCATGAAGCATATCCAATAAATTTACATTTGAAAATTTCCTGTAAGCACTATACAAAAACTTGCCGTTTCCCGGAGTTTTTTCTATAAATTCCATAATAGGACGAATATTGGTAATATTGCAACGACCTTTACCCGTAATGCCCATCTTCAGCCCTATTCTGTCCATTTTTTCAAATAATAATACATTTGCACCTTGCTCTGCACAAATGAGAGATGCGAGCATTCCGGCAACTCCCGCACCTATTACTGCAACTTTTTTATTTGTGGAGTTCATATAAACGTCTGACCTCCTCGGGACTTAATGAACGAAATGTACCGCGACTTACACCTTTAAGTGTAAGAAAACTATATCCTACACGCTCCAATTTGAATACCGGAAAATGGAAAGCTTCCATCATTTTCCTTATTTCACGATTTTTACCTTCATGCAAAACCATTTTCAAAAAAGTTTTATTTTTCTCTTTATCATACGAAATGATTTCTATATCACAAGGTGCGGTAATTCCTGAATCTATTTTCACACCTTCGGACATTTTTTCGGCAAGTCTTTCGGAAAATTTGCCGCGAACAACCACTTCATAAATTTTATAAACTTCATGTGACGGATGTGTAAGTATATAATCCAAATCACCGTCATTTGTCATCAAAAGCAATCCTTCCGAATGATAATCCAATCTGCCGACAGGAAAAACACGTTCTTTTATCTGACTGAAATAATCTGCAACAGTTCTTCGTCCTGCCGGATCCGTCATTGACGTAATAACTTTATCCGGCTTATTGAAAAGGAAATATTTAAGACGTTCTTTTTTTATAACCTTTCCGTTCACTTCTATACAATCACGCACGGAATCGGCTTCAGTTCCCAATTTCGTTACCGTATGTCCGTTTACTTTTACTCTACCTTCTTTTATGAGTTCTTCCGCTTTTCTTCTCGAACAAACTCCTGCATGACTTATTATTTTTTGTAATCTTTCTTTCAAAATAATTCTCCTTCTTCAGGTTTACTTGACCAACGACTCCTAAGTTCACTCAAATCGGAAAGTCCCGTACAAGCCAAAAATCTGCGTGTAGTTCCATACAAAATCGGACTTCCGAGTGTATTTAACCTTCCGCGCTCTTCTATCAATCCTTTTTCAATCAATGTAGATAAAACTCTACCGACGGAAACACCCCTTACTTTTTCTATATCTGCACGTGTAACAGGTTCCTTGCAAGCTACAACTGCAAGCGTCTCCAAAGCTGCAGAAGATAGAGTCTGTTCCTTACCGAGAACTTCCGTAAGCCAATCATTATATTCACTCTTTGTGGCCAAACGCCAACCGGCACCGGACTCATATAATGTAATACCCGAATCTTCTCTCTGATATTTTTCTTTTAGAAAATCCAAACCTTTTTGAATGCTTAAAGTATCTTCCTTAAATACTTCCGACAACTCCTTGAGCTTTACAGGTTCACCCTTTACAAAAAGAAAAGCTTCTATAGAAGCTGCAAACTTGGATAAATCTCTCATTTCATTTCCTCTCGACAGTCATACCATGTACACTATGACCCAACACTACACGTCCCAAGCGAATAAACTCAAGCAATGCAAGTAATGATACCGCCAAATGAATTCTGCTTTTCTGCATTTTAAAATACGCCATTACATCTATCACTTTTTCTTTTTTCAGTAAACGCTCCAAATCATACATTTTTTCATCCAATGAAACCTCTTCAGATGAAAGAACCCTTTCTTCTTTAAATCGGCTGTCATCATAAAGAGCGAAAAAAATCTGAGACAATCTTTTTACGGAAATTTTACCGTTATACACTCCGGACTGAATTTCCTCAGGTTCTTTCATTCGAAAAGGAGCCTGCTTTGCAATTAAACTTTCAATTTGAAATTTCACTTCCCGCATTTTTTTGAACTCTTCCAAAGAACGTACCAACTCCAAACGAGGGTCTTCAACATCCTCATCATCCGCTTGTCTTTGTTTAGGTAAAAGCATACGAGATTTTATATACAAAAGAGTGGTTGCCATTTGAAAAAAACTACTTCCCAACTCCAAATTGAATTGTTCCGCCGCTTTTAAATACTCCAAGTATTGATCCGTTATTTCATGAACGGGAATATCCTGAATATCTATTCTGTTTTTATTTACTAAATGAAGTAATAAATCCAACGGTCCTTCAAAGACCGGAATATTTACAACATACTTATTTCTTTCTTCTGCATCCATACGTATCGTTCCGTAAATCAATCAAATAAATAGAATTTATTCTATTTCATTATAATATATTATCATAAGAACGCAATTAAACACGAATACAATAAAAAAACAATCTGTTTTCATGTAGTTTATTTGACTTTTACAGATATAAAAGTTATAATTATAAAGCTGTTTTAGTTTTGAACAGTAAATTTTAAGAAGAGGTGATTTACACAATGGCAACAAACAGAAATCCCCGTTTTAAGACAAGCAGACGATTTGGCCTCAACATTTACGGTCATCCGAAAGCGTTAAAACGGCAGACTGCAGATGCTCATCAGAAGAAACAATCAGAATACGGCATGCAGTTAGCAGAAAAACAGAAGGTTAAAGCGATTTACAATCTTTTAGAAAGACAGTTCTATCGCTATTATGATAAAGCAAGAAGAATGTCCGGCGTCGTCGGCGAAAATCTGCTGGCTTTACTCGAACGTAGACTTGACAACATCGTATACCGTGCAGGTTTTGCACGTTCAATTCGTCAGGCACGTCAGATGGTCAACCACGGATTAATCAGCGTAAACGGAAAGAAAGTAGACATTCCGTCTTACTCCGTACAGCCCGGTCAGGTAGTTTCACTTCGTGAAAACTACAGATCCAACGAAATGTTCAAACAGTCTTTCAACGAACTTAAGACTTTCGATCTTCCATACATCGAAAAGAGCTTCGATAACTGGTCAGTAACTTTGACACGTATCCCGCTCCGTGAAGAACTTCCGTACAAAGACGAAGTTAATGAAACATACATCGTTGAATTGTACAGCAAATAATTATATACAAAGAAATTCAAAAACTCGCATTACATTATCGTACTGCGAGTTTTTTATTTTTATTTGTTTTTAAGTATTTACAATTTTACAATTTATATTTGCTTTTATACTAAAAGTAAATATAAATTTTCCTTGATTTTTACATTTCTGTTTCCATTGCTCTTTTTGCCCATGTTTTTATGTACATTTTCGGCGTGAGTAGTCTGTTTCCGGAAAATCTTACTGTGAGTCCAGTTTTTATTGTTCCGTCTCTGATTGCCGATATAATATCGTTCATTGCATGTCCTGTGCTTTTTTCATTTGTTATGAAAGGAAATATCAATTTATTTGAGAAGTCGAATTGTTTTAAAAATCTTTTTATTGGCGGTGATGCCGAGTACCACCATACGGGGGTACCTATAAATATTTTTTTGTATTCATATATGTTTACCGGAAATGTTTTCAGATGAGGTAAATAGTTTTCATTTATTTCTTTTTGCGTTCTTATAAACATGGCTTCTTTGTCTTCGGGATATTTATCTTCCAATCGTATCGATGCCATTGTTCCGCCTATGGTGTTTTGTAATATTTCCGCTACATACCTTGTATTTCCGCTGTATGAGTAGTATATGATTAAATTTTCTTTATTCGCCATATTTCACCTGTTTGAAGTAATTGTGTATTAAGTATATCAACAATTTCATATATGTAGCAAGAAAAACCGTTTATTCATTTTACTGAATAAACGGTTTTTGTCAATGTTTTTCAAATGCTTTTTCAATTGTGTGCCATCCAAGTACTGCACATTTTACTCGTGCAGGCATTTTGGATATGTCTTTAAGACTTATTGCGGCTTCCAATTCTTCTTTTTGTTTTTCGCTAAGTTCTTTTCCTCTGATCATATCAAGAAACAGTTCTACAAGATGCATGGCTTCGTCTTTGTCTCTTCCTTGCATTATTTCAATCATCATTGCGGTTGATGCTTGACTTATTGCACATCCGCTGCCGGTGTATGCCAAGTCTGCTATTTTATTTCCTTCGAGTTTTATTTCGATGGTTATATCATCTCCGCAACTGGGATTATGTCCGTGTTCTTTTATTGTAGGTTTATCTATATTTCTTTTGTTCGAATTGTCTTGATTATATTCAAGTATCAAGTCCGTGTATAATTGTTGCAAATTCATCAGTCTTTATACCCCATTACCGTACGCACTTTTTTTAATTTTTCTATAAAATAATCTACTTCGTCTTCCGTATTGTAGAAGTAAAAACTTGCTCGACAGCTTGCATTTATTCCCAAGTATCTGTGCAAAGGTTCGGCACAGTGATGGCCGGTTCTTATACATATGCCGTATTCGGAAAGTATTTGAGCTACATCATGAGGGTGGACGCCTTCTACGGTAAATGCTACCAATCCTTCTTTTTCTTTGTAGTCTTTACTTCCTATTATATGTATAAACGGTATGTTTTTCATACCTTCCAGTGTACGTTTTACAAGTTGTTCTTCACGTTTTCTTATTTCTTCATATCCTATATTTTGTATGTAATCAATCGCTGCTGTAAGACTTACAGCACCTTCTACATATTGTGTTCCGGCTTCAAATTTTGCCGGCAGCGGTGCATAATAGGTTTTTTGTTCTTCAACTCTTTCTATCATGTCTCCGCCGAGCATGAACGGTTCCATTTTTTCGAGGAGTTCTTTTTTACCGTAGAGAACCCCTATTCCGCCCAATGAGCATAGCTTGTGTCCGGAGAATGCAAAGAAATCGCAGTCCAAGTCTTGTACGTCCACTTTCATATGCGGTGTACTTTGTGCTCCGTCAAGTATGACTACGGCACCGTTTTTATGTGCTCTTTGTATAAGTTTTTTTGCATTTATTTTTATTCCGAGTACATTACTTACTTGTGCAAATGCAAATATTTTTACACGAGTGTCGTCTAATTTTTCCAAATCACTTTCTATGAAGTGTCCGGTTTCTTTGTCTACATATATATATTCCAGTATTGCTCCGGTTTTTTCACAAACTCGTTGCCATGTCACCAGATTGGAATGATGTTCGGATATTGCTATAAGTATACGATCGCCTTTTTTCAGAAATTTTTCTCCGTAAGAACGTGCTACCAGGTTCAAACTTTCCGTTGTGTTTCTTGTGTATATTATTTCTTCGGCGCTTTTTGCATGAATAAAATCTTTCACCTTTTCTTTGGATGTGTCATAGATTTCGGATGCACTTATTGCAAATACATGTGCACCTCTATGCGGATTTCCGTTATGGTGTAAGCAATATTCATTTACTTTTTCCAAAACTTGCAAAGGTCTTTGAGTTGTAGCGGCATTATCGAAATACACTACTTTATGACCGTTTACTTCGGTATCCAAAATCGGGAAATCTTTTTTTATCATGCTATTGTTCACAGTTTTCCTCCCGCGATTCCAATTGTATTTTCACTATATTCATTACTTCGTCACGTATACTTTCGTCCATTTTATCAATTAACGGACATATCAACGATTCTACTATTATATGTCTTGCTTCCGTTTTAGTAAATCCTCTTGTCATCAAAAAGTACAAAACGTTGTTGTCAAGTTGGCCCGCACTTGATGCGTGATTTCCTTGTACATCGTCTTCCGTACACAGAAGTAACGGCAATGAAACGTTTCTTGCGGTAGGATCCAATTGTATCGCTATATCGCTTTCATCCCCAACGGATCCGCTGCATCCGTTTATAAAGTTTAAAATTCCTCTGAATACTTTTTTCGAGTAATCCGATAATGCACCTTTTACGTCTATGTTACCGTCGGTATTTTTGCCTATACAGTCTATATGGTAGAAGAAATCAACTTTTTGATTTCCGCTTGCCATGTAAACTGCAGATTCGAACAATGATGAGTTATTTCCTAATAGTTGTGCATAGCTATGTACTATTACTTCTTTACCGCCGAATTCCGCAGCAACAAATTCCGCATGAGCGTTTTCCGCCATAATTATATTTCTTTCGTCATATATTGAGGCGTCTTCAAATCCGTCTTGTATACGTGACACTTTCAGTTCAGCGTTTTTGCCTACATCATATTGTACTGCCGTAAGAATTGTTGCAATATTTTTTTCGCCTTTATATTTCCATACAAGTTCAAGTTCCGATGATTCTTCCAATATTACATGAAATGCTCCGGAAAAGTCTTTTAGTTCTTCACTTGTATTTATTTCTATAGTTAATTTCGTTTTTACGTTTTCAGGAATTTTTATTGTATATGTATGCCCTTCCAACGCTGTTTTTATGGTTTCTTCACATGCACCTTTATATGTTTCAGGGAAATTAAATTCTTTTTTCAAATATTTATTTTCTGAAAATACCGCATTTGCTATGTTTTCCGGTGTTTTAAACATAAAAGGTGTATCATTTGTTTTCAAATATCTGTATGTCAAAGTCGGCAGTCTGTTTACTCTTATTTCTCTCATTTCCGCCTCCTTAACCTATCGATCCTTCAAATTCCAAGTCTATCAGTCTGTTCATTTCTACCGCATATTCCAAGGGCAATGCTTTTGATATAGGTTCGGCAAATCCTCTTACAAGCATGGCTTTTGCTTCTTCTTCCGATATTCCTCTGCTCATAAGGTAGTAGATATCTCCATCGGATATTCTTCCTATTTTTGCTTCATGGCCTAAATCTATGTCGTCATTTTCTATAATAATATCCGGAATTGTATCTGAACGTGACAAGGAATCAAGCATCAATGATTCACAACTTATTGTACCTTTTGTGCCTTTTGCACGCGGACCTATATGTACTACACCTCTGTAAAGACAAGTTCCGCCGCCTTTTGATATGGATTTGGAGTTAATGTTCAAGCTTGTATCTTTTCCGAAGCTTTCAACTTTACATCCGGTATCCAAAAATTGTCCTTTACCTGCAAATGAAATACCGGTAAATTCACATTTCGAACGATCACCTTGCAAAATTGTATCGGGATACAGACATGATACGTGAGATCCGAAGGATCCACTTACCCAAATCATACTTCCGTCTTCTTCGACAATGGCTTTTTTTGTATTCAAGTTGTACATATTTTTTGACCAGTTTTCAATTGTCGAATAACGGAGTGTGGCTCCTTTTTTTACAAACAGTTCTACTGCACCTGCATGCAAGTTCGCCACATTGTAACGAGGTGCGGAGCAACCTTCAATGAAATGACAGGATGCACCTTTTTCAATAATTATCAACGTATGTTCAAATTGTCCCGCTCCGGGAGCATTCAAACGGAAATAACTTTGCAGCGGCATTTTTACGTGAACGCCTTCAGGTACGTACACAAACGATCCGCCTGACCATACTGCATAGTGCAATGCTGCAAATTTATGGTATCGGGGTGTTATTAATTTTCCGAAATACTTTTTTACTATTTCAGGATATTTATTTACTCCCGTTTCAAAATCCACATAAACTACGCCTTGTTGTTCCAATTCTTTTTGTACATTGTGGTAAACAACTTCGGAATCGTATTGTGCACCTACTCCGGCAAGATTTTTCTTCTCGGCTTCGGGAATTCCCAAGCGATCGAAAGTGTCACGTATATTTTGCGGCAAATCTTCCCAACGTGCTTTCATGTCGGTTTTCGGACGTATATATGTATATATGTGGTCCATATCCAACTCGGATATATCCGGCATCCACGGAGGTATGTCCAATTCATCGTAAATTTTTAAAGCTTCAAGTCTTTTTTGAAGCATCCATTCAGGTTCATTTTTCTTTGAAGAAATTTCTCTAATAATATCTTCCGTAAGTCCCGAATCGGATTTGTAAGAAAATTCAACTTTATCTTTTATGTCATATATACTTCGATTTACATCATCGACATAAGTTCTTTTTCTTTCTCCGGCCATACTACACCTCTTTACGATATGCGTCAAAACCGTTGTTTTCAATTTCATCTACCAATTCCGGTCCACCGTTTTTAACTATGTGTCCGTCAATCAGTACATGTACAAAATCAGGCTTGATAAATCTTAAAATCTGATTGAGATGTGTAACCATAACAATAGCGTTTTCTTCGCTATGATATTCTGAAATGTTGCGTGAAACTACACGCACCGCATCTACGTCCAATCCGGAGTCCGTTTCATCAAGCATTGCAAGTTTCGGATTCATTGCACGCATTTGAAGTATTTCACTTTTTTTACGTTCACCGCCTGAAAATCCGTCATTTAAATAACGTTCTCCGTAAGATGTATCCATTTCCAAATCTTCCAAGTATCCTTTAAGCATTCTCTTGAAAGGAAATAATTTCTGTTTCTTTCCGCTTACTATCGTCTTTGCGGTACGAATGAAATTTTCCATAGTAATACCGGCAATTGAAATAGGTGCCTGGAAAGAAAGAAATATTCCCAATTTCGCTCTTTTATCTACGGATAATTCTGTAATGTCTTCTCCGCAAAAGTAAATTTTACCTTTTGTAATTTCATAAGCCGGATTACCCATAACTGAATGAAGCAGCGTAGATTTACCTGCACCGTTCACTCCCATAATTACATGAACTTCTCCGGTATTGATTGTCAAATTTATACCGTGCAAAAGTTCTTTTTCTCCTACTGAAACGTGAAGATTTTCAACACGAAGCAACTCACTCATTTAGTTCACCTCAAAATTTATATCAGTTAATTTTTGTATCTTTATTTACGTTTTCATTGTAGCTTATTTATTTTGATAAGTAAACAAAAAATAATGTTTTTTTAATTGTTTTTATTTGTAAAAACATCGACAAAAAGCCGGAATGTCCGATATTATCTACTTTTTTCGATATATGTTTTTTGTTATAAAAAATTTATTTTATAAACTTAAAAAACACTTCACATTCAGATGTAATGTGAAGTGTTTTTCTATTACTGTTTCTGTTGTTCACCGAACCATTTTTTGTAAATCTTGTCATAGGTTCCGTTTTCTTTGATTTCTTTCAAAGCTTTGTTTACGGCATCTTGCAATTCTTTATTGTCTTTATTTACTGCAAGCGACATTGCCGGACCGGGCTTCGGTGTTCCTACTATTTGAAGGTCCTTGTCGGCACCCTGATTCAAATAGTACATTGTTACCGGACGATCGAGAACTACCGCATCAAGTGTAGATGCCTGCAATTCCATAAATGCCTGTGAGTTTGAGTCAAGTTGTTTTACATTTGCAGCTTTTGCTTCCTGTGCAAGTTCTACAGACTGTGTTCCTACTTGAGCACCTACATTCTTACCTTCAAGATCTTTCCAATCATGAATTGTGTCATTGTCTTTTCTTGTAACAATTACATATCCGTTTTCACTGAAATACGGGTCTGAGAATGCAACTTGTTTTGAACGTTCCGGTGTAGCATCCATACCTGCGGCAATCATGTCGATTTGTCCGCTTTGTACTGCCGGTATCAATGCATCAAAACCCATACTCTTGAATTCCATCTTACTTCCCATTTGCTTTATAACAGCTTCCGCCAAATCCAAATCAAATCCGACGTATTTATCACCGTCTACGAATTCAAACGGTGGGAAAGTCGTTTCCGAACCTACTCGGATAACCGGAGGAATCCCGTTCTTTGTTGTACTGTCCGATCCGCATCCTGCAGAAATCAGAGCTGCTGCCATAGCACCTATAGCAAGTATTGTTTTAAATTTCTTACCAAACATATAATCATCCTCCTGTTATTAAATTGTAGTATTGATTTTTACTACGTGTTGAAAGTTATAATAACACCGTAATTTAATACTGTCAATAGAATTTATTCAACTTTTTGTATTTTTATTTCTTTTCTAATTTTAATTGTATGTATATTCTTACAGCACCGTTATTTGCTTCGTTTTTATAAACCTATATTTACATTTATCTTAAATTGACCATGATTGCATATCATGCTATATTAAAATATAAATATATAAATAAGAAAGGTTTTTCATGGAGCTTATAATTTCTTTTCTCTCCGAATGGGGATATTCGGCACTGTTTGTAACTATGGCTTTGGAAAATATGAATGTCCCGATTCCGAGTGAAATTATTCTCGGCTTTGCCGGATTTCTTGTTTCACAACAAATTTTTTCATTTTGGCCGACAGTAATAGTTGCCACAATTGCAGGTGTTGTCGGATCATTATTGTCTTATTGGATCGGTGCAACAAGCGGTCGGCTTTTTTTATTGAAAATAGCTGAGAAAAATTCATTTACAAATAAAAAACTTCAAATGGCGGATGCATGGTTCAAGAAGTATGGAGGGCTTGCGGTATTTACCGGAAGATTGCTTCCCGGAATACGCACATTCATATCTTTGCCGGCAGGTATTTCGCATTATCCTTTGGTACAATTTGTAATTTATACGATAATAGGTACTATACCGTGGACACTTATGCTTATATATATAGGCGACTTACTCGGTGAAAATTGGCATGAGTTACTTAATTACAAACTTGAACTTGCACTTTTTTCAATCGGTGTACTTATAATTGCATTGGTATTATATTTTATTATCAGGCAGCGCAAAGATAATGTTTAATAATTGTAACGGCGCTATAATGCGTCGTTTTTTGTATGATTGTTTTTTCAAGGAGTATTTATTATTATGCAAGAATCATTTATTACAAAATTTGATGCAAAAATAAAAAGCTGCAAAAATATACATCTTATTGCCGTACTTTTTATTGTTTCTTTCATTTTGCTTTCAATCGGAAGTTCTCTCCTTCCCGTAACCGATCCGGTTGAATCGAATTATGCACTTACGGCAAAAGAAATGGTTTTATCGGGTAATTGGATGTCGCCTCAGATTTATGGCGTTTTTTGGTTTGATAAACCCATAATGATTTACTGGCTTTTGTCCGTTTCATACAGCATTTTCGGATTTACAAATTTCGCTTCGAGATTGCCTTCGATAATTTTCGGTGCAATTTCCGTTCCTCTTTTATATTATTATGTTTCTCACATTTTAAAAGATAAGCAAATTGCATTTTATTCCGGAATAATGCTCTTGACGTCTTTTGAATTTTGGCTTATTTCTCATGGAATTATTACAGATGCCGTTTTGCTTATGTTTACTATTCCTACATTGTTTTCCGCATATATAGGTATAAAAAACAATAATATCAAACATATGCTTATAGCTTACGGTGCCGCAGGATTTGCATGTCTTACAAAAGGCCCCGTAGGATTGGTACTTCCCGGTCTTTTCCTTTTAATATGGTGCGGACTTATGCGTTCATCCGTCTATTTAAAAAGATGCTTTCCGTGGCAAGGTATAATTTTATTCTTAATTGTAGTTCTACCTTGGTATGGCGGTATGTACTTGATTCACGGACAAGATTTCATAAACGGTTTCTTGGGTATTCATAATGTACTTCGTGCAACCTCTTCGGAGCATCCTTCCGACAATCATTGGTATTATTACTTGATTGTGCTTCCGTTATCTCTGCTTCCGTGGTTCGGTCTTACAGTTTATCAGGCGATTAAAGAATGGAAAGAAAAAACGGATTTGTATTTATTCTTAATGACTTGGCTTTTAGGTACATTTTTCTTTTACACTTTAATGGCTACCAAGTATATTACATACACATATATCGCAGTTATACCGGGAATTGTTTTAGCCGCAAAAGCTATAAAAAGCATAAAAAAAGGAAGTACAAAGGCATATATATGTCTTTCAATACCGTTTTTCATTTTAACCGTTGCAATGGGATATTTGACGACTCGTGTGCATGAAGTAAATTGGACTTTCATGTATTTTATAATTATCCTATCAATTGTTTTTGTAGGATTATTTTTCAAAAAAAATTTGCGACAAGGATATATATATGTTTCAACTTTCACTTTACTTATGTATATAAGCATGATTTTACAAGGTCTTCCCGTTTACATGAATACTCGTGCTCCCGTTTTCTTTGCTGACGAATTTAAAAATTTACCGGGCAAACACTATTTCTTCGACACATATAGCACATCTTACGTTTATTACACAAGCGATTTGGCTACCAGAATAAAACCGTCAACTGCACTTGCAACTAATGTTGAATCAAGAAATTCGCTTTGGGATTTTAAATTTATTATGCCGACAATAAGTGATAATGAATTCGAAAATGAAAAATTAAATGAATCGGCGTTTGTTTTCGTTTATAATAAGAATGCAGATGCTTTTAAAAATTGGAAATTTTATAATCATTTTGTTCCGGTAAAAAAATTTGATGACGGAACAATTTACAAGTTGGTGACTATTGATGAATTATCCTCACATAATGCATAAAATCAGAGTTTTTACCGAATCTCTGAAGAAATATAAAGAAAAAAATGTTTTCAATCCATGGACCGATTTCGATCCCGATTACGATATTGCTCATTCACGTTCTATAAGAAAAGCTCAGCTTGAACGTTACCTTGTACATCGCATGGATTCTCCCCGCTTGTTGATAGTTGCGGAAGCTTGCGGTTATCAAGGTTGTCGTTTTACCGGAATACCTTTGACTTCTGAGCGTATGATGCTTGATTTACATCCTGTTGTAAACAGTAAAATGATAATCGGTTCTCCCGGACGCAGAACAAGCAGAAAAGAAAGTCCGTTTCTTCCTGCCGATATTCAGCGTGAAAAAGGATTTAACGAACCTACGGATACAATTGTTTGGAAAGCAGCTTTGGAAAGCGGATTGGCACCTGACGATTTTATACTATGGAATATTTTCCCTTTCCATCCGCATAAACCGGGCAAAATGCTTACCAATCGCACTCCCACTCAAAAAGAATTGGATGCCGGATTGATTTATACCGAAAAACTTCTTGAGTTGGTAGGTGGAAATATAAAAATCTGTGCAGTCGGTAAAAAAAGCGAAACTACATTAAAAAATGCCGGCTACAAAGTTACCGGCGTAAGACATCCTGCAAACGGAGGTGCAACTCTTTTCAGAGAAGGTTTACAGGATTTTATAAAAGAAATCGGTGTATAAATTAAAGGCAAGAGATTAAAACTCTTGCCTTTTTTATTATCTTAATATTATTTTTTTCGTTATGTAATTCCAAATCATCACAACAGCAGCTGCAAAAACTTTTGCAAACATATACCAAATTGCGATTTTTTCAACCATAATGTACATTACGATTTGATTTATACCCAAACCTGCAACAGATGTAATTACAAACCACGTACGTTTTGTGTTTGACTGATTTTCAGTATTGAAAACAACATACACGCATAAAAAATAATTCACTATAAGTGCAATAATAAAAGCCGCTGCCGAAGAAATTAAGTACTGTATGTGCAAATATTCGGTAAATCCGTAAAGCATTGCGAATTCCAACACGAAACAAAATCCGCCGACAACTACAAATCTTATTATTTCTTTTAAGTGTTTCTTGTATAAATTGTAAAACGATTTAAACATTTTTCCTACTCTTCCGATACAGGATTTAAATAAAGATTGTGTAAATCTTCTTTTAAATTCTTGATTATTTTTTGCTCGAATTCTTTAAGTGTCGTTGCATCATATTTGTGTATTATTTTAGGAATTCCTCCGGCACGCATTTCTCCATAATATTGATTTCTGTACATATTATAAAAAAATAAAATACCGCTGTTATTTTGCCTGCATTCATATGCAGCTACGATATATGAACCGTTAAGCCCCAAAACCGGCATGGACGGCTCTATGACTCTTTTGTAATTATGTATTGTTTCCGGCATGGCTTTTGAATAATCCCATTTCGTAAATCCGGTGCTTTTTACAAGTACAGATACCTTACTTCTATCTATCATTTCTTTGTATATGAATTCAGGTAGCATCGTTTTTACAATATTTTTAAATTTTTCAAAATCACCTGTTATCATTTCAATTTGAGTTATTACAAATAATCTGAAATCGGCTTTTATCATAAAATCCATTGTTTCTTCATCGAACAATGCTTTTACTTCCCAACCGTTTTTTTCATTTACGTAAGAGAATGCATAGTATTTGCGATCATCTTGAACATCTACCCTTTTTAAACTGTATTCATGAACGGTTTGAGGCAAATCTTCTTCTATTTTCCAATTTAAAAACAGATTCCTTCGATTTTCACGTTCTTCTTTTATTTTATTTATGTCGCTCATTCTCTACTTCCTCTTGCTCTTCTGTATTTTCTTCTTCATCCAATCTGTCTCTTGTTTCCACTACCAATTTTACAAATTCTCTTGTTTCCGGAAACGGTATTTCTTTTATATTTGTGAAATCATCTTTCCAACCGTATTCGGTTATCCATTCATCTACATTACCTCTTCCGGCATTGTATGCAGCAAGTGCCAGAACTTCGTTATTGTGATATTTTTTAAGCAAATAATCTATATACCACGTTCCGAGCATTATATTTTGTCGAGGTTCTTTCAAATCCGTATATTGCAATTCGCCTTCTTGTGCTATCCATTCGGCGGTTTTCGGCATCAATTGCATCATTCCTACAGCACCTACATGTGATACCGCTTTTTGATCGAATTTACTTTCCGCATGCATTACAGCTTCGACCAAGTGTCTTTGCACTCTGTATTTATGTGCATATTCAGTTATTATCATACGTATTTCGGGTGCAGGTCGACTTAAATAGTTGTGTAAAAATATTGAAAATAAAATAATACCTATAAATAAAAGCACCGTAAAAAGTCTAACACCGAACTTAATATGATTTTGTCGTACATTAGACCTTTTATGTCTTTTCATATTTACCTCTTTTCCGTTTTTTCAATTATTTTTTGAAGTTCTTCAATTACTTGTTTTTCGGTTTCTTCAAATGTGCCGCCATTATTTATTATTTTATCGGCATATTCTTCTTTTTCCGATTCGGGCATTTGAATTTCTATACGTTTTTTTATTTCTTCCGTTGAAAGATTTGTACGCAAACTTAATCTTTCAATCCGTTCATTATAATCGGCTTTTACAAGCCACGTTTCATTTACACGTGTATGCCATCCGCTTTCTATCAGCAACGGTACGTCTAAAAATATAACTTTACTTCCTTCCGTTACATATTTTTCCGTTTCGTTCATCATTTCGTCCCAAACTTTCGGATGTACAAATTCATTAAGTTTCTTTCTTTTTACGGTATTTGTAAACAACACCGATGAAAATTTCACTTTATTCAAGCTTCCGTCTTTATCGAAAACATTTTTACCGAAAATTTCATATATTTTATCAAGTGTACTTTCTTCATTCATAATTTTATGTGCAATCACATCGGCATCTATGACAGGTATTCCGTTTGAACGCAGACAATCCGCTACCGTACTTTTACCTGATCCCATACCTCCGGTAAGTCCTATTAAATACATATTCATTACTTGGTTTCCGCCCAATTTTTACCTACATGCACATCTGCAACAAGTTTCACTTTTAATGAAACAACGGATTCCATTGTTTCTTTAAGCAATTTACTTATTTCTTCAACTTCTTCTTTTACCGCTTCTACAACAAGTTCGTCATGTACTTGTAATAAAATACGACTCTTGTACTTGCCCTTTTTCATTTTTCCGTATACTTGAATCATGGCAATTTTCATGATGTCCGCTGCACTTCCTTGTATCGGAGTGTTCATAGCAGTACGCTCGGCAAATGATTTGCGTTGAAAATTTTTACTGTTTATATCCGGCAAATCACGATATCTTCCGAACAGTGTTTTCACTTTTCCGGTTTTTCTTGCTTCTTCCGTCATTTTTTTCATAAATTCGTGTATACCGGGGTATCTTTTCAAGTATGTTTTTATATATTCATCAGCTTTTTTCCTGCTTATTCCGAGTTGTTTTGAAAGTCCGAAATCGCTTATTCCGTAAATGATACCGAAGTTTACGGCTTTTGCATGTGAACGTTGTTCACTCGTTACTTCTTCAAAGGGAACTCCGAATACTTCAGATGCCGTTCTTCTGTGTATGTCTTCTTTATTTTCAAATGCACGTATAAGTCCTTCATCTCCCGACATATGTGTCAATACACGCAGTTCCACTTGTGAGTAATCCGAAGATATAAAGAAATCATATCCTTCACCCGGTACAAACAAAGAACGAATTACTTTTCCTTCTTCCGTCCTTACGGGTATGTTTTGCAAATTCGGATCCGAACTGCTCAATCTTCCCGTGGCGGTTACCATTTGATTGAATGATGTATGTACTCGCTTTGTTTCTTTTCGCACAAGTAACGGTATTGCATCAAGATATGTGGAAATAAGTTTTGCCAATGTTCTGTATTCAAGTATGTTCTTTACAAAAGGATAATCTATTGCAAGACTTTCCAAAACATCTGCCGCCGTAGAGTATCCGGTTTTGGTTTTCTTCCCTGTCGGCATTCCCATTTTATCGAATAATATGTGGCTTAATTGTTTTGGAGAATTTACATTGAATTCTTCTCCGGCTTCTCTATAAATTTCCAAAAGAAGTTTTTCTTCTTTTTCTTTCATGTTTTTCCGAACTTTTTCCCAATTTTCTTCGTCTATGGAAATACCGTTTTTTTCCATTTCTGCCAATACTTCGATTAACGGTTGTTCTACTTCTTTGAATAATTTTTCTATATCGTTTTTTACCAAAAGTTCATAGGATGATGTGTATAAAGCCAAAAGAAAATCTGCAATCATATTTCCGTTTTGTTCAAAACTTGCGTTTTCGTCAATATATATTGACGGTACTTTAAATAATTCTCCTACATATGAGCGATTATAAGTAACATGCGTGGGATCAAGTAAGTACGCAATAAGAGTTACATCATAAAATTTCAAATTTTCATATGGAAAATCCGATTCGAATATTTCTTTACTGTTTTCTGCTATTATTGCCTTTGCTTTCAAAAGTTGCTTTTTAAATTCTGAAAAATCTTTACGTTCTACTTTGTAATTGCCGTTTTTTGTTCCTGCTATTACTTCATTTATTTTGAAAAAAGGAGTTTTACCTTGAATTTCCGGTACAAATGAAATAATTTCATCTTCAAATGAAATATTTTCATCCCAATTTAAAAGCGGTTTCATTTCTTCCATTTCTTTTTTCTTCGCTTCGGCAAGCATCTTAAATCTCGGCAATCCGCTTAATTCTTCAGCTATCGAATGAAGTCCCAATTTATCGAACAATTCTTTCATTTCATCGTAATGTATCGGTTGTTTCATTTCTTCAAGAGTTGCATTTATAGGTATATCAATACGTATCTTAGCTAAATTTCGTGACAAATATGCATCTTCTTTACCGCTTAAAAGTTTCGTCTTTTGTGCACCTTTTATTTCTTCAATATTTTTGTATATATTATCGAGATTTTCGTATTTTTGTAAAAGTTTTATTGCAGTTTTTTCGCCTACTCCTTTTACTCCGGGTATATTGTCGGATGTATCTCCCATCAATGCTTTCATGTCTATTATCTGAGAAGGTTTTATTCCGTACTTTTGAACTACTGCGGAAGGGGTCATTTCCGCCATGTTGCTTATACCTTTTTGCGTGAGAAATACCGTTACCTTTTCACTTGATAACTGCAACGAATCTCTATCTCCCGTAACTATCAAAACAGGAAGTTCGTCTTTATACTTGAATGCCAAGGTGCCGAGTATGTCGTCGCCTTCGTATCCGGCCATTTCATATACGGCAACTCCCATTACACGCAACAAATCTTTTATCAATTTAAATTGAGGTACAAGTTCGGCCGGTGCAGATTTTCTTGTGGCTTTATAGTCTTTATAAATTTCATTTCTGAATGTATATCTGTCTTTGTCGAATGCTACAGCTATATATTCAGGGTCCAAATTACGATAAAGCCCTGCAAGCATACGCAAAAATCCATATACCGCATTTGTATATATTCCGTTGTGGGACAGTAACGGCAATGCATAAAAAGCTCTGTAAAATAAACTGCTGCCGTCTATAATAACTAATTTTTTATCCATATGTACCCCCGCAATATTGTCTTCACTTCATTATATATGATTTTTTAATATGTATCTACCGATGCGGTTTTTTGTGATTTCTCTACATAATAAAAAAAGCTCATCCAAAGATGAGATAAACGCTTGGTGCGGTTGGAGAGACTTGAACTCTCACGGATAAAATCCACTACCGCCTGAAGATAGCGCGTCTGCCAATTCCGCCACAACCGCTTATTAACTTTTTTTGCACCTTATTTTTTGGTGCGGCTGGTGAGACTTGAACTCACACGATCGAAAGATCACTACCCCCTCAAAGTAGCGCGTCTGCCAATTCCGCCACAGCCGCATAAAAAAGTGGTGCCTCAGCCCGGAATCGAACCGGGGACACAAGGATTTTCAGTCCTTTGCTCTACCAACTGAGCTACCGAGGCATAATGGCGACCCGGATCAGATTTGAACTGACGATCTTCGCCGTGACAGGGCGACATGTTAGACCGCTACACCACCGGGCCATTGGTGGGCGATGACAGGATCGAACTGCCGACATTCTGCTTGTAAGGCAGACGCTCTCCCAGCTGAGCTAATCGCCCAAATTAATGGTGACCCGTGGGGGATTCGAACCCCCGACTCCGCCGTGAAAGGGCGGTGTCTTAACCGCTTGACGAACGGGCCATTTGGTGATCCATCCGCGACTCGAACGCGGGACACCTTGATTAAAAGTCAAGTGCTCTACCGACTGAGCTAATGGATCATGTGTGGCAGGGGTAGCAGGATTTGAACCTACGCATAACGGAGTCAGAGTCCGTTGCCTTACCGCTTGGCTATACCCCTATGGCTCCTGAAGTAGGACTCGAACCTACGACCGATCGGTTAACAGCCGATTGCTCTACCAACTGAGCTATTCAGGAACACTCGTTACTACATTGGAGCGGAAAACGGGACTCGAACCCGCGACCCCCACCTTGGCAAGGTGGTGCTCTACCACTGAGCTACTTCCGCATCAGTAAGCAACGTTATTATTATAACATCTTATCAGATATTGTCAAGTTAAAATTTAACTTCCAACCTCCGAACTGAAGATGCTACGCAAAATACTTTATCACAAAGATCGGTGTATGTCAACTGTTTTTCATTTTCATTTATGAAAAAATATTCTTCGTTCCGAACACTTTCAATTTGCTTTTAAAAATTGAACTTTCTCTGTCATGGAAATATCCCAAGTATATGGATAATGTATTTTCCCCGTCGGTTTTTTCTACACTGTCACTTCCGTATGCAGTATTATCCACCAAAAAACGTCCGTCCATAGGTAAAAAATCAACAGATATACTTTCCAATATTGCAGCGGCAAAAGGAGTGATATTTTCCGCATATAATGATAAATTTGTTGTTGTAACGGCACGTTTCAATATACTTTTTGTAATTTTACCTTTTTCATCCTTACCGTCTTCAACTGAAAACGGACAAGTAAATACATTTTCCACTCCCAAGTAGTCAAGTGCAGATAATATACAATAAAGTTTTACGTGCGAACTTCCGTCTATTCCCGCCATGCCCAAACTTTTGTCTTTTATATTCAATTCATCAAAAGCTCGTGTAACGGTTTTAATTACATTTATACCGCAAGAAATGCGTTCCTTATATTTTTTATTGCATATTTTTGCCCATTTCAAAGTCCATGACTCTTCAGTGAAATCGGTTTCTCCGCTTGTATTCGGAATAAAAAAATAATGTGCTCCGATTTTAGCTTTAGGATTTGCCATTTCTATAAAATAATCCGAAAGACCGGCATCTTTCAATTCCGATTTCAAATACAAAGACGGAACTCCCATGTCTATCATCGCACCGATAAGCATGTCTGCAGTAATTTTATAATATCCTTTTATGAATAAAGCTTTCATGAAACCTCCTCTTCTTATATTTACACTGAAATTATGCTTTCAAGCAACTCCAATCCGAGTGCAGATCCCAATCCCTGTGCTTTTGTAAAATTATATTTTAAAATTCCTCTTTGATTAAGTTTTTTTGCTTGTATTTTGTAAAGAGGTTCATCATACTCCGCAAAAGAAATTATATTGTCGATAATTTCGGGATATACCGTCACCGCCGCAAGTGCGGCTGCACCGGTAACGGCGTTATCGAAAATTACATAAATCCCTTCACGAACGGATTGTACAATCAAACCGAAAAGCATCGCAATTTCCGTAGAACCTGTTTTACTCAATACAGAAACCGGATTTTCTTTGAAATTTTCCAATTTATCAAATTGTATTTTTAAAGATTTATCAAAAACACTTCCTTGCAAATCGTCTTTTAAAACAGCTGTCGTCACACTCAATGCGGAAAGCATACATCTTTCACCGACATTTCCGAGTGCAACTGCTTGAACTTTTTGCAAAGCAAGTGATTTTCCTACGGACATCCCCAATGAAACTGCATACTTTGCTTCTTCCACACTCATTGCAGGAGTTCCCAAATGCGTTCCGTTACGCATTTTTTTCATCAATACTCCTCTCAAAGATGATGTGTCTTGTTCCAATCCCGTATCCACAAGGTAAATCGGTGCATTAATTTTTCTTGCAACGGCACTTACAGCTCCTACGCCTTGCGCCAATGCACGCATTTCATGAAAACTCACAAATCCGTGCGTTTCATTTTGTCCGTCTACCGCAGTATCTCCTCCGGCAATAACTATCGCTTTTCGCAAAGGCAACGAGTCAATCTTCACCTTATTTAAAATTTTTTGTGAAATATCTTTCCATGCCATATCCTTACTTATCATCCTTTTACCCCTGCTTCTTCCTTGGTTATTGATTCGATATAAATTTTTATTGCGGTTTCAAGCATATTTTTTTGTAAAACTGCTGCAAATATATCGTTTTCATTTTTACCGCAATTTATATTTCCTTCGACTGAAAGTTTTTTCGACAATTCATTATGTATATTGAGTGAAGATATTTGCGATGAAAGAAAATATTCTGAAAAATCCGCAGACAACTGTTTCGCAAGACATGCGCAAAGTAAAGATACCCATCCGCTCAATATTATAATACCGTGCTTTTTCATTGTTCCGAGCATTATACCTAAGGTGAACCAAATATCATATGTACCTGTTTTTTTGAATAAATCCGACATTTCATTCGTATTTACGGTAGACTCTTCCAATTCTTGCTTTACATCCTCGATGCTCAACCCCGATATATCTTGCAATAAATATTCTATATTATCGAAAATGTCACTTTTTTCTTTTTTACAAAGCATGGCAGCAATGCAAAACGCAGATATTTTATTTTCATAATTCATCGCAATTGAAGGTATTACCGCACATCCTTTTTCATGTATATTTTCATCTATAAAATTTATACCTTCTTCAACAGTTTCAATTATATTGAAATTGTTTTTTCCGGACTTTTTGAAATTAAGTAAACGTGCATTCAAAAGCTTCGCAGATTTCTTTTCAAGCTCCGAAAGTTCCGAATTGAAATCTCCTCGTTCTCCGATTTGTACCAGTATACATTCGTATATTTCCGGAAATTCATTTCCTGAAATTCCTGCAAATTTTACCACGATTTCTTCAAGATTTCCCAAGTTTCCCGTTCCTGTATAAAGGTCATCGAAACGTGTTCGTACAAATTTCATAACTTCCGTATTTAAAGGTTTTATGCTTGACGTTGTTTCATTGAACAGTTCCATATTTTCACCGCTTTTCGATTGTTTTTATTAATTATAGCATGATTTTATCAATAAAAAAGACTCGCATGGAGTCTAAATAATTTGAAATATATAAAACTTTAAATAGAATGTTTCAGGAATTGTCATTATCATGGGATGATCTTGTGATTGCATTCTGCTCTCGATAAGTCTTAAAGTTACATTTGCATCTCTTGCAGCTTCTTTAAGCATTTTTATGAAAAGTTCTTCTTTCATAAAATGTGAGCATGAACATGTGGCGAGATATCCTCCTCTAGGCAAAAGTTTCATTGCACGATAATTTATTTCTTTATATCCTCTGAATGCCGAATGTACGGTACTTCCCGATTTTGTAAATGCAGGCGGATCCAAAATTATATAATCATATTTATGCTCATGGTTTTTATCCTGCTGTGTCAAATAATCAAATACATCGGCTTTTACAACTTTCATATTTTCAAGTTCGTTTATTTCTGCATGATGAGTTGCCATATCCACTGCATGTTGAGATATGTCTATCGCCGTAACGCTTTTCGCTCCGGACTTTGCAGCGTTCAATGCAAATGCACCTGTATGTGTAAAACAATCAAGTACGTTTTTCCCTTTTGCTATATTTCCGGCAGCTTTTCTGTTAAACTTCTGATCCAAAAAAAATCCCGTTTTTTGTCCGTTTTCTATATCTACATCATATTTTATTCCGTTTTCACAAATTCTTACACTTGTAACTTCATCTTTTTCATCAAGCAATTCAGATTTGTAAAAACCTTTATACTCTTCCATACCTTCGAGTCTGCGTATAGAAACATCATTTCTTTCATATACTGCGGTAACGGGTAAATTCTTTTCTCTTAAAGCTGTAATTAAATTATCAAGTATCACTTTCTTTCTAAGTTCAATTCCGAGCGATAAAATTTGAACTGAAAGTACACTCCCGAATCTGTCCACCGTAAGTCCCGGAAGTTGATCCGCTTCACCGAATACAATTCGCATGCAATCATAATCTTCTTTTTTCATGACTTGCAATCTGTAATCTACTGCATATTCACATCTACGTTTCCAAAAATTTTCATCAAAAGTGTCATTTGCATTGAATGAAATCATTCTCAATGTAATTTTCGATTCGGCATTGTAAAAAGCACTTCCCAAAAATTTATCTTTTACGGTTTTTACTTTTACTATGTCACCGTTTTTTATATTGCCGTCAAATTCTTTTACTTCCGTTCCATATATCCACGGATGGCCTCCTCTTACCGCCAATTCCGCACGTTTACTTATTATAACCTGATTCATATTTTTCTCCCGTCGGATTAATTATCTGTCTTTCTTGATTTATATTAACATATGAAAAAAGTCATGTATATTTATAATAAAAAAACAACTCGAAATTTTTGAGATAATCTCAAATTTATTTCGAGTTGTTTACTTATTTCATGTAATCTATTACATCATTCCGCCCGGCATTCCCGGCATTGCAGGCACAGCCGGCTTTTCTTCCGGTATTTCACCTACTACCGCTTCGGTTGTAAGCACGAGTGCTGCA
Organism: Dialister micraerophilus; assembly: GCF_947090205.1. Taxonomy (NCBI): domain Bacteria; kingdom Bacillati; phylum Bacillota; class Negativicutes; order Veillonellales; family Veillonellaceae; genus Dialister; species Dialister micraerophilus. The sequence continues at coordinate 290,390 of NZ_CAMUNF010000001.1, forward strand.
ATTGATGCTGCATTTTGCAATGCTGAACGTGTTACCTTTGCAGGATCCACAATTCCGGCTTTCATCATATCTTCATACTTGTCTTCAGCCGCATTGTAACCTGTTCCGTCTTTAGCTTCTTTCAATTTTTCTACAACGATAGCACCTTCAACTCCTGCATTGTCGGCAATCTGACGTACCGGAGCTTCTATAGCGTGACGAACAAGGTTTACACCTGTCTTTACATCGCCTTCAGCTTCAATATCGTCCAAAACATGCTGAATGTCGATAAATGTTGTACCGCCGCCTGAAACAATACCTTCTTCAACAGCTGCACGTGTTGCATTCAAAGCATCTTCGATGCGCAATCTCTTATCCTTCATTTCAACTTCCGTTGCCGCACCTACTTCAATTACAGCTACACCGCCTGCGAGTTTTGCAAGACGTTCCTGAAGCTTGTCTTTGTCGAACTGAGAAGTGGAGTTCTTGAACTGTTCACGAATCTGTTCAACTCTCTGCTTAATTGCTTCGGCATCACCTTCACCGCCGATAATTGTGGTGTTGTCCTTGGTAATGCGTACCTGATGTGCATGTCCTACATCTTCCAATGTGGCACTGTCAAGTTTACGTCCCAAGTCTTCGCTGATAACTGTTGCACCTGTCAAAATTGCAATATCCTGAAGCATTGCCTTACGACGATCACCGAATCCCGGAGCCTTTACAGCTGCGCATTTGAATGTACCGCGCAATCTGTTGACTACCAAAGTAGCCAATGCTTCGCCTTCTACATCATCGGCAATAATAAGAAGTTCCTTGCCTGCCTGTACAACCTTTTCCAAAAGCGGCAATACTTCTTGAAGAACATTAATCTTCTTATCTGTAATCAAAATAAGAGGATTATCCATAATGCATTCCATCTTATCGGTATCGGATACCATGTACGGTGAGAGATAACCGCGATCGAACTGCATACCTTCCACAACCTTGAGATTTGTACCCATTGTCTTGGAATCTTCTACTGTAATTACACCGTCATTTCCGACTTTTTCCATAGCATCTGCAATCAAGCCGCCGATTGTTTCATCTGCGGAAGAAATTGATGCAACCTGTGCGATTGATTCCTTTGTATCAACCGGAACTGATTTCTTCTTGATTTCTTCTACAAGTACCTTTACGGCTTTTTCAATACCCTTCTTGAGTACCATCGGATTTGCACCAGCCGCAACGTTTCTCATACCTTCATGAATCATGGACTGAGCAAGCAATGTAGCTGTGGTTGTACCGTCACCTGCAACATCATTTGTCTTTGTGGCAACTTCCTTAACCAACTGAGCACCCATATTTTCAAAAGGATCCTTCAATTCGATTTCACGTGCAATGGAAACACCGTCATTAACGATATTCGGTGCACCGAATTTCTTATCCAATACTACATTTCTGCCCTTAGGTCCCAATGTAATTCTTACTGCATTTGCAAGCTGATCAACACCCTTCAAAAGTGCTGCGCGTGCTTCTTCATTATAAAGAACTTTCTTTGCCATATATATCGCTCCTAACCTTATTTGTTTGAATTATATTACTTTGAAAAAATTCCGAGAATATCACGTTCATCAAGCAACAAGTAATCTTTTCCGTCCTGCTTGATTTCAGAGCCGGAATACTTCGAGAACAATACTTCATCACCGACTTTAACTTCAAGCGGAATACGCTTGCCGTCATCTGCAAGCTTTCCCGAACCTACTGCAATTACAACTCCACGTTGTGACTTCTTCTGTGCTGTATCCGGTAACAAAATACCGCTCTTTGTCTTTGTAGCTTCTTCTTTAACTTGAACCAAAACTCTATCTGCTAAAGGTCTTAACATATTTATTCCTCCTTATGTTATTAGCACTCACCCAAATCGAGTGCTAACTTACATACATATATTACAAAATATTTTTGCAAAATGCAAGTATTTTAAAAAAATATTTTTTCAAAAAATATTTACAAAACACAATAAAATGATTACTGCATAATTTAATATTATCTTTTATTGTATAAAATTTTACGAAAATAAATTTCGCAACCCTTTGATAAATAAAAAGATATTTTACAAAACAATTTTATATACTTCAAAAATAAATACAAAATTATTATCATACGCAAAAAATGAAGATACTCGTTTGAATATCTTCATTAATTATTTTTATGTTATTTTGTATTTTATCTTAGTTGTTCCGTATCTTCGCCTATTACTCTGACGTCTATGCCTATTTTTATTTTAAATTTTTCTTTTACCGTTTTTCTTACGTGTTTTAATACGTCGACAACATCTTGACATGTTGCTTTTCCGTTGTTTACTACGAAGCCTTGATGTTTTTCGGATACTTGTGCATCTCCGATTGAAAATCCTGCAAGTCCGCTTGCTTTTATCATCGGTCCTACATAGTATCCCGGAGGACGCAGGTACATTGTGCCTGCACTTCTTTTATCCAAAGGTTGTTTTTCTCTTCGTGATGCTTGGTATTCTTTCATTTTTGCATCAATTTCTTCTTTGTTTCCTTTTTTCAAATGAAGTTTTGCACCTATTATAATATCTCCGTTGTGCATGAATACGCTGTCGCTATCTCCGTATTTCAAATCATCCCAATCGTATGTTTTCATTTCTTTTCCGTCACGACTTATTGCGTATACTTCTTGCACTACTTTTTTCATTTGTCCGCCGTATCCGTTTGCGTTCATAAATACTGCACCGCAAAGCGTGCCCGGTATTCCTACTGCCCATTCAAATCCGGATAAGGAATTTTTAAGCGCAAATCTTGCAACACCGCCTGTTCCCGCTCCGCCTTTTGCGATGATAAATGTATCTTCACATTCCATTGAAGGTTTTAAGCGTCCCATGCATATGGTAATACCTCTGATACCTTTGTCACTCACCAATGTATTTGAACCGCCGCCGATTATACTTACTTTTATTGAATTTTCGTGTGCTTTTTTCAAAATTTCACGCAATTCTTCAATTTCAAAAGGTGTCACAAATACATCTGCCGTTCCGCCTATACCGTAGGTAGTGTGCCTTTTCATCGGTTCATTTATTTTTATTTGCTTTGAATCTAAAATCCCTTCAAAAAAAGAATTCCAATTTGTCATTTTTTCAAATCCAATATGTCTAAACCCTGCGACATCGCTTCTGCCACTATCTTTTGCAAATCCGCAGCTATTTGATTCCAACTGATTAACGCTTGCAAGTATTCTTGTGCAAGTTCGTTGTTACTTACAATGATAGCCGTTTCTTGCAATTTTTTATAAATTGATTCATCTTCTTTTTGTCCTGCAAGTTTTGCATAGTCGGCTTGCATTTGCAAGTTTATGTATTCTTTTACCATTTTCTTTGCGTCTTCGTCCGCTCCTACTTTTTCGGATGCGGCTTTCAAACGTTTCATTTCATTACTTTCTTTAATTGCTTTTGCAAGGGCGTAAGCTTCATCATACATATTCATTTGATATAGTTCCTTTCATTTTTTCAAGATATTGATTACCTTTTTTCAATTCGGGAAATCCGGTTTGTCTTAATGCTTCGAGTGCCACTATTGCAACTGCATTGGACAGATTGAGAGATCTTGCTTCTTCCACCATCGGTATGCGTATGCAAGAATCTTGATTTTCGAATAATAATTCTTCAGGCAATCCTTTTGTTTCTTTCCCGAATACAAGCACGTCATCTTCTTTATATGAAATATCCGTATAAACGTGTTTTGCTTTTGTTGTATTGTAAAAAAAGCGTTTTCCTTTCAGCATTTGTTTTACCGATTCAAAGCTTTTGTGAATATGAATATCCAAAAACTTCCAATAATCCAAACCGGCACGTTTCAAATGCTTATCGTCTATAGAAAAACCCAGCGGTTCGACCAAGTGTAATGTCAAATGTTCCGCAGCACACAGTCGGGATATATTTCCTGTGTTTCCGGGTATTTCCGGTTCAACCAATACGATATGCACGCTATCACTCCTTTTTAAAAAGTTTCGCCGTATCTTTTTTTGTAATGTTCTTCCGTTTGCTGTTCATTGTATGTTAAAAATGTACGTTTACGCTTGCCTTCATAGGATATTCTGTAGAGTGTGTATTCGGAAAGCAATGAAACCGAAATTCTGTAAACATTGTCATTTTGACTGTTTTCTACAAGAATCGGCACTCCTATAATTTCAACTGACGGATCTATTTCAAATGGTGATTTATAATTATCTTCAAGTAATTTGTTTATATCCAACTCTTCTTTCGGAAGTTGTTCTTCCATTTGAACTTCTATTGTCCGATCATTTACCGCAATTACTGAGCGTATGTCGTTTGCATGAGCTGTGGCCATACATGATAAAACCGCAACAGGAAGTATGAGATGTATCATTTTAAATTTCATATACTTCTCCTTAATATATTAACACAAATTGTATTCATAAAGAAAAAAAGAAGACCTTACGGCCTTCTTTCTTTTCTTATTTTCTTTCCTTAATTCTTGCCGCCTTACCTGACAATCCACGTAAGTAGAACAATTTCGCACGGCGAACTGCACCTGAACGCTTAACTTCAATCTTTGCAAGACGCGGAGAGTGTACCAAGAAAGTTCTTTCTACACCTACACCGTAAGAAATACGACGTACTTTAAAGCTTTCTCTTACTCCTGAATTCTTTCTTGCAATAACAATGCCTTCAAATACCTGAATTCTTTCGGTCTTTCCTTCGATAACCTTTGTGTGTACACGTACGGTATCTCCGGGACGGAATTCAGGGATGTCGTTGCGGAGCTGTTCTTTCTCCAATGTTTCAATAATATTCACGATCTTTTCCTCCTTCTCACAGGACATTCATGCCGATCGTTTTATGGCAGCGGACTGTCCAGACTGACGACGTTATTTTATCATATTAATTCCGATATGGCAATTTTTTTATAAACCTTCCATAGGAATTGCAAGTTTTCTTAATTTTTTAAGTGCCTTACCTTCGATTTGACGTATACGTTCACGTGTTACACCGAAGTATTTGCCGACTTCTTCCAATGTACGCGGAGTTCCGTCATCCATACCGAAACGTAGTGCCAACACACCTTTTTCACGTTCGGTAAGTTCATTGAGCAATTTATAAATTTGCTCTCTTCTCATTGTTGCGGCTGCCTCTTCTTCCGGTGAACTTGTTTTTTGATCTTCTATGAAATCTCCCAAGTGTGAATCTTCTTTTTCACCTATAGGTGTTTCAAGTGAAATCGGATCCTGTGCGGCCTTTTTCGCCTCACGTATTTTTTCCACTGAAATACCCATCTCTTTTGCAAGTTCTTCATTGCTGGCTTCTCTACCGAATTCTTGCAAAAATTTTCTTCCGATACGATTCATTTTATTGATAGTTTCAACCATATGAACCGGTACACGAATTGTTCTCGCCTGATCTGCAATTGAACGTGTGATTGCCTGTCTTATCCACCATGTAGCATATGTACTGAACTTATATCCCTTTTTATAGTCGAACTTATCCACAGCTTTTAAAAGCCCGATATTACCTTCTTGAATCAAGTCCAAAAAGGGCATACCTCTTCCGGGATATTTTTTTGCAATGGAAACTACAAGACGCAAATTCGCATTTGCCATTTCTTTTTTTGCATCTTCGGCTCTCAGCTTATCCTCTTCGGTTGCATCGAGCATTTTTCCCTTTTCAATCTGTTTTGCAAGCGTCATTTCTTCTTCTGCGGACAATAACGGTGTCGCACCGCATTCACGCAAGTAAAGTCTTACCGGATCGCTTACATTCCCTTGAGTTACCGCATAATCATTATTTTCGACTTTGGTCCAATCTTTTTCCTGTTTTTCCCAATCTTTATCATCATCGGAATCTTCTATAAGATTTTCATCGATATCTTCATCCAAAATAATATCTTCATCTTCCGGATTTTCATCATCGAGAACCAATTCAATATTATGATCATGTAGAAGTTGACTCAATTGATCAAGTTGCTTTACATTCAAAGATTTTTCTTTTGCAAAATCAATGAAATAATTGTAAGAAAGTACTCCTTCCTCAGTTTCCTTTGCTTTTAATTCTTTGATCCACTGAGCGAACTGTGTCTGCTTGATCGCCAATGATGCCACCTCCCGATATTTCTAATCAATCCTCGATAAAAATAAAAGAAAAATAACATACACATACGGTAAATTACAAACTCCGTAAATGTACGCTTCCATACTTCGATATCTTTAGTCAAGTTAGTATTATAGCACCAAAAATTATGATATGCAACAAAAATTATACAAAATTTATATAGTGCATATTAACCGTAAAATACACGAAAATAATATAGCATAAAACGCAGAAATCACAAAATTCCAACCATATATTTTTACATTATATCCATACAAAAGAAAGAGTATATGTAATGCGATACACACTTGATACATTTGCAAAGAATTCTAATTTATGTTTTTCTTCAGCTTCAATCGTCTATTCCGTTTTTTTATAAATTCAAATTCTTTTTCGGACAAATCCTTTTAAGAATTTAAACGTGTAATCGGAATATCTTTTCATATCAGATAGTCATTTTTTACTTAAATACCCGTCATAAATATCTCTTTTTTACTGTTATGCTTAAAAGTACAGATTGAACAATCCAAAACACTTACGTCCCAAAACATAATATTTAATTATTGCGCATGTCCTAAATTTATACTATTTTGTGTTTCTTTTGTTGTTTTTGTATCTTGTTTGCTTAATATTAAGTGTTTTCAAGTTTTTTCAATTCTAACTTTATTAATTAATAAAGTTAAAACTTTCTCCGGCAATATTGTCGAAAATACTATGGTGTTGTAAAAAAAATCTTTTGTGCATTTTCACACAAAAGATTTCTTCTATTATTTTATTATTCCTATATCTTTTCTGAAGGTTTTGTTTTCGAAATTGATTTTTTCTATATTTTTGTAAATTCGCTTTCTCATTTCTTCAAAATCACTTCCGAGTGCTGTTACGGACAGTACTCTTCCTCCGGCACTTAAAATTTTATTATTTTTAAATTCCGTATTGTTATGATAAACGTAAATGTCTTCGTCTACATTTTCAATTCCGCTTATTTCTTTTCCCTTTTCATATTTCAGCGGATAGCCTTTTGAGGTGAGTATTACCGTCATGCATTTTTCTTTTTTCCAAATCAAATCTTCTGCTTTCAATGTACCTTCTATAGATTTTTCAATTACATCTATAAGGTCGCTTTCCATTCGTGGAAGTACGACTTCGGTTTCAGGATCTCCGAATCGTACATTGAATTCGAGAATTTTCGGTTCGTTGTTTTTTATCATAAATCCTATAAAAAGTATTCCCGAGTATGCGAGGTTTTCCTGTTTCAGTCCGTATGAAATTTTTTCCAATACCGGTTTTATACTTTTTTTCAAATCTTCATTAAAAAGTTCATTCGGTGAGTAACAGCCTACTCCGCCTGTATTTTCACCTTTGTCTCCGTCATAGATGCGTTTGTAATCTCTTGCGCTTTCCATCGGAATAAGATTTCCGTCGGATACAAAACAAAGAAGTGATGCTTCCTTACCTTCGAGAAATTCTTCGATTACTGCGGTTGTACCTTCTTGACCGAAAATTTTTTCTTCAAAAAGTTCTTTTAAATATTCTTTTGCCTCAAGTTCGTTTTGACAAATTTTTACACCTTTCCCTGCGCAAAGTCCGTCCGCTTTTATTACGAGCGGATATGTAAAGTGTTTTATGACTTTTTCGCCTTCGGATTTCGAGGTTACCGTTTCGTATTTTGCAGTGGGAATATTGTATTTCAACATAAATTCTTTTGCAAAATCTTTGCTTCCTTCAAGTTTTGCACTTTCTTTGTCTGCTCCGAAAACTTTTATATTTGTATTGTCAAATTTGTCTTTTATACCTTCGCAGAGGGGAACTTCAGGTCCTACTATCACAAGATTTATATTGTTTTTTTCTGCAAAATCAAGAATTTCATCATTGCTTTTCAATTTTACATTTTCCGCATAACGCAACGTACCTGCATTGCCTTCTGAACAGTATAATTTTGTAAGTTTTTTACTTTCGGATATTTTTTTGCAAATTGCGTCTTCTCGTCCGCCGTTTCCGATTACTAATACTCTCATTTCGCCTCCGGTAAAAATTAATGTCTGAAATGTCTTGTTTTTGTAAATACCATTGCAATACCGTACTTGTCACAAAGTTCGATTACTTTCGGGTCTTTTATTGAGCCGCCCGGTTGAATAACTGCTTTTATACCGTTTGCATTAAGTAATTCAACGGTGTCTTCAAAGAAAAATGCATCGGATGCAACTACTGCACCTTCAAGTTTACCTTTTGCTCTTTCAAGTGCTTCTTCTGCAGCCCATGAGCGTCTTACTTCGCCTTGTCCTATTCCTATTGCCGCACCGTCTTTTACTACGACTATACCGTTTGATGCCACGCATTTACAGGTCTTGAATGCAAATAACAGGTTTTTCAATGTTTCTTCATCGGGTTTTGCTTTCGTTACAAATTCCAATTCGTGTGTCAAAAGTTTGTTGTCGTAATCTTGATAAACAAGTCCGTTCAAAACTTCTTTGAATGTTTGTGACGGAATAGAGAAATCTTTGAGATTTTCGATTTCAACAAGTCTTATATTTTTCTTTGTTTCCAATATTTCAAGTGCTTTTTTTGAAAATTTCGGTGCAATTACAACTTCTACAAAGAAACTGTGTATTTTTTCAGCTACGTATTCAGTAACTTCTTCATTGAGTGCAATTATTCCCCCGAAAATGGATTCGGTATCGCAAGCATATGCTTTGTCGTATGCTTGGTCTATTGTTTTACCTACTGCAAGTCCGCAGGGATTGTTGTGCTTGATTGCCGCAACACAAGGTTCGTTGAATTCTTTTACTATTTTTATTGCAGAGTACATATCATTCAAATTATTGTATGACAATTCTTTTCCATGCAGTTGTCTGAATGATGTTTTTTCTTTTTCTTTTACATATACTTTTTCGTAATATGATGCTCTTTGGTGAGGGTTTTCACCGTATCTCAAATGAGATTTTTTATTATATGTTACGGTAAGCTTTTCCGGAAATTCAATTCCGAGCAAGTCATTGAAGTAGCTTGAGATAAGTGCGTCATAGTAAGCGGTATAATTGAATGCTTTTGCTGATAATCCGAGTCTGAAATCTTTATCGGCAGTATTGTTTTCAAGTCTTTTTAAAACTTCTTTGTAATCTGAAGGTGAAACAACTACTAAAACATCGTTGTAATTTTTTGCCGCAGCTCTGATCATTGACGGACCTCCGATGTCTATGTTTTCAATCAAATTTTCGTGTGTGTTGTTTTCTCCGTTCAAAACTTTTTCAAACGGGTAAAGATTGTTTACAACCATATCTATTGATGAAATACCTGAATTTTTAACTGTTTTTACATGATTTTCATCATCACGTTTGTACAAAATTCCACCATGAATGAACGGATGTAAAGTTTTAACTCTTCCGTCCAAAATTTCTTTAAATCCCGTAACTTCATCTACTTCAATTACATTTACTCCGTTTTGTTTCAATAACTTATATGTTCCTCCGGTGGAAATGATTTCCCACCCCAAGTCTGTAAGTTTTTTCGCAAAATCAACTATTCCGTCTTTTTCAAAAACGCTTATCAAGGCTCTTTTCGTCATTTCATTCCTCCGTTATAAATGCTCCGTTTTCCTTAAAAATTATTCTGCTTTCACAAAAAGCTTTTACTGTTTTTACAAGTATTTTATGCTCGACTTCAAGTACTTTTGCGGCAATGCTTTTATAATCGTCATTCATTTGTACGGGTACCGTATCTTGCATGATTATTGCGCCGCCATCTATAATTTCGTCTACAAAATGTGTTGTTGCTCCGGTAATTTTTACACCTTTTTTTATAACCGCTTTATGTACATGTTCTCCGTAAAATCCGCTGCCGCAAAATGACGGTATCAACGACGGATGAATATTTATTATTCTTCCTCTGTAGTTTGAAATTATTTTTGATGTCAATATACCCAAGTATCCGGCAAGAACTATCAAATCTATATCTTTTTCTTTTAAAACTTTCAAAATTTCTTCATCGTATTCTTCACTTTTGGAAAAATTTTTTCTGTTTAAATACAAAGTTTCGATATTTGCTTTTTTTGCTCTTTCAAGCCCGTAAGCGTTTTTTTTGTTTGAAAATACAAGTTTTATTTTTGCATTTATTTCTTTATTTTCCGTTGCATTTATAATTGCTTGCAGATTTGTTCCGCCTCCGGATATAAATACGGCTATATTTTTCATTTTTGTTCCTTATTTTTCTCCAAAAATTCTTTCTGTATATTTGTAAGCGAGCTTATGAAATCTTCTTTATAATCTCCAAGTCCTGCAGAATAGTCCGCACAGAACGAATCCATACACAATCCGTTGTAAGGTCCTTCAAAATCAGTTCCGATAGCTTCAACAAGTCCTTCGGCACTGAGGTATCCGAGCGAGTCCGCACCTATGTATTCTCTTATTTCTTCTACCGTTTTATTTGCGGCGATAAGTTCTTCGGTTCGTGATGTGTCTATACCGTAGAAACTTGGAAATATAAATGGCGGTGATGCTATTCGCACGTGTACTTCAACCGCTCCTGCGTCTTTTAAAAGTCTTACTATACGGTTGCAGGTAGTGCCTCTTACTATCGAGTCGTCAACCATTACAACCTTTTTACCTTTTACTACACCTTTTACTGCCGACAATTTCATTTTTACGCCTTGTTCACGAAGTTATTGTGTCGGTTGTATAAATGTTCTGGCAATGTATTGATTTTTTATAAGTCCCATTTCATAGGGAAGTCCGCTTTCTTCAGCATATCCGCTGGCAGCGGACAGTGAAGAATTCGGTACACCTACCACGATATCCGCATCGGGTGTCGGACATTCTTTTGCAAGTATTTTACCGCTTCTTTTTCTTGCAGTATGAACGTTTATATTTGCAATATCGGAATCGGGTCTTGCGAAATATACGTATTCCATCGCAGAAATGGAAGTTCTCGAAGGTTTTGTATATTGCTCAATTTTCATTCCGTCTTTTGTTATGATTACAAGTTCTCCGGCACCTATATTGCATACGAAATCCGCTCCGATTGTATCTATTGCACAAGTTTCACTTGCTACTATATAAGCACCGTTTTTTGTTTTTCCCACAACAAGAGGTCTTAATGCATTTGGATCTACAGCACCGTAAAGTGCATCTTTCAAAAGTACCAAGTATGTAAATCCGCCTTCAAGTTTTCTGAAACTTTCTTTCAACTGCTCTTTGAAAGTTTCTTTTTCACTTCTTCTTATTAAATGTATCAAAACTTCAGTATCGGACGAGGAATGAAATATCGCACCTTTTTTCTCAAGTTCTTTTCGAAGTGTTGTCGCATTTATCAAATTGCCGTTGTGACAAATTCCCACACTCATATCATGAAAATCGAATAAAAACGGTTGTACATTTCTTACACTGTTGTCACCGGCGGTTGCGTATCTCACATGTCCGATTGCACTCTTACCTTTCAATTCTCCAAGTGATTCTTTGTTTTTGAAAACTTCCGACACAAGTCCCAAATCTCTGTGCTGATAAAGTTTCACTCCGTCGGTTGAAATAATTCCTGCGCCTTCCTGTCCTCTGTGCTGCAAGCTGTGCAGCCCGAAATACGTGAGATTTGCAGCATTTTCATGATTGAAAATTCCGAAAACTCCGCATTCTTCATTAATTCCACGCACTTGTCAATCTCCTTAAAACTTCGTCATATGCTTCCATTACGGAACCTAAATCTCTACGGAATCTGTCCTTGTCCAACTTCGCCATCGTGTGTACATCCCAAAGTCTGCAAGTATCCGGAGAAATTTCATCTGCAAGAATAATCTTTCCGTCAGATGTACGTCCGAATTCTATTTTGAAATCAACCAAAATCAAATTAGCTTTCAAGAACATTTCTTGTAACAATTTATTTATCTTCTTTGTCTGTTCCTTGATATATGCAAGTTCATCTTCCGTTGCAATTTCCAATGCTACTACGTGATCGTCATTAATCAAGGGATCGTTCAAATCGTCATTCTTATAGCTCAATTCGAATATCGGCTTTTTGAGTTTTCTTCCTTCTTCCAAACCGTATCTTTTTGCCATGGAACCGGCCACTATATTTCTTGTAATTACTTCCAACGGAATAATTTTTACATGTCTGCAAATCTGATCCGTTTCATTTACTTTTCTGATGAAATGTGTTTCAATTCCATGTTCACTTAAATATTTGAAAATAAATGATGTAATTGTATTGTTCAAAATTCCCTTGCGGTCGAATTCTTCCTTTTTCACACCGTTGAATGCAGTTGCGCTGTTTTTGTAATGTACATAAATTTCTTCGTTGTTTTCACATTCATATAACTGTTTAGCTTTTCCTTCGTATAATAATTTCATTTTTTAGCTCCTTTTAAAATAATTTACTCCGTTTTTAAATATATCTTGCTTTTTCTGTATGGTTTTTGTTTTATACAAATTTGTACCATATCGTTCGCTATGTCCCATTTTGCCGAGAACAAGTCCGTTTTCACTTATCATACCTTCGATCGCATACGATGAATTGTTCGGATTGAATTTACCGTTGTAAGTTGCATTTCCGTTGAAATCGGAATATTGGAAAGCAGCCAAGTGTTTAAACTTTTCAATATTTTTTCCGACAAGTTTACCTTCACCGTGACTGAACAGCACTTCATGCAGTTCACCTCCTTCAAAATCTTGTGTCCATGGTGAATTTGTACTTGCAACTCGTGTTATCGCAGCGGTTGAAATATGGTGGAAACTGTCGTTTCTGAAAAGTGTCAAATCGTTTTCATCAAGTTCTCGTATTTCACCGTACGGAAGTAAACCGGATTTGATTAATGCTTGAAAGCCGTTACATATACCCAAAATAAGTTTCTTTTGTGCCAAATGATTTGAAACGGCTTTTTTTATTTTTTTATTTTTCAAAACATTCACAATGAATTTCGCACTTCCGTCAGGTTCATCACCGCTTGAAAATCCTCCGGCGAACATAATGATGTGCGACAATTCTATCTCTCTTGCTAATTCATCAATGGATTCTTCTATATCCTTTGAAGTTTTATTTCTGAATACGAGTGTCTTTGTTGTTGCACCGGCATCAATAAATGCTTTTTCACAATCGTATTCGCAATTTGTTCCCGGGAATACCGGAATTAAAACTCTTGCGTTTTCAACATACTCGGGATAGTATTTTTTACTTTCAAATTTAACGGAAATATTTTCACATGTTCCTTTGTCAGCATTTTCATACAACGGATACAATTCATCCAACGTGCTTGTGTATGCATTGAAAATTTCATCTTTTGTAAATTTTATACCGTTTACAGTAATTTCATCTCCGACTTTTCCTATTTTTTCAAACGAAAGTTCAATATCCGATTCGACAATCAAGGATGCCGGTACAAAATCCGAAATATTTTCTTTTTCTACCGTAAATCCCAAACCGTTTCCTATCGCCATTTTCACCAAAGATGCAACTATGCTGCCTTCTTCTTGTACATATACCGATACGATATTTTTGCTTTTTATGTACTTTTCAACTTTTTCATAATTTTTGATTGTTTCTTTTATATCGGGATAATTTTTATGATCTTTAACTACCGGTACATAGTACAAATTATTTCCTTTACGCTTTAATTCAGGAGTTATTACATCTTCGATTTTGACTGTCGTACATGCAAATGAAATCAAAGTTTCAACGACATTCATATCGTTAAAGGTACCCGACATGCTGTCTTTTCCGCCGATGGAAGGTGCTTCAATTTCTTTTTGTGCGTAAATCGCTCCGAGTAGACTCTGTGCAACTTTACCCCACTTTGTAAAATCTTTGCCGAGTTTTTCGAAATATTCCTGAAATGAGAAATACAAATCTTTTCTGTTTCCGCCCACCGCATAAACTTTTGCAACGGATTCAAGAACTGCATAAATCGATGACAAAAACGGTGAGTAATGAGAAATCTTCGGTATAAATCCGTAGGTAAGAATTGTTGCCGTATCGCTTGTACTGTGTATTGTCGGAAGCGCTTGAACGCTCGCTTGAACCGGTGTAAGTTGATTTTTACCGGAAAACGGCATCAATACCGTCATCGCACCGATTGATGCGTCAAATCTTTGTGCAATTCCCTTCTGACAAGTTACGTTTAAAGATTTCAATTCTTTCAAAATATTGTCTTTTGTAACTTCCACACTTTCAAAAGGATTTTTACCTTCGTTGTCTTTCAAAATCGCACTCGAGTGTTGACGTACTCCGGCAGTTTCCAAAAACTCCGCACTCATATCTACAACTTTTTGATTGAAATAATACATTTCAAGACGTTTTCTGTCGGTTATAGTTGCTACATGTGAATATTCTATATTTTCTTTTTTACACTCTTTTATGAAAGTATCGTAATCAGCGGGTGAAATCACCACCGCCATACGTTCCTGAGATTCGCTTGTAGCAAGTTCGGTAGGATTCAAACCTTCATATTTCACAAGAATTTTATCCAAATGAATTTCCACACCGTCCGAAAGTTCGCCTATCGCCACACAAACTCCGCCCGCACCGAAGTCGTTGCATTTTTTTATTAATTTCGTTACTTCGGGTTTTCTGAATAATCTCTGAATTTTTCTTTCTTCGATTGCATTACCTTTTTGTACCTGACTTGACATCGTATCCAAAGAATCATTTGTATGACTTAAACTGGATCCGCTTGCACCTTGAATTCCGTCACGTCCCGTACGTCCTCCGATAAGTAAAACGATATCTCCGTTTTCCGGTGACTGTCTTTTGTAATCTCCGACTTTTACCGCACCGACTACCGCACCGACTTCCATATGTTTTGCAACATAAGAATCGTCATACAATTCTTTTACATATGTCGTTGCAAGTCCGATTTGATTACCGTAGGAAGAATAACCTGCCGCAGCTTTCTTTGAAATATCCGCCTGAGGTAATTTATGCGCCAAAGTATCTTCACGCTTTTGCAAAACATTTCCGCTACCGGTAATTCTCATCGCCTGATAAACATAACTTCGTCCGGAAAGAGGATCACGAATTGCACCACCCACACAAGTACTTGCACCGCCGAAAGGTTCGATTTCGGTAGGATGATTATGCGTTTCGTTCTTAAACTGAATAAGCCACTTTTCACTTTTCCCGTTATTTACTATATCCGTAAAAAATGAACAAGCATTTACCTCTTCACTTACCTCTATATTTTCATCATGCAAAATATTTTTGTGATACTTCCCGAAACAACTTGCCATATCCATCAATGTAACAGGTTTCTTTATATTGAGTTTTTTTCTCACATCAAGATATACATCGAAAGCCGACTGCATTTCTTTTTGAAATAAATTCGACTCTATCTTCACATCATCAAGTACCGTTTCAAACGTTGTATGTCTGCAATGATCGCTCCAATAACAATCCAAAACGTAAATTTCGGTTTCCGTAGGATCTCTTTTTATGCTTTTGAAATGTTCCTGTATGAAAAATAAATCCTCAAAACCCATTGCAAGAGACAATTCATTCTTCAAATCAAGTAATTCTTCTTTTGAAAAATTTACAAAACCGGTTAAATCTTTCAAAGGTTTCATTTCTGAATCAACCGAAAAACTCAAAGCATTCATATCCTTGACTCTCGACTCGATGGGATTGATTAAATACTTTTCAACTTTCTTCAATTCGCTTTCATCAAGTCTTCTGTCAAAAACAATTATATTTCCGCATCTTACTTTCACTTCGGCATCTTCATCCAACAAAGAAATACATTGCATACTGCTGTCCGCTCTTTGGTCATACTGTGCCGGCAATGTTTCGTAAGCAAAATACTTACCGTCCTCAAGAATTAAATCTTCGAAAACTTCATCAATCATGACTTCGGAAAAAACGGACTTCTTCGCTTTTTCATACGTTTCTTCATCAATATTGTAAATATCGTAAATTATATAACTTTCCGTATTTTTCAAATTCAGACCGAACTCGAAGTTCAGATTTTTTTCAAGCTCGACAGTCGCTTTATCGTAGCCTTTCCTCTTTTTTACAAAAATTCTTTTATCCACGCTGCCTCCACTTAGCATAAAACAACTTTTGAACTTCCCTCTATAACTTCTCCGACTTCGTAAATTTCATCACCGGATTTTTCAAATAATTTCTTTATACCTTCAACATCTTCTTTTTCTACAAATATCAACATACCGAATCCCATATTGAAAGTTCCGTACATTTCATCGGTTTCTATTCCGCCCCACTCCTGAATAAGAGAGAAAATTTCTTTTTTGGGAACTGCGTCTTTATAAATACGTGCATCCGTATTTTCCGAAAGTGCACGAGGAACATTTTCATACAAACCGCCGCCGGTTATATGACAAATTCCGTTCACGTTGAACTTTTCAAGCAATCTTCCAATCTGTTTTGCATAAATATTTGTAGGTGTCAAAAGCTCCTCACCCAAAGTTTTTCCGCTGTCGAGTTTCATATCAAGAGAAAACTTCTTATGCTCAAAAATTATTTTTCTCACCAACGAAAATCCGTTACTGTGCAAACCTGAAGAAGGAAGAGCGAGAATTGCATTTCCCTTCTTTACAGTTTTTTTACCGTCGATAATTTTCTTTTTGTCGACAACACCCACACAAAAACCTGCAAGATCATAATCATTCAATTTGTAAATTCCGGGCATTTCTGCAGTTTCACCGCCGATCAAAGCAGCACCGGCACGTACACAACCCTCTGCAACACCCTCTACAATACTTGCCATTTTTTCGGAAACAAGTTTGCCGCAAGCAATATAATCCAAAAAGAATAACGGTTTTGCACCCTGACACAAAATATCATTCACACACATCGCCACACAATCAATACCGATTGTATTGTGAACATCAAGCATCTGTGCAAGCTTCACCTTCGTACCTACACCGTCAGTCCCCGAAACCAAAACGGGACACTCGAACCTATCCTTATTCAACTCGAAAAGTCCCGAAAAACCTCCCAAATCCGAAAGAACACCGTCGGTATAAGTTTTCTTTATAAATTTCTTTATTAAATTTACTTCGTTATATCCCTCATTTTTATTTACACCTGCAGATTCATAAGTAAGTGCCATAAATTCCCCCTGTTTATAAATCAAGTTCCTTATTCATCTCTTCAACTTGCGCCTTCATTTCCGATTTGTAATCCTTGAGTTTCACTTTCAACTCGTCATACTTGAGCGAAAGAATTTGAACTGCCAAAATTGCCGCATTCTCCGCACCGTTAATCGCAACGGTAGCTACGGGAACGCCCTTAGGCATTTGAACGGTAGACAAAAGAGCATCAAGACCGTCAAGCGTTGAACTCTTCACCGGAACACCGATAACCGGAGCAGTCGACATGCCTGCAAGCACACCTGCCAAATGTGCAGCCTTACCGGCAAAAGCGATAATCAACTCGATATCGTTCTCTTCCATACCTTCCACAAAATCAATCGCAAAATCCAAAGATCTGTGTGCCGAAATAACTCTCGCCTCATAATCGACACCGAACTTCTTTAAAACATCACACGCTTTTTTTACAATCTCCCTATCAGAAATACTTCCTGCAATCAATGCAACTTTCATAAACTCACACCCCTTGAAATTTTCATAAAATCAATCATGCAAAAAAGAATACAAATCAGTCGGAGCAATAAATTTATTGCCCTTGTAAACTCTCATATTTCCACCGGAAATTTCATCTATCAAAACAATTCGGCCGTCAATTCTGCCGAACTCCAATTTGATATCAAAAAGAGTAAGTCCCCTATCATTCAAAACATCACGCACAATAGTAGAGACCTCTTTTGTGAGAGTTACCGCTTCTTCGTATTCTTCTCTCGTTAAAATATTCAATTCAACCAATGCATCTTCGGTAACAAGCGGATCGCATCTTTCATCATCCTTCAAAGTTACTCCCACATAAGTATCCAAATCCGCATTTTCTTTTATATACTTTCCATACCTTCTGAAAAAACTTCCTGTCGCCTTGAATCTGCAAATAAATTCAAGACCGTCACCGAAAACCTGTGCAGGTTTTACAGTCATAGTATTTTCATTCAAATCACAATCGATATAATGAGTAGCTACACCCCTTTTCTTTAAAATTTCAAAGAAATATTTTGTAATTTGAAGACCCTCATGTCCGACACCGTCAATAGACAAACCGACAGCATTCGCACCGGGATCGAAAACACCGTTTGCTCCGGTAACATCATCTTTAAACTTCAAAACGTAATTACCGGCAGAATTTTTGTAAATATCTTTTGTCTTGCCGACATAAATTTTTTTCACAGAAATACCTCCATAAAAGTAAAAATAAATCAACCTTGCCTGCTTCCGACTCCTGATTTTGTGAAAAAAATAAAACCCGGAAGTAAGCTTCAAAGTGAAACCTACCTTCCGGGCTTTTATCCCCTTGGTGTCATACTTGCATTCAAGTACTCGTGCCGCTCGGACCAGCAAAGCAAAACTTCCGGAACCCTAGGCACTCTTTCTCTTTTATAGATTTTATTTCAAAAATATTATATTTACATTTTCAATATAGCACAAAAATATCATTTGTCAAACGGAAAATAAAATATTTCACACGCTCAACATTTCACATACAGCAAAAAACGCTGCTTCCCAACATAAATTTTTTATTTTCGGAAATAGAATAATTTTTGAAATTAACATTTTTGACATAAGAGTAAATATTGAGGTTTGAGAAATAATCCATTTCATATAATCAAACTTAAAAATAACGGCTTAATCTATTAAATACTTTTCTTTTTTAAATTACTTGAATAATCAATCATAACGGTATCTCTAATAATACTGATTCCTGTAATTTTCTTATTATTTTTTTACATACAAATTATCCGACATAACGGACGATTCAAAATTTCCGTTTTTTAAACATATAACGTCATATCCAGCCAATTCTTCATTTACACCGAAGTATGAATCATTTTCTATTTCTACGGAACAATCCTCAAAATCTATTTTGATATTTCCGTAACTTCTATTATAATCTCTCCAATCATCTGCAATAATTCTGATAAAGGTTTTATTTTTCAATTCTTTTAAAATTTTTATTCCTTTATCGGAAATATAAGTATTCATTAATCTTCCTCTTTATATTATAAATATTCTTCAATTAAAAAACAGAATCTTGTAGAAGATTCTGTTTTGTCGCCGTTTACGGCTGTCCTTTTCTGGTGACCCAGGAGGGATTCGAACCCCCGACCCACCGCTTAGAAGGCGGTTGCTCTATCCAACTGAGCTACTGAGCCATATTGTTGGTCGGGGCAGCCGGACTCGAACTGGCGACCCCCTGCTCCCAAAGCAGGTGCGCTACCAACTGCGCTATGCCCCGGAACACTTTATTATTGTATTATATTTATGTATTTTCGTCAACCGTTTAATTATATTTATGCTTTATATTTTTTTGTGTCCTACGTCTTCCGCTTCAATTTTTCCCAAATGTATGCATGCTATTACCCACGCTACGTAGTCGTCTACCGGTTTGTCGACCGTTCTCATTCCGAAGGGAATAATGCGTTTCCATCCTTTCGGAGGATTTGCTTTTTTGTACCACTGTTCTCCGATTTCGGTTGTATATTTTTCATCTACGATTGATATCGGTATTTCTTTTTTCATTTCTTCGTATAATTTTTCTATGCGTTTTTCTAAATTTTTATGGTGTGTTCCGTTTCCGATTGCAGTTTCAGTTATTTCAAATTTTTTTGAGAGTATTTTGATTTCTTCTTCGAGGCATTCTGTTTTTATTATTTTTTTCATAGCAAGATTGCCGTCTTTTTTTACGACGGCAATTCCTGTTTTTTCAGATCCTGGATCTATTGAAAGTATCATCTTGTTCTCTCCACTCTTACTTCTATGATGAGCGGTCCGCTTGTGTATATGTCTGTTTTTGCAATTACATACAGTTTGCAGTTTCCTCCGCAGTCTTTTACTTCTTGTATTACTCTCAAAAGTTCTCTTCCTTCCAGTTGTCCTATGTTTCCTGTTATCGGGTCGGGAAGCACTCCTTTTTTCGCTGCAAATTTGTTGAGGTCTTTCAAAAATCTGATTACTTTGAGTTCGTAGCTGTTTATATCTTTGTATTTTTCAAGTCCGGAGCTGTAAATTGTTTGTCCTTCGTTGAATATAAGTTTGTTGTCGTATACTTCGAAGTCTACTACTGTAGGTTCACCGAGTATGAGGTTTCCTGCCGCTACTACTCGTACGAGTTTTTTGTTGTCGGAGTCTGCAATTTGTGATACTGCATGTGTGAATGAGTCTTTGGGTATGCGTACCAGTTGCAGTTTTTCGTCTTTTATCCGCATTCTTTCTTTAAGTGCGTTGTTTACTTGTCCGAGTATGTTTTCGAGTGTGTCTATTGTGTTTCCTGTTGATGTTTTTTCGTCAATTACCGCTTCGGTTATTACTTGTCCCGCTCTGAATATTACGGTACCTTCTCGAATAGCCGCTATATTTCCTAAGAGCATTTCTTTTTCTTTATTGAGTTTTTCTATATTTTTATTTAATTGATTTTTTGTGCTTTCGAGTTCTTCGATTTCTTTTGCGGATAAGTCTATTCCGTGTTTTGCTTCGTCGTATGCTTGTTGTACTGCGACAAGTTCATTTTCCATGTGTATACGTTGAGAGTCTACACGTGCGAGTTCGTATGAGATTTCTTTTGATTTTTTCTCTACGTTTTCGTATTCTTTTGTTTTTGTATCGAGTTTTTCTTTACTTTCTATAAGTTCTTGATTTTTCAATTTTATTTTGTTGTTCAGTTCGGACATTTCTTCTTGAAGTTTTTGCATTCCGAACAGTGCAACTCTTACATTTTCATTTAAAACCGCCATTACCGCAATTGTAAGTGCCGATATAAGTATACCGGATACTATAGTTACTATGACTGATGTGTATCTGGGTCTTAATCCGAAGAGGGTCAGTCTTCTTTTACCTACTTTTGAGCCTATTTTGTCTCCCAAAAAGGCAATTATTCCGCCCATAATCATAAGTATGATAAATATTGATATGCCGATAAACATTTTTCCCTCCTCTCTTGTTAAATATTGGCACGTCGTACCAAGTAGCAACCTATCAAAAATGTAAGTATGTCCGGAAGCCATACCGCTGCAAACGGCGGAAGGATGTGTCCTTCTCCCATTGCTTCCATAAATGTCATTACCGCATAGTATATGAAAATTACTATTACCGATATTCCGAATCCTATCGATGATGACGATCTTTGTTTTCGTATTCCGAGCGGTGCGCCTATGATTGCAAATACAAGACTTGCAATCGGCAGTGAAAATCTTTTGTGTATTTCCATGTAAAAGCTTGTCGGGTCTTGGTTTGCAGATTTCAGAAGGTCCGCCGTCTTTTTCAGTTCACTTATCGACATTTCTCCGACGTTGTTGTTTGAATTTTTTATTTCATCGGGTTTTTGTATGAACGGTACTGCTTGGCTGTCGAATGACAGTTTGTGTTCAACTCCGTCAGGTGTTATATCGTATGCTACGCCTTGTTTGAAATCCCAAACGCCTTCTTTCCATACGGCTTTGGGTGACATTTCAATTTTTACGGGTTTTCCGTCTTTAAATTCTTGTATTGTTATGTCTTTGAGTTCTTTCGTTTCCGGATTGTATTTCTTTGCATATATCAAATGCAGAAGGTTTCCGTCTTGTATGTCTTTCATTACTATATTGTCTACAATGTCCGGATTTAAATTTTTCTTTATTTCCACGTCCAATATGTATTGATATTCACGATTTGTCCACGGTACTACAAATTCGTTGAACGCTATCGCACAAATACTTATTATTGCCGAGAAAATAAATATCGGCATTGCAAGTCTTAAAAAACTTTGTCCGGAGTTTCGCATTACTATAAGTTCACTTGCGCCCGAGAGTGATGACATACACATGAGTGCTCCTAAAAGTACCGCCATCGGAAATGTGTATACGATAATTCGGGGTATTGCCAAAATGAATATTTTTATCGCAGACAGTGATGATGCTCCGTACTTTGTAATAAATCCTGCAATGCTCAGGAGTGTGTCGGATCCTAAAAAGATTGCAGTGAATGCCGCAACACCGAATAAAAACGGTCCGAGGAATTCTTTAAGTATGTATTTGTCGAGTATTCTCATAAGAATTCCTCCTTTTGTATTTGTTATAAGCTGAAATTTTCTCCGAGATAAAATTTTTTCGCTATCGGATTTCGTGCAATTTCATCCGATGTTCCGTAAAGCAGTATTTTGCCTTCGGACAGTATGTATGCGTTGTCGACAATTCTCAATGTTTCACGAACGTTGTGATCTGTAATCAGTATGCCTATACCGAGTGTTTTAAGGTGCATTATTACACTTTGTATGTCTTCTACCGCCAAAGGATCTACTCCTGCAAACGGTTCGTCAAGTAATATAAATGACGGTTCCATTGTCAATACTCTTGCAATTTCCACTCTTCGTCTTTCTCCGCCCGAGAGAGCATTTCCTTTTGTGTGTCTTACGTGTTGTATTCTGAATTCATTGAGTAATTTGTCCGCTTTTTCTTCTCTTTGAGTTTGTGTCAATTCTTTTCTTGTTTCAAGAAGTGCCATAAGATTTTCTTCTACTGTGAGTTTACGAAATATGGATGCTTCTTGCGGAAGGTATCCTACTCCGAATTCTATGCGTTTATGTGTGGGCATTCCTACGAGTGATACTCCGCCTGCAGTTACATCGCCTTCGTCCGGTTTTATTATTCCGACTATCATGTAAAATGTTGTAGTTTTACCCGCACCGTTCGGTCCCAGAAGTCCTACTACACTGCCTTGTTCGACTTCTACGTTTACTTTGTCTACTACAATTCTTTCTCCGTATTTTTTTACTAAATTGTGCGTTTCTATTTTCATTTATTTTCCCTCGGCTACAGATTGATAGTCATGGTGCTTCTTCCGTTTGTCTCGATAACTTTTTCTTCTTCTTTAAATACAAGTTCCGGTCCTTCGAAACGATTTCCGTTTTGTGTCGCAACTGCATTTCCTTTCAAAACGAGTTTTCCGTCAGTTCCGTATGTTCCGCTTTTTGTGTATATCAGTTCGTTTCCGGTTGCGTGAACATTCTGAGTGTATGCAGTTATTTCCACTCCTCCGCTTGCGGTTATAAGTACATCTTTCAAATGTCCTTCGATTTGCGGCGCACGTATTATCCCGTCTTGGGATTTGAAGTATCCGTTACCGTTGATTTGTCCTATACCCGTATTTTGATTATAACTTATTTCATCTCCGCTGAGAAAAATATTTTCGGATTTGAAGTCAAGCTCTACATTTCCTTTTCCGTTTATCGTTTTGTCGCTGTAAATGTAGAGTGTTTCGCAGCTTAAAGTGTCTTGATTTTTTGTATAATTTACTCCGCCGCTCAAGATTGCGGTTTTGTCGTTGAAGTCGTATTTTCCGCTTGCACCGGTTATAGTACTTTCTCCATCATTTATTACTACGTTTCCCGTTGCGGAAACCGTTTTCGTTTGCGAGTCATAAACCAATTCATCCGCCGTAATGTCTGCTGCAAATACACTTCCGACAGAAAGAAATGTAAATATTATTACCGTTATAAGTTTGTATATATTTTTCATCTGATCATCCCCTGTCGGTTAAACTTGCATTTCCTTTTGCTTTTACAGTTTTCAATATTCGATCGGCCGTAAAAGAGTCTGCCGTCAATTTGTGTCCGTCTTTTTCTATGAAAAACGGTCTGTCACTTGAAAGTATTCCGGTTTTGCTTTCGTATTTTAAATTTTCCGCTTTTATGGAAGTACCGTCATCGGAGTGTCCTTTTATGCTTCCTTTCAAGTAAAGTACATTTTCATTTTTATTGAAAATCGCAGAGTCCGCATTTACGTCCAAGGATATTCCGTTGTCGTTGAATATGCATTCGGCACCTTCTATGCTCATTACGTTTTTATCCTTGTCAATATTAACACGGTCGGCTTTCAATTTCCATATAAGCTTTCCGTCACGTTCTTCTTTGAGTTCGGTTCCTTTAAATTCTATTGCAAATTCCGCTTCTTTGGAATGTTTGAATTCAAAACCGTCTTTTCGAAACAGCAAGTATATTCCTATACATATTATAACCGTTATGATTATAATAAATATCTTTTTCTTACTTTTCATTCGTATACTCCCGCGCATTTATCATACCTTCGGCCATTTTATTTTTTTCTTCTTCAGATAAATTTACAAATCTTTCAATTTCATCGGGTTCCGTCCAAAAAAGGTGTTGAAACCACATCCAATTTTCAGGATTTTCTCTGATAAATTCTTCCAATATTGTCGCCATTTTTTGAGAGTTTACTCTTAAATCTTTTTCTTTGTCGCCGGTGTTTTCATAGTAGAAGCTTTTGCGAACACATATGGTGTGCCCTTTCCCCGATTTGTTTCTTATGATAAAAAAGGGCAATATCGGACTTTTGAATTTACTTGCAAAAACTGCAGGTCCTTGAGGAAATGAGAAAATTCTGTTTAAAAATCTTACCGGTATTCCGGTTTTCCTTCCGTCTTTGTCGGCTAAAAATCCCAATAAATAATTGTTTTTCATCGCACGTGCGGCAGCTATCATTTCATACTTGCTTCCTCCGGTGGTGAATATGACTTGTCCCGACATTTCACGAAATTCGGATATCAATTTCATTATATCGTCATCTTGTTTCTTTGCTACTGCGGAGGTTTTGTATCCGTGCAAAGCTGCGCCGGCACCCATCCATTCCCAGTTTCCGAAGTGTGCGGTAAGTCCGATAACTCCTTTTCCGTCTTTAAGTGCTTCTTTCAAGTATTCTTCATGATCTATTTTTACATATTCATTTATATTGTCTTTTTCTTTTACCAATCTCGGAGTATAAAGAAGTTCGAAAAATGTCATTCCGATATTTTCATATACTTTTTGTAAAATTCTTTCCGCTTCTTCTTGATTGCATGAAAGTCCGGTCATTATTTGATTTATTCCGCGTTTTTTTTGCTTTTTTATTTTATTCATAATGAAAGGTCCCGTAAATTTACCCATTGATAAAATACGGGAGTAAGACATTTTGCAAAGTATTTTACTTAAACCTTTCAGAAGTATGTATCTGACACTTAATGACATAATGTCTCCTTTTCATTTCAAGAAAATTATGCTTCCGTTATTTCTTTGAATTTGTTCAATGCCGTTTCCCAAAGATTTTGTGTTTTTAAAATTTTTTCTATAAATTCTCTTGCAGCTCCGTTTCCTCCTTCGTATTCGGAAATGAAGTCGCATATTTTTTTATTTTCTTCACGTGCATTTTTCGGACATCCCGAGAAAGCAACTTTTTCGAGCAAGTTCAAATCGTTCAGGTCGTCTCCCATGTATGCAATTTCTTCCCAACTCAGATTGTGCTTGCTTTTCAATTCTTCCATGGCTTTTACTTTGTTTTTCACTCCCAAGAGAACAAAGTCCATATTAAGTTCTTTTCCTCGTGCTTTTACTATCGGCGAATTTCTTCCTGTAATCAGTCCCGTTTTTATTCCTATGCTGTGAGCAAGGCTCAGCATAAGTCCGTCATGTACGTGAAATTGTTTATATAGTTCTCCGTTTTCATTTTCATAAAGCTTGCCGTTTGTAAGTGTTCCGTCAACGTCAAATGCTATCATTTTTATATTTATTTGTGTGCCCATTACAATACTCCTTGTTTGAGCAAATCTGTCAAGTGTATCATTCCGCATACGTATCCGTCTTTTTCACATACCGGAAGTACGGTGACGGGATTGGGTTTGTGTGATTTCATGAGTTCGAGCGCATTTACCAAAAGTTGTGACGGATGCACTATTATAGGATTTTTTATCATTACATCTTTTACTTCAAATTTCAAAAAGTCCGCATGTTTTTCAAGTCCTCGGCGAATGTCTCCATCCGTCAAAATTCCTTTGAGTTTACCTTCTTCATCTATTATTGAAACCGCACCCAGTCCTTTTGCAGTCATTACAAATAGTGCTTCTTGTACGGTTAATGTCGGCTTAACTGTGGGATTGCATTTTCCCGAGTGCATTATTTGCTTTACCGTCATGAACATTTTCTTTCCTAATGTGCCTCCGGGATGATAGAGTGCAAAGCGTTCGGATGTAAATGATTTCAATTTCATAAGTGTGATTGCAAGTGCATCTCCGATTGCAAGCATGGTTGTCGATGATGATGTTGGTACCATATTGAATTCATCGGCTTCTTTTTTTATCACAACCGGAAGTACAACGTCCGCTTTTTGTGCAAGTGTCGAGTTTTTACATCCTGTCATAACTATTACGGTTGCTCCGATTTTTTCTATAGAGGGTATCAAATTTATTATTTCTTCAGTTTCTCCGCTGTTTGATAACATAAATACAATGTCGTAAGATGTTATTTTTCCTAAATCTCCATGTATGGCTTCGCCGGGATGCAAAAAGAATGCCGGTGTTCCGGTACTTGCAAGGGTTGATGCTATTTTACCCGCTATTTGTCCGGATTTTCCCATGCCGGTCAGTATTACTCTTCCTTTTATATTCAAAATAAGTTCTGCAACTTTTTTAAAGTGTTTGTCCAAACTTTTTTCCGTCAAAAGAATTGATTCGGCTTCAATTCGCATAGCTTCTTTAGCTGTTTTTAAAACGTCCATACATCCTCCGATTTAAGTTAAATTTTATTTTTCATCAATTCATGTATTTCCACCAAGTCCGTAAGCAAGTTTTCCAAGTCCGAAAGATACAACATATTTGTAGAATCTGAAAGTCCTTCGGGAGGATTGTCGTGTACTTCCATAAAAAATCCGTCCGCTCCGGCCGCTGCCGCACTTCTTGCAAGACATGGTATGAATTCTCTTTGCCCTCCTGTAGATGTTCCGTTACCTCCCGGTAATTGTACGCTGTGTGTCGCATCGAAAATTACAGGGTATCCGTATTTTCTCATAATCGGAAAGGCTTTCATATCTACTACCAAATTGTGGTATCCGAATGAAACTCCTCTTTCTGTCAATGCAATATTGTAATTTCCTGTTTTTTCAAGTTTTCCAATTACATTTTTCATGTCTTCCGGTGCCATAAATTGACCTTTTTTTACATTTACGGCTTTTCCGGTTTTTGCCGCTCCGCAAATCAAATCGGTCTGTCTGCATAAAAATGCCGGTATTTGAAGTATATCAAGCACTTTTGCTGCCGCTTCCAATTGTGACGTTTCGTGTACGTCAGATAAAATCGGAACATTCAATTCTTTTTTTATATCTGCAAGTATTTTCAAGCCCTTTTCAAGTCCGGGGCCTCGAAATGAGTCGTATGAGGATCTGTTCGCTTTATCGTAGGATGCTTTAAATATGTATGTCACATCCAGTTTTTCACAAATTCTTTTTATTTCTTTTCCTATCATCAATGTGCGTTCATAGCTTTCTATTACACATGGGCCTGCGATAAGAAATAATTTTTTCCCGTCGAGTTTTATATTTCCTACTTGAATGGCTTTCATAATTCTCTCCTCTTTATGTATTCGATTACTTTTTCCAAATCTTCTTGAGTGTCTACACCGATACCGTAAGATTTTACAGTAACAACTCCTATTTTGTATCCGTTTTCCAACAGTCGCAACTGTTCCAGCGATTCCGTTTTTTCAAGAGATGTTTGTTTCATGTTTGCGTATTTTAAAAGAAATTCTTTTCTATATGCGTATATGCCTATATGTTTCAAAGGAGGTACTGAAAACTCATGTCTCGGATACGGTATAAGAGAGCGTGAGAAATACAATGCTTCTCCGTAAATATTTCTTACAACTTTTACGCATGACGGGTCTTCGTATTCACTTTCACGTAGGGGTGCGGCTGCAGTTACCATGTCCAAGTCGTCATTTGTACTTATTTCTCTTACAAGATTGTCTATAAGTTCCGGTTCTATCAAAGGTTCATCACCTTGTACATTTACAATAATGTCATAGTCCGTATTTTTTGCAACTTCAGCTATCCTGTCGGTTCCCGTATTATGCTTCTTTGATGTAATTACAACTTTTCCGCCGAAGCCTTTTACTTCTTTTTCTATAAGCTTGGAGTCGGTTGCGACAATTACATCGTCAATCGATTTCGCTTTAGAAGTTTGTTCATATACACACCGGATAAGAGTTTTGCCGACAATCATTTTGAGCGGCTTTCCGGGCAATCTTGTCGATGCATATCTTGACGGAATAATACATGCGGTTTTCAAATCAGTTCCTCCAAATATTTTTGTATCTTTTCTTCGCCTTTTTCAAGGTATTTCATTTCTATGCAGAGTGAATATATAGGAAATTTCACATCGTTTTTCATTATAATGTCTTTCAACTTTATTGCATCTTTTTCGGTGGTTACGATTATATCCGCACCATGAATTTTCGCTTCGTTTACAGCTTTTTCAATGTCTATATATGCAAATGAAAAGTGGTCTTTTTTCGCTATGTTTTTACAAATTTCAAGTCCCGATTCTTTTGCCGTCTTTTCAAATGCCGCGGGATTTCCTATACCGGATAAAAGAACTGCTTTTTTGCCTTTCATTACTTCCAAAGGAATTTTCTTTACGTTTTCCTTTATTTCAAAAAAATATACGGGTTTGTGCAATGATTCAAGTATGGTAACTGAAGAATTTATACTTAAAATTCTTGCTTTTACTTCATTTATCCGTTCTTTTGAAACTTGATTTACTTTTGTCAAAATAATAAGGTCGGCACGTTTCAATTCATCCAAAGGTTCTCTGAGTAATCCTCTCGGCAAAAGATGTTCGTATCCGAACGGATTTGTACTGTCTATCAGCACTATATTTTTATCTCTTTCCAAAGTTTTATATTGAAATCCGTCATCCAAAAGCAGTATTTCGCTTCCGTTTTTTATCGCTTTTTGTGCTGATTTTATTCTGTTTTTCCCGACATATACCGATACTTCGGGAAGCTTGTGTGCAATCATACAAGGTTCGTCGCCCGCTTCTTTTTCATTAAGAAATATCGTTTTCCCGTCGGATACCGTTCCGCCTTGTTTTTCGTATGTTCCTCTGTATCCTCTCGATAATACGGCAACTCTTTTACCTTTTTTTTGCAAGTATTCTCCGAGTTGAATTATGCAGGGGGTTTTTCCGGTACCGCCGGCGGTAATATTTCCGACGCTTATTACCGGCACGTTTACTCTTACTTTTTTTATTTTTTTATTTTTTTCACTTATTATCTTCAAATATATTTTTTCCAAAAGCGAAAGTCCTTTTAAAATACATTTTTCCGCTATTGAGGGATTTTCTTCCGATATAAGTTTTAAAAAATATTTTTCCTTACTCATCAATTTCACCTTTTAACAATTTTGAGTGAATGTTTTTCCGAATATGTCTACATCTCTTTTTGCGGAGCCTCTGTTTTCATTTATTATTTTCATCGCTATATTTCCCATTTTCTTGAATTTTTCTTCATTTTCAAAAAATTCATTGAATGTTTCAATAAGTTGATTTTCGTCTTTTACCGTTTTGCATGCTTTTTCTTTTGAAAACAGTTCATGTATTTCTTTGAAGTTGAACATGTACGGACCTACTGCTATCGGTTTACCATATGCTGCCGCTTCCAGTAAATTGTGTCCGCCTACCGGTACCAAACTTCCTCCGATAAATACTATGTCCGCCATCGAATATAATTGTCCGAGTTCTCCGATTGTATCAAGTATTATTACTTGTACATCGTCTTCTTTTTTTATTTGTGTTCTGAGTTTTACTTCAATTCCCGAGTTTTTAAATATTTTTTCAACTTCATTCGAACGACTTATATTTCTTGTCGCAACTACCATTTTTACAGCTTTTCCTTTTGAAGATATATTTTTAAACATTTTACAGAGTATTTTTTCTTCTTTAGAATGTGTGCTTCCTGCGACAATCAATTTTGTTGTATTTTTTATTTTCAGTATGTCGTTCCATTCATTTATAAATTCTTGTGAAATCGGCTTACCGGTTTTTTCGTACTTCGTATTTCCCGTTATTTTTACTTTTTCGGGATTTGCTCCGAGTTTAATTATACGATCGGCATCTTCTTTCGATATCATACAAAATGCACGTATATTGTAAAAATATCTTGATATAAATCCTTTTATCATCATGTATCTTCCCATTGATTTTTCAGATATTCTTCCGTTCATTATGTATACCGGTATATTTTTTTGTGCTGTCGATTTCAAAAGATTGGGCCAAAGTTCGGTTTCTATGATTATTACCGCTTTCGGATTAAGTGCATCAAGTATTTTTCTTACAAAATATACCATGTCGAAAGGAAAATAGATGTATCCTTCAACATTTTTTATGTTGCTTTTTGCCATCGCCATTCCGCCGGAAGTGTTACATGAAATTACTACCCCCGCATTCGGATATTTATTTTTTATTTCTTTTATTATCGGTTTTGCAGCTACGGTTTCTCCGACAGATGCCATATGTATCCATATTACTTCTTTATCTTTCAGTTTGTTTTTTATTTCATAGGATACTATTTCCATGTATGATTTTATTTTTATATATGCATCTTTTTTGAATATCATTTTATACAGCATGACCGGAAGTTGAAAAATCCAACCCGTTATCATCAGGAAATTATAAATAAAATACATTTATGCTCCTTCTATATTGCGTTCATCCGACATTGTATAAAGTTCGTGATATAGTCCTTTTCTTTGCATAAGTTCATCATGCGTTCCGAATTCTTCTACTACACCGCCGTTTAAAACTATTATTTTATCGGCATTACGCACTGTGGAGAGTCTGTGTGCTATAACGAATGATGTTCTGCCTATCATCAAATTATCGAGTGCTTCTTGTACTATTTTTTCGCTTTCGGTATCCAATGCGGAGGTGGCTTCGTCCAATATGAGAATTTTCGGATTCTTAAGTATTGCACGTGCAATTGCTATACGTTGTCTTTGTCCGCCCGAGAGTACCATTCCTCTGTCTCCGACTTTTGTGTAAATTCCCTCCGGAAGTTCTTTTACGAATGTTTCCGCATTTGCAAGTTTTATTGCTTTCCAAACTTCTTCTTCCGTTGCATCAAGTTTTCCGTAAAGTACATTTTCTTTTACAGTGGAGTTGAATAAAATGGTATCTTGCGGTACAAGTCCTACATTGTTTCTGAGTGAATCTATCGTAACGTCACGTATATCAATTCCGTCAATCAGAATTTCTCCCGATGTAACGTCATAAAATCTTGGAAGTAAGTTTGCTATTGTTGTTTTTCCGGCTCCGCTAGGACCTACTATCGCTACCGTTTCTCCGGCTTTTACGGTAAAGTTCAAATCTTTGAGTACGTAATTTTTCAAATCGTATGAAAATGCGGTATGAACAAATGATACTTCTCCTTTTGTTATTATAAGTTCTTTTGCATTTTCTCTTTCTTTTACTTCGGATTCTTCGTCTAAAATTGCAAAAACTCTGTCTGCCGCCGCCAATGATTTTTGTATGTTTCCGTAGCATTCCGCAAGTCTTTTTGTCGGATTTGCCAAATTTATGGCATATACCAAGAACGCTATCAAGGCACCGGTTGTCATTGTTCCGTCAATTACCGAAATTCCTCCGTACCATATAATTGCCACAACCCCCAATGCCGCTACAAATTCCACGACCGGTGTAAGTTGACTTTGTTGGCATATGGCTTTAATTGCGGCACTGAAGCTCGCTCCGTTTACTTTTTTAAATCTTTCTATTTCATATTTGTCACGATTGAAGCTTCTTATAATTCTTACCGCTTGAATTGTTTCTTGTAATATGGATGTAACGTCCGCCAATTTTTCCTGTACGTTTTTACCGCTTAAATTCAATTTGTTTCCGAAAAGTTTTATTGCGAAATATACCATAGGAACCATTATCATGCACAGTACAGTAAGTTTCCAATTCAGGTAGAGCATGGCTGCAAACGATCCTATGAATATTGCACTTTCTTGTACAAAAACAACGAAATTATCCACTATGGCTGTCTGAAGTGCGGCGATATCGTTTGTCAGATTGCTCATGATATCGCCTATTCTTCTTTTGTCATAGTATGAAACGGATAATTTTTGCAAGTGCTTGTATAATACATTTCGCAAATCCATAATTACCGATTGTCCGATAAACCCCATAAGGTATCTATGTCCGAATGTGGTAATTCCTCTGAAAAGAAATACAACCAATACTCCGATTATTACAAGCGAGAGCATGTACACATCTCTTTTTTCCAAAACTTTATCTATTACATCTTTTATTATCCAAGGTACTACCAAATTGGAAGATGCAACTACCAACATACATAAAATCGACAAAAGCAATTTACTTTTGTACGGATATAAATATGTAAGCAGTCTTTTGTAGCTGTTTATTTTATTCGTCTTTTCCATCTATGCTCCCCGCTGTTTTCAATATTAATTTCGCAGTTCTTTTTACAGCGCCTTCATCTCCCATTGCCGTTTTTACGTTTTTCAAATCTTCTACAATTTTTTTCCGTTTCTCTTCATCTTCAAGCAGTGGTGTAACAATTTTTATAATATTTTGAAAGGTTACTTCATCTTGTAAAAGTTCCGGTGTTATTTCTCTTTTCAAAAGCAAATTCGGAAGTCCGGCATATTTGACTTGTACGAGTCTTTTCGCAAAGAACCATGTAATCGGTGCCAATTTATACAAAAGCACTGTAGGCAATCCCATCAATGCGGTTTCAAGTGTTGCCGTACCGGATGATGCTATTGCAATTGTGCAAATATTCATCAAGTCATAAGTTTTTTCAGTTGTTACTTGTACTTTTACTTCCGGCACTTTCTTGAAAATTTCTTCAAGCATTTTTTCCGAAACGGTATCCGCTCTCGGCAGGAAAAATTGACATTCAAATTTTTTAGAAAGTTCACGACATGCCGAAAGCATGGTAAAGAGTAAATCCGAAACTTCTTTTTTTCTGCTTCCGGGCATCAGCAATATACGTTTTTTTGAGCGGTCAGCATTAAAAAATTTCATCGCCTCGTCATAATTCAATGAAGGTTTTACCGTATCTGCCAAAGGGTTCCCTACAAAAGTAACGTCCGCACCGGCTTTTTCATAGGCTTTCGCTTCAAAGGGAAATATGGATGCTACTTTCTTCACATCACGCACTATGTTTTTTGCCCGTGATTTGTTCCATGCCCAAATAGTCGGAGCTATGTAGTAAACTACGGGAATTCCCATTTCTTTTGCCGCATGTGCAAGTTTCATATTGAATCCCGGATAATCTACGCATACAAGTACGTCCGGTTTTTCTTCTTTCAATTTTTGTTTCAAAAAAGACAACAATTTAAAAAATAGAGGTAAATGTTTAATTACTTCTACAAATCCTATAATTCCCAAATTTTCTATATCATAAATAATTCGTACGCCGGCTTTTTGCATACGAATTCCGCCCATTCCGAAAATTTCAGCTTCCGGATTTATTTTTTTTATTTCCTTTGCAACTGCAGCTGCATGCATATCTCCGGATACTTCTCCGGCGGACATCATAATTTTCATAAGCTCTCCTGATTTACGGATACAATTACTATATCGTGTTCGTCAGCTTTATCCATAACATCAAATCTGTCTACAAATAATGTTTTTTCGGCTTCTATTGCAAGTACTTTACATTTCGTTTCAATCATTGCATTCAATGTATCAAGTCCTACCGCCGGCACGTCAAAGCGAGGATCTTGGTTCGGCTTTGCCACTTTTACGACAACTGCGCCTTTTCCGGCAAGTTTGCCGCCTCTTCGTATACATGCATCCGTTCCTTCAATCGCTTCTACCGCCATTACGGCTTTGTCTTTTACAACTACGGTTTGTCCCATATCCATTTGTCCGATCAATTTCGCAGTTTTAAATCCGAATGCAATATCGTCCATTTGTTCTTCACTCGGCATTGCATGCGTGAAAATTTGCGGCGGCGGCATCAAAGGTTTCAAGTATTTCGTCTGATCCATAACTTTTAATCCGCTGCCTTCCAATTCATCTACCAATGCAAGCATGATTGTATCGTCTTTAAAATCAAGTTTTCTTAATTTATTCAATAATTTTACAGTTCTTAAGTCGGGTATTACCAACTTTCGTTTGTACAAATATTCTTTTGTAACTTTACCCAGCATTGTGACTTCTTTGACATTTGCTTCACAAAGGGTTTTCAAAATTTTATTGAGTTTAAAAACATTTATTTCAAAATATTTATCCGAATAACTTCTAAGTCTTGTGTCGACATCGGGAACAACTGCTATGCAAACAATTTCATGTCCTTGTTTTTTCGCCGTTTGAACAAATTCAAAAGGAAGTGTTCCTACTCCGGCCAATAATCCCAGTCTTGCCATAAGTACCTCCTATATATGTATCACTATAATTTTATCATATATATATATCAAATTTAAGTTGCAAACAGCCAAAATAAATTGTAAATATTTCATTTTAATTATATCAAATTTAAAAGTCGCAACTTTTCGGGTTACGACCTTACTTATTGCGACTTTATATTTCGTTTCAATTTTTCGGTACCATGTCTTCCGCTTTCAATGTTCCGTTTTTACGTCTTTGTGCAAATTCCGCAGTTGCTGTGAACAGTACGTCACTGGAGCTGTTCAATGCGGTTTCGGACGAGTCTTCGAGAACACTGATAATGAATCCTACGCCTACTACTTGCATTGCGATATCATTGCTTATACCGAATGATGCACATGCTACCGGAATCAAAAGCAATGATCCTCCGGCTACACCGGATGCACCGCATGCACCTACCGTAGATACTATACAAAGCAATAATGCTGTAGGTAAATCCACTGAAACTCCCAATGTGTTTGCCGCTGCCAACGCAAGTACTGCAATTGTAATCGAAGCACCTGCCATGTTTATTGCAGAGCCCAACGGAATTGAAATGGAATACATATCGGGATCGAGTCCCAATCTTTCACAAAGTTTCAAGTTGACAGGAATATTCGCCGCCGAACTTCTTGTGAAAAATGCATATATACCGCTTTGTGCAATTGTAGCCCATACGAGCGGATACGGATTTTTTCTCAAATACATATACACAATTGCAGGGTTTACTACCAAAGCTACAATTGCATATGCACCTATCAAAACTACAAGCAAGTGTGCGTATCCTGCCAACGCACTGAAACCGCTTCTGCCGATTGCATCCGCAACCAATCCCATAATTCCCAATGGTGCAAAACGTATAATCCAACCTACAACTTTTGTGACTGTTTCAGCTACATCGGCAAAAAATACTTTTGTAGATTCTTTTCCGCAAGTACGAAATGCCAATCCCAAGACAATCGCCCACATCAGAATACCGATAAAATTGGCATGAAGTAATGCATTAACGGGGTTATCCACCAATGATAAAAGTAAGTTGTGTAATACTTCTAAAATTCCGCTCGGCGGTGATACTTCCGCATTTGCAATCTGCAAACTCAACGTCGTTGGGAAGAGGAAAGATAATGTGACGCCGACAAGCGATGCAAGAAATGTACCTAAAATATAAAGAACAACTACAGATTTCATGTTGGTGTTTTGACCTTCTTTTTTACTTGCCATAGCATTCATGACAAGGAAGAATACCAACATCGGAGCCACGCTCTTCAATGCGCGAACAAATAAATCTCCGAAAACTGCGACTACCGGAACGGCACTCTGCCAAAATCCGGCAATAAGGAATCCCACAATCAAACCTACAATGATTTGTTTTATAAGTGAGACCTTACAAACAAAATTTTTAACTAGACTAAACAATTTTTTCGCCTCCCCTTCCGAAAGAAGTATTAATTTGTATTTTCTACTATATTGTTTTATCGCATTTTTTGCAAGTCTTTTTTCAATGTATATTTAATTCATATAACAAACGCATATATAAATGACAAAAACACATACTTAAGCAGTATGTGTTTAAATAAACATTTTTTTACTTTTCAATTCCATATCGCAAACAGATTTTACAAATTTATCTAAATATAATGCAATTTCTTTCAGCATTTCTTTCGAAATATTTATCCCCATAGGTTTTTCCCATGAGTAATTTATAAATTTTTGCAAAAGTGTTTTCAATTCATCGGATAAATTATATAATTCGCACATTTCCTGTGCCGATGCATCGTAGCCTGCCGCATACAACATTTGTAATGCGGTTATATAAGCCGATACTTGCTTGTTTTTGTCCAAAATTCCTTTTAAACATTTGACAAGTCTGATGTATGCATTTATATCTTTTTCTCCAAGAGGAAATCCCCATTTTATTATTTCTATGACGAAGCACCATCTGCACCAATCTTCGTAAGAAAATTTACTTATGTCGCATATATTTTTACCTTCATATTGAATCAGTGTCCATTTATCGAAACTTGTTTCCGCCATTGAACATCGCAAATATGTAAACGGCATCAAAAGTCCGCTTCCGAATGATTTTATAGTGCTTTGAGATACGAAAGCGGTTTGATTTCCGTAATTTTTTGTAAATATGAAAACGATGCGATTTCCGTTTCCTGCTTCCTTGGAGTGTAAAAGTATTCCTTCAATATTTTTTATTGTTTGAACTTTTTTCATTTACAATTTTCTTTTTCAATAATTTTCGGCAACATTATTTTTTCCGCTCTTATGCGTGTTACTCTGAAACCTTCCATTTTGAGTACAGTAAACTTCCATCCCGAGAAAAATATACAATCTCCGAATTTCGGTATTCTTTCAAGTCTTGCAAATACAAATCCTCCGATTGTACCTGTACTGTCACCGTCGAAATTTATTCCCAAACGCTCCGAAACGTCATTTAATATTACCATTCCGTCAAATTCATATGTAGTTTCATTTACTTTCAATATTTCCAACGTTTTCGAATCCTCTTCAGGAATTTGTCCTACAAGTTCTTCCACCAAATCTTCAAGTGTTACAAGTCCGGCGGTGCTTCCGTATTCATCCACCACTATAGCAAGGTATACTCTTTTAGTTTTCATAAGTTGCAAGAGCGACGATGCAGGCATTACTTCCGGAACGGTCAATATTTCACGCAGTATGTGCTTCATATTGTTTTGTCCGCAAAGTGTATTTTCCATAAAATCTTTTACATGTATAAATCCCAAAATACTGTCTTTATCGTCTATGTATACGGGGTATCTGGTATGATGCGATTTCGCTATTATTCTATGCATAGTTTCAATGTCGTCATCATAGTCCAATGTAACCATTTTGTTTCTCGGAATCATTACGTCTTTTGTTATCAAATCAAAAAAGTCGAATGAGTTTTTTATCAGTATATTTTCAAGTGCATTAAGTCTGCCGCCGCTATGACTTTCTTCTATAATCGATCGTAATTCTTCTTCGGTGTATATAAATCTCGTGCCGTCATTAAACGGTACTTTTTTATATTTGCAAATCAGTTTTACAATCGCAAATCCCGAAGTGGTGAACGGATTGAATATTTTTGTCATTATTTTTACGGACCACAAGCGAGATTTAATCGGTTTGTTTAATGTGATTACTCCCGGAATTTTCATTGAAAATGTCCAGTATAGCAATATGAATATATAGATACAAACTATGTAAACAGCAATTGTTGTAAAAATATTGCCGTGAACTTTAAAGTAAATTTCATAAAAATTCAAACATATTTCGTATATGGATATTCCATATATCGCCGAGCAAATCAATGAGCAGAATTGTGTTGCCGCCAAAACTGCGGACGTTTTTTTATAATAAAATTTGTCGTTTTCGTCTTTTTCTATTTGATTTTTTTTAATTCTCGAAAACGATAAGTTTATAGATGTACACAATCTGTTCAACAAAAGCATGATTATTGCTATAAAAAAATATATTAACAGTCGATCAGGGGGCATTTCATTTTCCTTTCTTATTTATGTTCTTTATAACCCAATTCTCGTAACATATAGTCTTTGTTTTTCCAATCTCTGTTTACTTTGACCCATAAGTCCAAAAATACGGGTGAGCCTACAACTTTTTGTATTTCTTCTCTTGCTTCTTTACCGGCGTCTTTAAGTAAACTTCCTTTTGAGCCTATTACTATACGTTTTTGTGATTCTCTTTCTACATATATGGTACAACGAATATATACTTTTCCGTTTTCACGTACTTTAAATTCTTCGGTAAATACTCCTATCGCATGCGGAATTTCTTCGTGTGTACGGAGAAGTATTTTTTCACGAACAATTTCTTGTACTATTATTCTTTCCGGTTGGTCCGTAATCATATCGTCCGGGAAGTATTTCGGACCTTCCGGCAACATTTTTTCCAAGACTTGCATGAGTTCGTCCATATTTCTTCCGGTTTGTGCCGATACCGGTATTATTTCTTTGAAGTTGTACATTTGACTGTATTGTTTTATTTTTTTCAAAATTGCGGCTTCACTTACCAAGTCTATTTTGTTCAATACAAGTACTACCGGTGTTTTTTTGTTTTCCAAAAGGCTCAGCAGATACCTGTCTCCGGCTCCGGGCGGATCGTCACATGCACATATCATTACTACTATGTCCACTTCACCTATTGCGTCGACAGTGGATTGTCTTATGACTTCTCCGAGTTTGCTTTTCGGTTTGTGCATTCCCGGTGTATCCAAAAATACGATTTGAGAATTTTCTCCGTTCCATACACCTGTAATTTTGTTTCTTGTTGTTTGTGCATGTGCGGAGACTATTGATATTTTTTCTCCCAAAACGGTATTCAACAGTGTAGATTTCCCTACGTTCGGTCTACCTACAAGTGCAATAAATCCGGAATGAAATTTTTCTTCGTTATCCATTAATTTCTCCTGTTTCATTTTCTTTTCTTTCTATTTTTCCTTCTGTCACTACACGCTGAAGTCCGCAAGCTCCCAATATGTCTTCTTCCGCTTTGCGCATTTCTTTCTTTTCTTCCGCTTCATAGTGATCGTATCCCAAAATATGGAGAAAACCGTGTACGGATAAGTATGCCATTTCACGTTCTTCGCTGTGTCCGTACATATGTGCCTGTTCTTTTGCACGGTCTATATTTAAAATAATATCTCCAAGTGCTTTTTCTTCTTCAGGTATATAATCTTCTCCTTCGTTCAATGCAAAGGAGAGTACATCCGTCGGTGCATCTATACCTCTGTAATCTCTGTTCAGTTCATGTATTCTTTCGGCTCCGCATATAAGAACTCCCAATTCGGCATCTTCTGGAAGTTTTTGTAATTCGGCACCTTTTTTCAAAACTTTCAGTATGAGTTGTTCGGTTTCTTCATTGCAATATTTTTGATCACTGTAGCTGATCATTATTTCCATGATTCTTTCTGTCCTCCGCTTTTCTCTTTCTTTTTGCATCTTTTTCGTATGCATTTATAATTGCCGCCACCAAGTCATGACGTACTACGTCTTCGGATGTGAATTTAATTGTAGATATACCTTTTACATTTTTCAAGACTCTTTGTGCATCGACAAGTCCGCTTACGGTATGTGACGGTAAATCTATTTGAGTTATATCTCCATTTATTACCATTTTCGAACGATTTCCCAATCGTGTCAAAAACATTTTTATTTGCTCTTTTGTGGTATTTTGCGCTTCATCCAAAATTATAAATGATTTTTCAAGTGTTCTTCCTCGCATGTATGCAAGTGATGCAACTTCTATCATTCCTTTTTGTTGAAGTTTTATAAATTCATCAATTCCGAACATATCCGACAGTCCGTCAAATAACGGCCTTAAGTACGGGTTTACTTTTTCTTGCAAATCACCCGGCAAAAATCCCAATTTTTCTCCTGCTTCCACTGCCGGTCTTACAAGTATAATTCGTTGTACATTGTGATTTTTCAAATAAAACGCACCCAGCGCAACTGCCAAGTATGTTTTTCCGCAACCTGCAGGCCCTATTCCGAATGTAATATCGTGTGTTCGTATTGCATCTACATAATATTTTTGTCCGATTGTACGAGGTCGTATCATCGTACCGTTTTTCGATACGTTTATTATATCGTTTTGCATTGCATAAAGAAGGTCGGTTTGATTTGTATCCAAAAATTCAATAACCGTTCTTACTTGCTTTTCATTTATTGCAATATGTTCACAATACATTCGATGTAATTCCGACAATACTTTTATACATTTGTTTACTTTTTCTTCGTCACCGGAAATTTTTATCATATTTCCTCGTGCCATTATGTCGGCTTCATAGTGCTTGCCTATTATATGAATGTATTTGTTTTCTTTTTCAAATAATCGTGATGCTTCGGCAATTTCTTGTATAACAAGTTGCTTTGTTATTTCTTTTATAATTTTCACTCCTTTTATAATTTTTCAATATTATATTTTTTTATACTTTGATTTCATTATATACTATTGCATTGTACTAAAACAGTCAAAATATAAAAATCGCAATATATTTGAAAATCAAACATATTGCGATTTACGTTAATCTTTGAAGTACGGTACAAATTTTCCGCGAACTTTCTTTTCTTTGAATTTATGATCTTTTTTTGATGAAAATTTTCTGTTCTTATGTTCAAAAGATTTTCCGTTTCTGCGATGACGGAAGTTGCCTTTACCTTTTCCTCTGTTTCTTCTGAACATCGGTTTTTCTTCCGTAATTTTTACCGGTGTTATATCAGGCTGCTTTGTCAAAAGCTTGATTGCGGCCGATACCAACGATACCGAATCGATATTGTTCAAAAGTTCTTCGGCTGTTTCTATGTAATGCTCAAGTCCGCCGGATTGTGCGGTATTTCTCAATGTTTCAATTGCAGTACGTTCATTACCTTTAATTACTTCCGACAAACTCGGAACTGCACGTCTTTTTATTCTTCTTCTGATTACACGTTCGATTTCACGAAGTTGTCCCATTTCACGTGAAATTACAAATGTAGTCGCAAGTCCTGTCTTACCTGCACGTCCTGTACGTCCTACTCTATGTACATAAATTTCAGGGTCTTGAGGCATATCGAAGTTGTATACATGTGTTACTCCGCTTATATCCAATCCTCTTGCGGCGACATCGGTAGCAACGAGGAAATCTATCGTTCCTTCTTTGAATTGTCTTATTACGCTGTCACGTTTTTGCTGTGATAAATCTCCATGCAAACCTTCTGCCGAGTATGCACGTTTTTTGAGTGCTTCGGTTACTTCATCGGCACGACGTTTCGTTCTTACGAAAACGATTGCAAGTTCCGGTGATTGCATATCCAAAAGTCTGCACAAAGCATCGAATTTTTGGCGATCCGGAAGTTCGATATATTCCTGTTCAATCAAATCTATTGTCACCGTTGCAGCTTTAATTTTTACAATTTCCGGTTCATTCAAAAATGAGTTTGCAAGTTCACGAATGGGAGCCGGCATTGTAGCGGAGAAAAACAATGTTTGTCTTTCTTTAGGAGTTGCCGCCATGATAGTACGGATATCGTCAATAAATCCCATATCCACCATTTCATCGCCTTCATCAAGTACAGCAATTTGCACATTTGAAAGGTCGATAGTCTTGCGCTTCATATGATCCATAAGACGGCCCGGAGTGGCAACAATTATATTCGGCTTCTTTTTCAATGCACGAAATTGACGCTCTATATCCTGACCACCGTAAATCGGAATAGTTTTTATATTCATATATTGTGCCAAATGATTTATTTCTTCGGCAGATTGTATGGCAAGTTCACGAGTGGGTGAAAGCACAATAGCCTGCGGTCCCGGTTTGGAAGTATCTATTCTTTGCAAAATCGGAATACCGAATGCTGCAGTTTTTCCTGTACCGGTCTGTGCTTGACCTATTAAATCCTTACCTTGCATCGCAATCGGAATAGCTTCTTTTTGTATAGGTGAAGGTTCCTCAAATCCCATATCGGCAACAGCCTTCATTATCTCTTCACTAAGTCCCAATTCTTTAAATGTTTCGTACATGTATCCTCCTGTGTTCATGTGTCTGTCAAATTTAATATTTTCGCATTAAATTTATTGATAAAAAAAGGAAACGCATGTACGTTTCCCTTACAATTGCATCTTTCTTTGTATCCTTAACGGATCACGTCAGCTTACTATTTTTGTATTATATCATAAATTATTTACTAATAGCAAAATTTTTTAGCTTAATATAAAAATTTTTTCTATAATAAAATCTTTCAATCTTTCAAAATCCAACCTTCCATTTCTGATATTATCTATAAAGGAGGATTTATGAACGAACTTTTAAAGCTTTTTATTTCATTTGCAAAAGTAGGCGTACTGACATTCGGAGGCGGATATGCGATGCTTCCCATATTACAAAGAGAAATCGTTGAAAAAAACAAATGGGCGACAGAAGAAGAATTGATGAACTACTTTGCGATAGGTCAATGTACACCCGGAATGATTGCAGTAAACACAGCAACTTTTATAGGTTGCAAGAAAAAAGGAATAATCGGCGGTACATTTGCAACTTTAGGAGTTATCACTCCTTCAATAATAATTATTACATTCGTTGCAATGTTTTTATCTTCAATCAAGAACAATATTTACATACAATATGCTTTTGAAGGTATACGTGCATGTGTAACCGTACTTATACTCGATACGGTAATAAATCTCATAAGAAAATCTTTAAAAGACAACTTCGGATTACTTATATTTCTTATCGTACTGCTGCTGTCGCTCTTTACATCACTTTCACCGGCAATACTGATAATACTTTCAGGTGTATCAGGATACATTGTAAGAAAATTTAAAACCGAAAGGAATATTAAATGATATATTGGCAAATTTTCATTTCATTTTTCCAAGCCGGACTTTTTGCAGTAGGAGGCGGACTGGCAACGCTGCCTTTCTTCTATGCAATGTCTGCCGAAACGGGTTGGTTCACAACAGCGGATATTGCAAACATGATAGCAATTGCACAATCCGCTCCGGGGCCTTTGGGTGTAAATATCTCCACATATGCCGGATACTGCATTACAAATCCGTACGGAGGAATTGTTGCAACACTTTCACTCACTCTTCCGTCTCTTTTATGTATAATATCTATTCACAAAATTTTTATGACAAATAAAAACTCTCAAACACTGAAAGATATTTTTTACGGACTTAATCCTGCATCATGCGCATTAATTGCAGCTGCAGGAATAGGAGTTGCAAAAACCACATGGATTCAACAAAATATTTTTGAAAATCCAAGTATGCTTACAAATATATTCAATATAAAAACCGTACTTATATCCGCAATCGTATGGATTGCATTGCGCAAATTAAAAAAACACCCGATATGGTACATAATATTTTCAGCCATAGCAGGTATTCTTTTAAATATAATCTAAGGTTCAATTTCATAAGGCCACGAATTTATGCCGCCCAAATCATACACCGAAGTATAACCTTTACCGACAAGCGCACGCAAAGCCATTGCACTTCTTCCGCCGCTTTGACAATAAACGATAATAGTTTTATTCTTATCTTTCACCGTCTTTTCAATCTTACCGTCAAGAACTGAAAGCGGAACGGAAACGGAACCGGGAATATGACCGCTTTCATATTCATTCGACTCCCTTACATCTACAAGTACGGCCTCTTCAGATTTAACCATATTACGTGCAGAATCGGCATCTATCCTATACTTCGCATCCTTCAAATTTTTCATATACGCAAACACTCCCGACACCAAACCTATAACAATAAGACCTATAGAAGTCGGAGTCAATTCACCTTTGATTACACCCGACAACCCCATTAAAATCAATATGGCACTTACAGCAATAGATATTTTCATAACACTTTGATACAATATAAAAAAATAAGATCGACTTCTATCTTGAACACGCACAAACAATTCAAGAGCTTTTTCTATATTATAACAAAATCACCTCGATTCATAAAACTATATCCAATTTTTTAAATTTATAATTAAATTTTAACACAAAGGTGTGAAATGGACAAATACATTTTATTCGATCTTGACGGAACGATATCGGAATCGTCAAAAGGAATTACAAAATCCGTAAAATACTGTCTTGAATCGGTAAATATCTACGAAAACGATTTAAAAAAACTTGAAATGTTCATAGGTCCGCCGCTGAACGTGGCATTCAAAGAAGTATACGGACTGAACTCAAAAGAAATATCCCTTGCACTTTCAAACTTTCGTGACTACTATGAAGAAAAAGGAATGTTCGAATGTAATTTATACAAAGGAATAAACAATCT
Organism: Dialister micraerophilus; assembly: GCF_947090205.1. NCBI lineage: Bacteria > Bacillati > Bacillota > Negativicutes > Veillonellales > Veillonellaceae > Dialister > Dialister micraerophilus. Next base: position 334,523 of record NZ_CAMUNF010000001.1, read on the forward strand.
TCTGAAGGCATGTCACGAAGAAGGAATGCATCTTGCAGTAGCATCGAGCAAACCGGTCGAATACGTGCGTGCAATCATAAACCACTTCAAACTGACTCCCTTTTTCGATTTCATAGGCGGAAGCGACATAAAAGACGAAGTTGAAAACAAGATAACAAAAAACAGCAAAGAAATAGTAATAAGAAACGCACTTGAAAATTTGAAAATAAATACGAAAACGAGTAACCTTTCAATAACAATGGTAGGCGACAGAAAATTCGACATAGCTGGCGGTCGTGCAAACAAAATAAAAACCATAGGAGTATCCTACGGTTACGGAACAAAAGAAGAACTTCAAAAAGCCGGCGCAGATAAAATTGTCTCCACCGTTTGCGAATTACAAAAAGAATTACTGAACAAGGACTGAATTACGGATAATTTTTACATTATACATATTTAAGCAAAATTCAAATATTATATAAAAATTTTATTTCCGTTGCTAAGCATTATCTAAAAAATAATGCTTTTTTATTTTATTATTTCAATTATAAATCCTTGCGCTATTGTTGCTTAATATTTACAATATAGAGGATTGGACGAAAAATAAATTAATCTGTTCGGGTACTGCTTTGTATTCTGCACGTTTACATACCGATTTTCCGTAAGGTTTGTACAAATTGCAAATTTCTTATGTTTTTATGCTCGGTGAACATGGTGAAAGCTTCATAAATTATTGAAGTCTTGTATATAGACGGAATGAATATCAATCAGTATTTGAAAGATACAGATATTGTTTTCGACAACAGTTTTTAAAATAACGTTTCAAAAATGTCCATTTTCATGGATATGTATAACGATTCAAAGGGTTACCGAGTTCGGTATTTCTTCTACTGCGGCTGAAATTGTTCGTGTCGTTTATGTTTATAGGCATAAAATTTCCATATTCGGTTTATGTCGATAATATGTACGGTGTGCATGATGTATTTCTTTTTTCGGCTCGGTAAGAAAGATGTCGAGAGTATCAGTAAGCTTGTTTTTACTTCAGATAAATTTCGTGATTTACATAATTCGGTTGACGCTTTGAAAGCACATTTCCGTAAAATTGTTTCTTCGATTTAAAGGAGGATATTATGTCTATCAAAACAAGAAAGATAGGTATTTTGGGTGCGGGTAATGTCGGTGCACATATGGGTTTGCAGTTGGTTGTTCAAGGTATTGCCGATGAAATTGTTTTTTATGATATTGCAAAGGAAAAAACGGACGGTGAAATCAGAGATATTTTGGACGGTGTAAGTTATTATCCTCACCATGTGGAGGTTTATCAGGGTACTGTCGACGATATGAAAGATGCCGATATTATTATCAATACTGTCGGCGGTTCTATGAAGCTTACAAATGATCGTCTCGTTTTGCTCGAAAATACTATAAAGATTAACAAGCAGCTTGTTCCTCTTATTGAAAAGTCGGGGTTTGACGGTATTATTATGTCCATTACAAATCCTTGTGATGTGGTTGTTCAATATTTGCAATATAAGTTGGATTGGCCGAAGAATAAAATTTTCGGTTCGGGTACCGCTTTGGATTCCGCACGTTTACAGTTGATGCTTTGTCAGCAGCTTAAGATAAATCGTAATTCAATCAATGCTTATCTTTTGGGTGAACATGGAAACAGTGCGATGATTCCTTGGAGTCATGTGAGTGTTGCAGGTAAACCGATTGATGAGTTGTTACGTGAGCAAAGCGACATGTACAAAATTGAACCTAAGGATGTAATTTTACAGAAGGTAAAAAATCAGGGTTATATTGAAAACAGCAGCAAAGGTTGTACGGAGTACGGTGTAACGGCTTCCACTTCCGAGCTTGTGCGTGCGGTTTTACATAATGAACATAAAGTTATTCCATGTGCCGTTTATCTTGACGGTGAGTACGGTGTACATGATGTGTATACATCGGTTCCGGCAATAATAGGCAAGGACGGAGTTGAGGGTATCATAGAAATCAACTTGACTGATGAGGAAAGAAAAGAGTTCCTCGCTTCTGTAGATGTATTGAAGTCTTATTTCAAGAAGGCTTTGAAGGTGTAATTTAAAGTATTTACGTTTTTCGGTAAATTTAAAGAGCAGAGTACCGTTTTATTTATTTTTCGTTTAGCGGTATGTTTTCTGCTCTTTTTTGTGTTTTATTTTATATTTTTTATTTCTTCACATGTCATTATGCATTCACTTCCGGTAATTATTACTATGGATGCAAGTCTGAACCATATGAAAAGTACGACCAGTCCTATCAAGGATCCGTATGTTGCTCCCATTTTCGATATTTCAAGTATGTAGTATCCGTATATTCCGGTTAGCAGGAGCAATATACCTGTTACAAACAGTGATGTCACAAGTATTACCGGCCATGTTGCACATTTTTTTGCCGGTGCAAATCTGTAAAATGCGGCAAGTGAGAATATCATCATTGTGAAAGGTATTGCATATTTCGCTATGTTCCATATTTCCAAAAACATTTCCGGTATGCCGAAGTAGTATGCTATTACGTATATAAGTGCATTTGCAAATACTATCATCCCGAGTGACAGTATAAGGCTGAATGTAATAAGCAATGTAAAAAGCAGCGATTTTATACTTACCGTTATCCAGTTTTGAATATTTCTGTTTTTAAAAAATATTTTGTCCATCGCCCGTATAATTACGTTTATACCTTGTGATGATGTCCATAGTGCACCGAAAAGACCGATTGCAAGCCATACGGTGCTTCGTCCTTGTATTATTCTGTATATGTTTTCCGCCATACTCACTTCAAGTTGTTGCGGCAGGTAGTGCAAAAATTTTATTATTACTTGAATTTGCGGTGCGGCAAAAAACAGTATCGCATTTGTGAAAAAAACCAGAAACGGTACCAATCCCAATATAAAGTAGTATGTCGATTCTGCGGCAAATGCGGTGACATCATCTTTTATAAAACGTTTCACCATATGTTTTATTGCGTATTTGTATTTGTTTAAGGGGCGGGAATTGTTCATATTTTCTCCTTTAAACTTTACTTATTTTCTTTATTTTACACTAAAAAAATCCGAAACCGAAGTTCCGGATTTTTAATTTTTCCGATTTTATTATTTTTTCTTTGCGTTTTTGTAACGAAGTTGACGTGAAATAACTTGTTTTCTCATTCTTATGCTTTTAGGTGTTACTTCTACAAGTTCATCGTCGGCTATCCATTCCAATGCGCCTTCAAGTGTGTATTGACGACATGGTGGAAGTCTTATCGCTTCATCGGATCCCGCTGCACGTGTGTTTGTAAGGTGTTTTTTCTTACAAGGGTTTACGTCCATATCGTTTTCTCTTGAGTTTTCTCCTATTATCATGCCTTCGTATACTTCAACGCCCGGATCTATGAAGAGTGTTCCTCTTTCAAGTATACTGTTCAATCCATATGCCGTTGTAGTTCCTGCTTCAAATGCTACGAGAGATCCGCGTGTACGTTCAGGAATATCTCCTTTGTACGGTGAGTATCCTTGGAATACGTGATAGAGTATTCCTGTTCCGCGTGTGGTTGTAAGAAGTTCGTTTCTGAATCCCAAAAGTCCACGTGCCGGTATCGAAAATTCCATGCGTATGTATCCTGCAAGTTCTTCCATTGATATCATTTCCGCACGTCTGGGTCCCAAGCCTTCCATTACGGCTCCCATGAATTCTTGCGGTACTTCTATGGTAAGTCTTTCCAACGGTTCACAACGTTTCCCGTCAATTTCTTTGTAAATTACTTGCGGTTTCGATACTTCAAGTTCGTATCCTTCACGTCTCATAACTTCGATGAGTACCGACAAATGTAATTCTCCTCGGCCGGATACCAAAAATGCATCTGCCGTATCTGTGTCTTCTACTTTCAATGCTACATTCGTTTCAATTTCTTTCATAAGTCTTGCACGAATGTGTCGACTTGTTACATAATCGCCTTCTCTTCCGGCGAACGGACTTTTGTTTACACGAAATACCATTGACAATGTCGGTTCGTCAATTTTTATTGTCGGAAGTGCTTCTACGTGTTCGGCATCGGAAACAGTTTCTCCGATTGTTATATTTTTAAATCCTGCTATTGCAACAATATCTCCGATTTTCGCTTCTTCTATAGGAGTACGTTTCATTCCTTGCCAGTTGAATAATTGTCCGACAAAGTCATTTCTTGTTTTTTCTCCGTCCGTTATGGCTACTTTCATGCCTTTCTTTACTGTACCTCTTGTAATACGTCCGATTGCAACTTTTCCCAAGTAATCGTCAGATTCAAGTGTTGTTACCATAATCTGAAGAGGTTCGTCCGGTTCACCTTCCGGAGGAGGACAGCTTTCCATTATTGTTTTAAATAACGGTTCCAAGTCCTTTCCTTCATCTTTCATATTGAGTTTTGCAATACCGTCACGAGCTGAGGCGTATACAAGCGGAAAATCGAGTTGGTCGTCATCTGCATCGAGTTCGACAAACAGGTCAAGAATTTCTCCTTCCACTTCGGATATACGTTCATCCGGTCTGTCTATTTTGTTTATAACTACTATAGGTTTAAGTTTATGTTCAAGTGCTTTACGCAAAACATACTTGGTTTGCGGCATCGGACCTTCGTGTGAATCTACAAGAAGCAGTACTCCGTCTACCATGTTCAATATACGTTCTACTTCGCCGCCGAAGTCTGCGTGGCCGGGTGTGTCTACTATATTTATCTTAACTCCGTTGTGCATTACCGAAGTGTTTTTAGCTAAAATTGTAATTCCACGTTCACGTTCGAGCGGGTTCGAGTCCATTACACGTTCAACAACTTTTTGATTTTCTCTGAAAATATGACTCTGTCTGAGCATCGCATCTACCAGTGTGGTTTTGCCATGATCGACATGAGCGATAATAGCAATATTGCGAATATCTTCTCTGATCATTATAAAAATTCCCCCTGAAACATAAATCTTTAAAAAGCATTACTATTTATTCTAACTCATAGATTGTAAGATGGCAATATATGAAAAAATCGACCTTAAAATTTTTTACACTTCAAGGTCGATTTTTCGTTTAACGTTCGGGTTCATTCACTTTATAGTACCAGCAGTACATTGCAGGTACGACAAGTAAACCTATAACCGTTGCAACCATAAGTCCGCCGATAAAGGATACCGCCAAAGGTCTCCAGAACGGATTAGGTATAAGAGGTACGAATCCCAATACGTCCGTTACGGATGAAAGCATAATGGGTCTGAAACGAAGTGCTGCGGATTTTACTACCGCATCATATGCACTCATACCTTCCGACAGATGTTGCCGGATTTGGTCAAGCAGTATAATACTGTTTCTTATAATCATTCCGGCAAGCGCTATCATACCGATTATTGAAACGAATCCTATCGGTTGTCTTGTTATCAGGAGTGTCCAAATGGCTCCGATAAGTCCGAGCGGACCGGTTATTGCAGCTATCGCCATAAGCGGTAATTTTTCAAGTTCGAATATCAATACGGTGAGTATCAATATTATCATAATCGGAACAGGTTCAACCAAGTTTTTCAGAGATTTTTCACTCATTTCGAGTCTTCCGCCTTTTTCAAGACTTGCGCCTTCCGGAAGATTTTCTCTGAAATCTTTGAGTGTATCATCGTATAATTCTTCCGCTACCGAATCTGCCGTACTTCCTTGAACTTCACAACGCAATGTTATTGTCGGTTTCAAATTTCTTCTGTAAATTGAAGATACTTCGTTTTCGTATGAAATTTCCGCAATTTGTCCCAGCGGCACGAACTTATTATTTCCTATATGTACCGGCATTGATTCAAGTTGTGCCAAACGTTGTGTGTTGCTGCCTTCAAGTTTGAATGAAATAGGTACGTTCTGATTACCTTGGTATGATTCTCCGACTTTTACTCCCGAGAGTTTTACATATAAATCTTGTGCTACGGCATAGTTGTCTATTCCGAGTTTACGTACTTTGTTTTGATCTATATTCAATTTAACCGTCGGTGCTTCTTGCGGCCAATCCATGCTCGGATTTACAACGTGTTTATTTGTTTTCATCAATTCCATGGCACGGTTTGCAAGTGCAATCGTATCCTTTACATTATCTGCACTCAGACGAAGCATTACCGGATATTCCGAAGGAGGTCCGGTCTGTATAAGTCTTATATGTGCTTGAACGTCCGGATATTTTTCCGCAATATTTTTTAATACTTCTTCTTTCAGTGTATCTCTTCCTTTACCGCCGGTTGTAACGATAATCATTTGTCCATGTCCGCTTTCGGCAGGTTTAGGATCGAAGAGGAATATAAAGCGCGGTGCAGTATCTCCTATATAGGTTGAGAATGATGAAACTCTCTTGTCTCCGTACAGAGTGTTTGCAATTTCCGACATTACTTTTTTCGTATCCGTAATTGATGATCCTTGCGGCAAGTTTACGTCCAAAATCAATTCCGGTCTTACCGAGTCGGGGAAAAATTCCTTATTTACAAACGGTATCGCAAGTATTGTAAGTGCAAAAATACCTACCGTTGCAATCATGACGGTTCGTTTAAAACGTATGCAATATGTAATCCATTTATGAAATATTTCATATGTTTTGTCTGCAACTTTTTTTGATATACGAGAGAATGCGTTTTCTTTTTTCTCGGTATTTATTCTTATAAATTTATACCCCAGTACCGGACTTACAAATATTGATGTAAGCCATGAGAGTATCAATGTGGCGGCTATTACAAAGAAAAACGCTCCCACGTATTCCGCTGTCGGTCCTTTTGAAAATCCTACGGGTATAAATCCCGCTGCCGTAATAAGTGTACCGGCGAGCATAGGTTTTGCGCATGATTTATATGCCGCTTGTGCGGCTTCCATTCTGCCTAAACCATTTTCAAGTTTCACTTGAATCATTTCTATTACTATAATTGCATCATCTACCAAAAGCCCCAACGACACAATCAGTGAACCCAAAGATACAATGTGCAAGTCTATGCCTTGCCATTTCATAAAAATAAATGATGCACAGACTACTACCGGTATGCAAAGTGCAAGTACAATTCCGCTCCAAAGTCCCAATGATATGAAGCTTGCTATCATTACTATTACTATCGCTTCAATAAGGGATTCGGTAAATTCTCCTATGGAGTTAACTACAACGGACGGTTGATCCGCTACAAGTCCTATGTCCATTCCGAGCGGTAAATTCGATTTTTCCTGTTCAACGACTTTTTGCAAATTTTTACCGAGTACGGTATTATCTCCGCCCGGAACCATAGATACTGCAACACCTATTGCCGGTTTTCCGTTAAAGTACATAAGCGACTTTTCAGGTTGTGCATATACTTGATGCACACTTGCAATGTCTCCGACTTTGAATGAACGGTCTCCGATTTGTATCGGTATTTGTCTTATGGAATCTTCATTTTCCAAAAGTCCGGATACACGTATTGCAACATCTCTGCTTCCGGTTTGTATCATTCCCGAAGGCATCAAAGAACTTTGTCTTTTAAGCATTTGAAAAACGCTCGCCGGACTTATTCCCATTGATGCCAATTTATTTTGATCCATTTCAATATAAATTGTCTGTTCTTGTACTCCGAGCAATTTAACTTGTTGTACATCTTTTACCGTAGACAATTTACGTCTTAATTCTTCGGCCGCTTTTCTTTTTTCTTCGTATGAGTAATCATCTCCCGTAACAGCATATATGGATCCGTAAACGTCATCAAAACGATCGTTTACAAACGGTCCTATTACTCCGCTCGGAAGATTTTTCATTTCATCGTTTACCAAATTGCGTACATCATGCCAACGTGTCGCTATATCTTTTTGAGGTACAGAATCGGATAATGTAACGTATATAATGGTTTTCCCGTCATGTGTAACGGATTTTACATTATCTATTCCCTTGGTTTCTTGCAATTTGCGTTCCAAAGGATCGGCAACTTTTTCCGCCATTTGTTCGGAAGATGCTCCCGGCCATGCTACCGCAACTACCGATTGTTTCATTGTGAAATCGGGGTCTTCACTTCTTCCCAAATTAAAGTATGACCATATACCTCCCAATACAATGACGATGATGAAGAAATAAATAATGGACTTATGTTTTATAGACCATTCGGCCAAGTTAAACCGCTTCATAATCTTACCTCTTCTCCGTCTGTCAATTGTTTGATTCCGGCGGTTACTATGCGATCGCCCTTCTTTATTCCCGAAATTATTTCAATTCCGTCAGATGTATATTTACCGACTTCTACAATTACAGGACGAACTTTGTTGTTATCTACTATCCACACTTTATTTTTCCCGTCTTTTCCGTCAATTGCGGTAAGAGGTACGATTATTTTATTCATATCGGTATCACCGAACGATACTTGTGCTGTCATTCCTATGACCACATTTTCCGGTGCATCTGTCAAAGAAATTTTTGCATCATATGTACCGGTTGACGGATTCGGAGTTCCGGCTATTTCCTTTATAACTCCATGAACGACCACATCCGGTAATGCCCAGAATGTGACGGTACAAGACATACCTACCGAGTACTTCGAATATTGTTTTTCAGTCAAAGAAATATTTACTTCTTTTGTGGAGTCGTCAACAATAATTGCAACCGGCATTCCCGGACCTGCAACTTGTCCCACTTCAAATAAAGTATTTCCTATCACTCCGCTTCTGTCTGCGGTAAGAACCGTCAAATTCAAATTATTTTCGGCTCTTCCTACCATAGCTTGCGCCTGATCGAGTTGTGCCTGTGCCAATTCAAATTGACTTTGTGTCTGATCCATTGCCATGTCGCTTATTGCATCTATATCATGCAATTTCTGAAAACGTGCCAATGTAGTTTTCGCCAAATTATATTGCGCTTTGGCAGCTGCAAGTTTACCTTCTGCTGCATTTGCAGTTTCTTCGGCATCTTTCGAATCTATACGAAACAAAGGCTGCCCTGCAGTAACATGTTGTCCGGACGAAACGTATTTTTCCACAATACGTCCTCCTACCGGAAATGCCAATGCGGATTCATATCCTCCATGAACCGTTCCGGAAAAACTCGTGTCGCTCCCTTTTTGTCCTTCTCCTATAACCATTGTTTTTACCAACGGTTTTTTATCAGTTTGTGATTTTTGTGTACCGCAACCGGATGAAAAAAGCAAAAGTGCAACACACAAAGCACCTATTACGACTTTATTTTTATTCATAATTGCCTCCCTGCTCATCGTCTGAACAGACATTAATTCCACAATCATTCTAACACACTTTAAATTATTTAAAATTTTTATGAAATTTTCATATCAATTAAACATTTTTATTGTTTTGATTAATTCATCTGAAAATGCAAAAAACCGAAGAATTATCTTCGGTAATTTTATCTGCCTTTATTATACTCTATAAACAAGTCCAAGGATAGTAACTTATATTTAATATTTCGTTTATACTTTCATGACTTATCGGTTCAAAATAAACTTTGAGCAATGCAAGTCCTTGAGGAGGTGCCGTAACGCCGAGTTTTTTTCTGTCTTTTGCTTTAAGTATTTCTTTTATGCGTTCCGGTGTCATAATTCCACGTCCGGCATCTACAAATGCACCTACCATGTTTCTTACCATATGGTATAAAAATCCTTCTCCCGTTACATAAACAAAAATGAGAGATTTTTTTCTTATTATACGTACTTCATTTATAAATCTTACAGGATCTGCGGGAACCGAATTATTTCCTCGAAAAGATGTAAAATCATGTTTGCCTTCAAGTACTTTTGCGACTTCCTTCATCTTTTGCAAGTCCAATTTTCTGCCGGTATACCACACGTATTTTCTCAAAAAAGGATTTATATCTTTGTCTTCACTTAGTATATAAGCATATGTTTTTCCGTAATTTGTTTTTCTTACCGAAAAATCTTCGTACATTTCTTTACTTTTCAAAACTCTTATATCGCAGGGAAGCAACGAATTCATAGCATTTTTAAAACGTTCCGAAGGTATTGAAGATTCGGTATAAAAAGTACATTCCTGTCCGTAAGCATGTACTCCGGCATCGGTCCTTGCAACAAAATAAATTGTCGTATGTACTCCCGTAAGTTTTTTCAAAACTTTTTCCAATGCTTCTTGAACTGTAAATCCGTTTTCTTGTCTTTGAAATCCTGCGTACTCGGTTCCGTCATATGAAACCGTTATCCAAATATTCCTCATATCACTTTCCGATTATATACTGAAATATCTCATTAGAAATACAATTACCAATGCAACGATTGTAATCGTCATTGCAGTGTAATCTCTTGTACCGTATGACAATTGTGTCATTTTTGTTCTTCCTTCACCGCCACGATAGCAACGTGCTTCCATTGCAGTTGCCAAATCGTCGGCTCTTCGGAATGATGAAATAAAAAGCGGCACCATTATCGGTATCATGCTTTTTGCACGTTGCAAGAAATTGCCGTTTATAAAATCTGCACCTCTTGATGCTTGTGCTTTCATAATCCTGTCCGTTTCTTCGAGCAATGTCGGTATAAATCTGAGTGCAATCGTCATCATCATTGCAAGTTCATGTGCCGGTACACCGAAACGTTGCAGCGGTGTAAGTATGGATTCTATACCGTCGGTCAGAATTATGGGACTTGTAGTAAATGTAAGAAGTGATGCGAAAATTATAAGTAAAAGCAATCTCAACGTCATGAAAATACCGTTGGTAAATCCTTCTTTTGTTATATGAAACCATCTATATGCTATTAAATCCGTCCCCGGAGTTGTAAAGAAATGTATAAGCATGGTAAATATAAGGATAAACCACAGCGGTTTTACCGCACGCCAAATCATTACAGGCGGCACTCTTGAAATTGCTACCGTCAAAATCACAAACAGCGTTGAAAATAAATACGAATATATGCTGTTTGATGAAAAAATCGTAATGACGGCAATCATCATGCAAAAAATTTTTGCACGCGGATCCATATGATGCAGTACCGATTCTCCCGGATAGTACTGTCCTAAAGTCATATCAGTCAGCATATATCCTCCTTGAGCGTATTATACATTTCATCTATCGCATTTTGTACGGAAGTAGCATGCTCCGGAACTTTTATGCCTTTTTCCTTCAAGTGCATCAATGTCTTTGTAAGAGGCGGCAAATCTACACCGCATTCAATTAGAATATCTTTTTTATTCAAAAAAATATCCATCGGATTTCCGTCCAAAACTATTTTACCTTTGTGCAATACCAAGAGCCTGTTTGCAAGACGTGCTATATCGTCCATGTTGTGTGAAACTAAAATAACCGAAAATTTACCTTGATTGAATCCTTTTTTTATACGATCGAAAATTTCTTTTCTTCCTATCGGATCCAAACCCGCCGAAGGTTCATCAAGTATCAAAAATTTCGGACGCATTGCAATTACACCGGCAATGGCGACACGTCTTTGCTGTCCGCCCGACAATCTGAAAGGTGAACGTTCTGCAAATGTATCGTAATCCAAACCCGCAAAATTCATCGCTTCACGCACACGCTCGTCAATTTCTTTTTCATTGCATCCCAAATTCCGAGGTGCAAAAGCAATATCCTTTGCCACACTTTCTTCAAAAAGCTGATGTTCGGGATATTGAAAAACCATTCCGACCGAATGACGTTTTTTTATCGCAGCTTGAGATTTATCAGATAAATCTACTCCGTCTATCGTCACTTTTCCTTCCGTCGGATGTATCAAACCGTTCAAATGTTGTATCAAAGTAGATTTTCCGCTGCCGGTATGCCCGATAATACCTACAAATTCACCTTCGTTAAAAGTCAAATTTATATCCGAAAGAGCTTTTTTCTCATACGGAGTACCTTTACCGTATATATAATTTACATTTTCGACACAAATCGACATAACTCTTCTCCCAATTCTTCATCAGACATACAATCCTTTTTTATGGAAAGTCCTTTTTTGTTCAAACCGTAAGAAATAGCGGTAGGAACGGGAACCGCCAACCCCATGCCCGTCAACTCATCAACTTTTGAAAATACTTCACGAGGAGTTCCTTGCAATTCCAATTTACCTTTATTCATTACAAGAACTTTATCGGCAGTAACGGCCTCTTCCATGAAATGAGTAATCAAAACAATGGTAATACCCTCATTTCTATTCAAATCATGAACGGTTTTCATTACTTCTTTTCTTCCTAAAGGATCCAACATTGCAGTAGGTTCATCAAGAACTATGCAGGAAGGTTTCATCGCCAAAACACCTGCAATCGCCAAACGTTGCTTCTGTCCGCCGGAAAGCATCGAAGGAGCATGCTTCAAATATTTCAACAAACGAACTTTTTCAAGCGATTCCTTCACACGTCTTTTTATTTCTTCAGGTTCAACACCCAAGTTTTCAGGACCGAATGCAACTTCTTCTTCCACAACTGCCGCTACAAGTTGATTGTCCGGATTTTGAAATACCATACCGACTTTTTGACGAATATTCCAAACATTCGAAAAATCTTTTGTAGACATTCCGTCCACAAAAACCTCACCTTCGGTAGGTAATAAAAGTGCATTCAAATGACGTGCCAAAGTAGATTTACCGCTACCGTTGGTACCTATAATCGCAGTAAAAGACCCCTTTTCTATACTTGCGGAAACACCTTTCAACGCAGTATACGTTTTCCCGTCAAGCGACTCAAATGTATGCTCTATATTTTTAATTTCGAAAAGAATTTCTTCATTTCGATTTTCTTGACCGTTACTCTTCATCTGAACTCTCTTTTGCTAAAAAAACAATATCAATTAACTCTAATTCTATAAAGACTGCATACATTTGTCAAACTGAAAAATGCAACAAAAAATGACAAAAATCCCTGAAACTCAGCATAAACACTGATTAAACTCAGGATATATATTTTTGTCATATTTTTATAAACTATTATAACCAGACTGTTTTTTTATATTATATCCAGCCGAACTTTTTACATGCGTTGTAAATGCCGTCATCATCAACCGAATCCGTCACATATTTTGAAAGATTTTTCAATTTCTGATGAGAATTTCCCATAGCCACACTCATCCACTCCGGTCTGAACATGGCCTCATCATTTTTACCGTCACCGAAAACAACTATTTGATCGTCATTAACACCGTATCTCTTCATCATTTCAAAAATACCGCGTTCCTTATTAACCGGTTCTATAAGCATGGTATCGTCTTCATACCAAAAATAAGTCAAACCGTGAAAATCTATACTGAAACGATCACCGGAATTTACACCGAGAAATATTTTATAAATTCTGTCCAAATCGTTAAAATCAAGAGAAGTATCCGTAAAAGTTTTATAATACTCATCCGGAACGACTTTTTTATAAAGTAAACTGTTTGCATGACGTTCACGAGCATTATCTATAACAACGGCAGCAGGATATTTTTCGGGATCCAACCCGTTCAAAAACTTATGGCATGTATCAATAGGAAGCCCGTCATGGTAAATCAACTCGCCATTTACGGTAAGAGCATTACCTCCGTCGGAGATAAAAGACTCCACCTCAAGTTCTTTTGCAATCTCTTTTGCATCGTCTTGAATACGTCCGGTAGCCAAAGCGACAAAATGCCCGTTTTTTCTTAATAAATGCAAAGCCTCCAATGTACTGTCGGAATAATTGTCATGCACCCTTGACCTTAAAGTTCCGTCAATATCGAAAAAGAAAAATTTTTTCACGAAATTCACCTCGATTCAAAACAGATATATATAATATATTACATAATTTTATCCATAAAATAAATAGCAAAATAAAAGTGCATGGAAACCATGCACAATATATTTTAGAGCAATTTCTCAATTGAAGACTCTATCTTTTCAGGTTTTGTAATCGGTTCGAAACGTGCTACCACTTCACCTTCACGATTTACCAAAAATTTTGTGAAGTTCCACTTTATTGAATCACCTAAAATAAAACTCGGGAAATCCGATTTGAGGAAACCAAGCAAATCTTTTCCTTCTTCGCAGTCGTACTGACATTTCATAAAACCGCACTTTGAAGTCAAAAACTTGAACAAAGGCTGAGCATTTTCACCACGAACATCACCCTTTGCAAAAAGCGGGAATGTAACGCCATGATTCAAACGGCAAAATGATGCAATCTCCGAATCACTGCCCGGTTCCTGATGCAAAAACTGATTGCTCGGAAAACCTAAAACTACAAATCCCTTATCTTTATACTTCTTGTACAAAGCTTCCAAACCGTCATACTGATAAGTAAAACCGCACTTGCTTGCAGTATTTACAATAAGCATAACCTTACCCTTATAATCGGCTAAAGACTTTTCCTCTCCTGAAATTGTCTTTACTGAAAAATCATAAATACTTTTCATATCAAACACCTCTTAGATTATATTCCAAATTAATCACTGAACGACCTTTTATATCGAGCATTATCATTATAGTTTAAAACCGCACATATATCAAGCAAATTATATTCAATTTTATTAATATAGTGTTATCGAAAACTTATTAAATAACAAGCCGCATTTTCATTTGATATAATGTAATTAATTCTATTAAGGAGTAAACTATGGAAATAAAAATTAACGACGACTTCGATTTGACAAAAATCATAAACAGCGGACAATGTTTTCGAGGAAAAGAAATTGAAGAAAACATTTACAGATTCATCACAAACGATGAAATAATATATATACGAAAAAAGAGTGATGACGCATATGAAATATCTTGTGATGAACGTACATGGAACAAAGTATGGAAAAATTATTTCGATATGGAAAGAAACTACAAAGAAATAAGAAAACAAATTCCTGAAAACGACACTTTCCTTATTAAATCGGCACGTACAGGAAGAGGAATACGCATACTCAATCAAGATCCGTGGGAAATGCTAATTACATTCATTACATCACAAAGAAAAAGTATACCGGCGATACGAAGTGCAATAGAAAAACTCTGCATACTCGCAGGAAATAAAAAAACTACGGATTACGAAACGATATACACCTTCCCTACAATCGAAACATTGAGCGAACTTGCACTTAAAGACTTGGAAAGCTGCGGACTCGGATATCGTGCTCCTTATATTTACAAAACAACTCAAATTATTCGAAAAGGCGAAATAAATTTAGAAGAACTTTACGCATATAATGACGAAAAACTTATAGAAACATTGAAAATTTTCCCCGGAGTGGGAATAAAAGTTGCAAATTGCGTGGCACTTTTTGCATACGGAAGAACCAATCGTGCTCCGGTAGACGTATGGATAGAAAGAATAATAAAAAACGAATATGAAGGTATAAATCCGTTCAACAATTACAAAACAAATGCCGGAATAATGCAGCAATATATGTTCTACTATATGCAGGTAAACAAGAAATAAAAAAATGTACATTTTACGGAAATCACCGCAAAATGTACATTTTTTATTTTATATTTGTCCCATACTCATAAGTATAAATTGTGCTATTATTGCCGAACCGATATATGTACCGATAAATACTACCGCACTTACAATTACAATTCTCCAACTGCTCTTTACGAAAACATCCAAATCTTTACAAATCGCAATACCTGCATACGCAAGTATCGGTGTACAAAGTTGCAAAAATCCTACATGTTTTACAGCATTGTTTACAAATTCAGATCCCGGAAATCCCGGATATGTAATTATACATCCCAAAGTTACTATGTACGCAGCACCGGGAACATTACCGGGAAGATATTTTCCCAATACCATTCCGACAAAGGCGATAACAATCAAAATCAACATACCGATCCATGAATCGGCCAATGCATTATTTGTACCTACAGTATTTGCCACAAGCGACATAGCACCTGTTATAACCAATACCTGTGCAATTTCTGTCAATTTCATATTATTCGCCTCCTTCTTCCGGTTCGTTTTCAGACTGTTTTATCTCTTTGCCTGTTAAAGCACTTACAAGAGATTTTTCAGGATTTTTTCCATATTTCAATCTGTAACATTTCTTATAAAGCCATTCCGAAAGCGGAAGAGCAAGCCAAATACTCATGTATAATCCGTCAAGACCTGAAAGCATATTACTTGCCGCACCGAACGCCGCCAACTGATCCGCCATTTGCGGATACATTGCCGAAAGCGAACCGACAGCGGCAGTCATCATACTTGCCGAACCTACACCTGCCGCCATGGCAAGTGCAAGCGGATGAAACGGTAAACAAGCTGCGGCAATACTTGCCATAAGTCCGAAGAAAATTGTTCCTATAACTGTGCCGCAAATATACACACCCATTACACCGCGGCCTTCCGCAGAATCCAAACCGAAACGCTCACCTATGAGCGCAACATTCGGTTCACGTGCAATAGAATGTGCCGCACCTATAGATTCTCTCTTAAGTCCGAAAAATACTGCGAGAGGAATCCCTACCAATACAGTTCCGATATTTCCGAACTCTTGCAATATCAGTGCAGGGGATGCAGCTAAAATCTTAGGTAATGTCGGACCTACAAGCGTACCGTAACGAGACATCAAAAGCATAAGCGTAATTCCCAAAAGTCCGCTTGCCGTTTTAATTTCTTTATCGGAAGAAATTTTTGTAAAACGAGGTGCCGTAAATACACCCATAATCAAAGCATACATCATCGGTAAAAATACTATCTTACCGACACCTATATTTATAGCCTTTGTTCCGATAATTTCCGAAACTACTACAAGCACCAATACTATTAAGTGCAATTTAAGGTTTTTCATACAAGGTTCCTCCCATAACTGCAGAGTTACCGGCTGAAATATGATTCCATTTTCGCCAGGTACTCTTCTTTTGTAAGCAACGGTTTTTCTTTATCTATAATTTCCTTTGCAACCTGTGCATTATCATAAAGCAAATCTATGATATTCATTGCAAATGCCTTACCCGGTAAAATTCCGGCAGCCTCAAAGCTTGTAACTTCAAACTCCTTCGTGTGAAGACCGCCCTTTGCGCCTCCGATAAACGGATGAATTGTCGGCATCAAATGTGAAATATCACCCATATCGGTAGAAGCCGTAAAATGACCGGTTTCCTTTATTTCCGTTGACGGAGATTCAAACCTGATATTATTTACGAAAAGTTCATTCATAGCCTTACTGCAATGAAGCGGAAGCATACCCGGCAATGTTTCGATTATCGTTTCAGCTCCCACAGCATCTCCGCCTGCCTTAAACGCCGCATCTACACGCTTATGTACATTATCTATGGCATCCATAGTCTTACCGCGTACATAAAGCTCCAAACGTACATCGGCCGGAACGCAATTTACAAGATCTCCGCCCTTGGTAATAATCGGATGAACACGAACCATATCATCTTCCTTGAAAGTTTCACGAAGAGCATTAACACCCATAATACCCAAACAAGCGGCATTCAACGCATTTACACCCTCATGAGGCGCATTTGCGGCATGTGCGGCCTTACCCTTGTATCTCACAAGCTTACCCACAAAACCGTTACTTGAAGTTCCGATGTATACGGAATTTTCAGGTGCATCCCCTTGAGAATGCATCATCATTGACATATCGATATCATCAAAACATCCTCTATATACAAGTTCACTCTTTCCGCCGAGGAAATGAAGTTTACCTTCATCAATCATGCGTTTACGAAAATCTATTTCAACGTATTCTTCCGCCGGTACGGCAAAAAATACGGCATTTCCTGCAAGTTCTTTCATAACTCCGGATTTTACAATACCGGCACAGGCAGCCATCATTGAAGCCATCTGTAAGAAATGTCCGCACGTATGAGCAGCACCCGTCATCGGATCGCAACGAGGATCATCAGGCGTACCTACAGCGTCCAACTCGGATATAACCGCAACAGTAGGACCGTCTTTCTTTCCGCAAACCTTAGACTTTACACCTGTCAAAGCAAGACCCGTCTCAACTTCCAAACCTAAATTTTTCATAAATTTGGCTATCTTTGCAGACGTCTTTTTTTCCTTAAACCCTAACTCAGGTTCCAACTGAATATTAATAGCCAAATCTTTAATCTGTTCGGCATAATCATCAATCGTCTTGCAAACAAGTCGTTTCATTTCTTCCTTTGTCATTTCTTACTCCTCCTATTAGAATTTTAACTCATTTTAACATAAGTTAAACAGATATATCAACAGATAATTATCATTATAATCCTTAAATTTAACATTTTACCGTTTAAATTAAAGTGTTATAAAAATATTTGAATATAAAACATACAAAAAAACCGTTCATTCCAAATTATTTTGAAATAAACGGTTTTCATATTATTCTTCTATTTCTTTATCTTTAGGGAAAATCAAATTCAATATAATAGCTACTATAAACACTACCGCAACACAATTTTCCGCAAAAACACTCTTTATCAAATCAGGGAAAATACGGAAAATTTGCGGCGACTGTGTAAATCCCAAACCGATTGACAACGAAAGTGCAACTATACTCATATTTCTCTGCGAATATCCGCACTGACTTATCATTCTGACACCGCTGACCACAATTGAACCGAACATCATAAGTGTGCAACCGCCCAAAACCGCATCCGGAAGTGAAGCAAGAATTACACCCAATGACGGGAACAATCCCGCAAGAATCATAATAACCGCACCCGATGCAATTGCCTTTCTGTTGACAACACCCGTCATTGCTATAAGTCCTACATTCTGACTGAATGAAGTAATCGGCATACATCCGAAAATTGATGACAAACTGCTTATATAACCGTCAACAGTTATTGCTCCGGTTATTTCCTTATCCCCCGCATCCTTTGAAAATCCCATTGTTGCAAGTGCAGACGTATCTCCCAACGTTTCAGTCGCAGAAACAAGGAATATAAGTGCTACCGAAAGTATCGCGTCCCAATGAAATTCCATAGGATAAGGCATAAATGACGGCACCGAGAAAAGAGAAACCGTTGTCAAACGACCGAGATTCACCATACCGAAGAAATATGCCGTTATATATCCGACAACAAGACCGAACAATACCGAAAGCTGCTTATAAAATGATTTCGCAAAAATATTAAACGCCAAGCAAGATACCAAAGTTACAGTTCCCACAATAAGATAATTTGCATCACCGAAATTCGGATTTCCGAATCCCCCGCCGAAAGAATTTGCACCTATCGGAAGCAATGAAAATCCGATTGCGGTAACTACACTCGCAGATACAATCGGAGGTACAAGCTTTCTCCACCATTTTGCACCCAAACCGAGCGTTCCTTCCAAAATTCCGCCTACCAGCGCCGCACCGAGAACCGCTCCATATCCGTACTTAGTCCCTATAACACAAAATACGGAAACGAAAGTAAAACTTATACCCATAATAATCGGAAGACCGCTACCTATTTTCCAAAACGGAAACATTTGAAGAAGCGAACCGACTCCGGCGATAATCATCGCAGCCTGAACAAGCGCTCCCGCCTCATGTGCCGGCATTTTTACAACTCCGGTTACTATAAGTATAGGAGCAATATTTGCGACAAACATTGCAAGCACATGCTGCAAACCGAACGGAACCGCCTTTTTTAAAGATATTTTTCCGTAAAATTCATAAATTGCATCTTTCGTACTCATAGTTCCTCCCCTACATGAATACTGCACTTTTCAGTGCAAAACATTTAATAATCAAAAACTCTTTTATCGAAATAAAAAAGAATTTCCGACTTACAGATTTGTTTTACGAATTTAAGCCGATGTACCGAAAAATACACCGAATGCACATACCTCACGCAAATTCAATAAAATCAAATCTCGAATAAACAGCCTACATACCGTTCCTACTTAGGAAGATTCTATGTTTTGCTTTATTCAATTGTAATTGTCCCAAACGGGACATCCTAACTACAGTATACCAATATAAAAAAAATACGCAAGAAAAAATAATATTTTTTTGCAAACATTATCAAAAAGAAAATAAAACAACTATAAACCTATACTGATAAAAATTTTAATCTTATAGATAAATAAAAACCCGCTTTCTTGAGCGGATTTTTATTCTTACACATACATTATTATTTTGTCACTAAAGCACGAAGTTCATTAATTTGTTGTTGCATAGTTGACATTTGTCGTGTCAAATCAGATACCCTTTCAGTTAATTCGGTAATCTTTCCCTGTTGAGTATGTATCATTTCTTCTTGCTTTTTTACCTGACTCGCCAATTCACTCTTACTTACCGTCACAGCCACACCTTTACCGAATCGGAAAGCGACACCGAAATTTAAAATTTTTTCATCTTTCGCTTTTGCCATACCTAAATTCAAAAGAACTCTTTCATTTGGACGATAAAATGCCCCTAACGCAATTGCATTATACTCGTCAAATTTTCCATAGCCAACTGCAAAATTCAACTTATCATCCGGATCGAAATCCAGCGGCTTCAACGCTGCCAATGCTCCGGCAACCGCACCTGCATTATGAATTTTTTCATTAAGAACTTTCAGTTGTGCCACATTTACCGCATCGGTATCACGACTGCCTGCCGCTACACCGGTAAGCTGTCGGGTAATTTTGTTATACTTTCCAGGGTTTCCATGTAATAAATTTTCATAAATGTCGGGATCGCTTTCCTTGATTTCTTCTAAATCGGCACCTATAGAAACGGAACTGTTTGTAGCTTTCCACTCCGCTGAATGATTATCCTTCGCAAATAATCCGACTTCTCCCGCCTTACGGGTTGCAAGGGAACGAGTTCCAATTGCAACTTGATCATCATATAAAGTAAGAGAGTCATGTCCAGCGGTTATAGAATAATTTCCATATGCATTTCCACTCAAAGCGATACTGAAGTCTCCATTCGCAAAAGAACTCTGCCCTATTGCAGCCGAAGCCATCCCATATGCATTTACTGTAGATCCGATGGCAACACTATTATTTTTATTTGCATATACTGTACCGACTCCCATCGCCACAGAATACTTTCCTAACGCTTGGCCTTGTCCGAATGCAAACGAACCGTCTCCGGATGCAGAAGCCTCAACACCGAAAGCGGAAGATTTTTCTCCCGTTGCAGAAGCACGAATACCAAAAGCAGCTGACTCTTTCCCTGCATTTGTTTCTTTTCCTACAGCAATTGCATCATCTCCGGATGCTGAAGAAAATTGTCCGATTGATACAGCTCTTTTCCCCGTGGCATGTCCGCCACTCAGCGCTACGGCATCTTCACCTTTCGCTATAGAATTCTGTCCCGATGCAAAAGAATAAGACCCTTCAGCAATCGCTACCGGATTTGTAACAAATCCGTCTTCAGCTCTCACACCCCCATTGGAATGAATTAGAACTCCACCCACCAGACACAATAATATACCAAATCTCAAAAATTTTGAATTTGACATCCTCATCCCCCAATTTCCATATTTAAATATACCCGATAATACAATCTTTATATATTTTTATCATTTTTCTTATACCTTTTATATAATAATATTATTCACCTTAAATATTCAACTTAAATTTTAAATAATATTATTACTAAATTTTCGTTCACATACTATCAAAATAATAATAAATATAACAATTGATATATACCCCCGGTCGGATAGAAAGCCTTTTACATAAATAAAAAAAGCACTATGTTCATCACATGTGCTTTTTCTAATCAGCGGCTTTCTATCAGTGCCGCATAGTGACTCACTGCCTTTTGTGCGTTGCTTCGCTCCTTCAAAAGGCGTTCGCTACTTGCTTCTACATGCTACTCACTCTCTTTGTGCGTTGCTTTCGCTCCTTCAAATCGGTTCGCACGCTATCCCGGGTTCCCCGATCGGATAGAAAGCCTTTTACATAAATAAAAAAAGCACTATGTTCATAACATGTGCTTTTTCTAATCAGCGGCTTTCTATCCTCCCGGGTCGCTTCCAACCAAGTACTTTCGACGTTTGTGAGCTTAACTACCGTGTTCGGCATGGGTACGGGTGTATCCTCACAGCTATCGCCACTGTTTCTGAGAGTGTTCTCTCAAAACTATATAGAAGAATTTTTCATCTGCGTTTTCTCAAAGTGTTTTAGTTAAGACCTCGATCTATTAGTACTGCATCGCTCCAAACCTTACGGCTCTTCCACTTGCAGCCTATCTACCTCATAGTCTATAAGGAATCTTACTCATTTCTGATGAGAAGTCTCATCTTAAGGTGGGCTTCACACTTAGATGCTTTCAGCGTTTATCCCTTCCGGATGTAGCTTTCCGGCCATGCCGTTGGCACGACAACCGGTACACCATTGATCCGTCCACTCCGGTCCTCTCGTACTAGGAGCAGCTCCCTTCAAACTTCTTGCGCCCGCGATGGATATGAACCAAACTGTCTCACGACGTTTTGA